>NZ_SOGT01000002.1:0-443628 GCF_004403345.1 Cryobacterium lyxosi
CCGACCTCGATGACCTCGCCCATGTTCTCGTGGCCAAACGTGCGTCCAGTCTCGAAATTGGTGCGTCCTTCATACATGTGCAAGTCTGAACCGCAAATATTTGTCGCCGTGATGCGCACGAGAACGTCAGTGGGACGTTCGATCTTGGCATCCGGAACTTCTTCGACGTTGACCTCGTTGGGGCCTTTATAAACGACTGCTTTCATTTTTTTCACTCCCTGAATTTGTGACCGTGTAAGACGGAGGGTCCGTCTTCACTTTCGGAGGTATTGAATGGATGAATGCCCGACAGCCTCAGGCTGTGCAGAAAATGNGTACGAAAATTAATGCCCGGGCACTCTTAAGGCGCCCGCAGATTGCGCATGATTTATGTCTAACACCGTTCCATGTACACCGCCTCACCGCCGCAATTATTGCGACGCCCACGCCAGACATCACCTGCCAGTATCCGTCTCCTACGACGAGACCGGCAGCGCGCAGTCCGGATCAAGAGAACCCTCTCTGTCGACCTTGTATAGAGCGTGGGTGCGCTCGACACTGCTGATGAGGGCCCGCATCCCTGCCACCCAAAAACTAGGATCACCGCCGCCGTCGCGAAACCACCACGAGGTAAGGAGAGCGGCGCTGCGGCCTAATGACCACAAACGCGGTCACTCACGGCGGTCAGCAGCGCAGTGCTACTCGCAGTTGTTGCACGGTCACCTCATCTGCTGCAAGCAGGTCGATAGCGGCCGAAACACTGCCGACAGAGGCCATTCGCAGCGGATCACTCATAACGGTCACCTCAAACTTGTTACCGATTTGATATACCAGCGCAATCACCCTTGACTCTCCCGCGTCCGACTCGTGAACGACCATCCACTCCCCTTCTGCGCCAGCACTGACCGTGACCACACCACGCCACAGAACAGCGTTTCCCCACTGCCCGCTCATTGCAGAGTCACCGGTTGCGAGACGCTGTCGCTGTTATCCGCACCCGCTTCGGAGGCGGAAACGGCCATCCACACAGCGCCCAACGCGTTGCCCCGAGCAGGCAGGGTGAAGGTGATGAAATCCATCGCAGAAAGAAGGCTGCCAAAACTTGACTCCGTGAGCGGAGCAGAAACCGTTGTCACCTCGAAAGTGTTGCCGACGCGGACGATGAAACCAATAATTTTACTGCGCTGATCCGTCGGCCAGTCTTCAATACCCAGTGACCATCGACCGTCGACTAGGGGTCGCACCCACAGCGGCCCGCTGCACCATTCATCGCTCATAGCAAGCACTTCAGGCTCCGCTCAACAGATCCCAGTACACGAGCTAACCCAACTGTCATGGATTTTCTCATTCGACTTGTGACCTGCCGCGGATATGTCGTCACAAACAAACGGTAGCGCCACCACTCTTTCCCGCACCAGGTATCCAGCAAGGATGGTCGCGCGATTCTCACATCAACCCCGATGACGGCTCTCCACAAGATCTCGAATGAGCCAATCCTGCAGCCCGCCTGACCACCCCTTGGAAGTCACGAACGGAAACATAAAGGAACCACTTACGACTGCGAACCGCGGCGGCATTTAAGCCGTCCAGCGCGAACACCTGATCCCGCTCTGCAAGATAGCTTGCCAAGCGCTTCGAGAGTCGTGTCACTCCAAGTGGCCGAATTCCAGTGTGCGGTGTGCGGACCGTCACGAGTCGCATATGGGTCTTCCCGCAGTGTCAGGCTTGCACATCTCCGCGCCATCCGACATCGTCGATTCCTTTCGCCTCGATGAACTCCTTAAAGTTCTTGAGGTCTTTCTTGATGGCGTGGTCGTCGATACTGAGAGCGGCCCCAGCCTTCTCAAGCAGCCCTGTTGCCTCCCAATCAAGCTGAACCGTCACACGCGTCTCGTTCGCAGCTAACTTATGGAACGTGACAACGCCCGCGTGGTCGACTTGGCCGCCGGTGCTGTTCCAAGCAACGCGCTCGTCGGGGTGCTGCTCAGTTATCCGAGCCTCAAACGTGCGCTCCGCGGCGCCGATTTTAATCTTCCACTCGGTGAGAGTGTCCGTTATTTGAGTGATGGATTCAATAAAACTCAGAAACTTTGGAAACTCCTCGAATTTTGTCCACTGGTTGTACGCGACGGTAACGGGAACGTTGACGTCGACAGTCTCGATGGCGTTGGGCATGATGACCTCCTAATGCGAATCGGATGAAATAGTTTCTACAACCCCATTCACAGTACCGAAGGCGACTCCACGGTCAACCCGGGTAAAGAAAAACTCGCAGGAACAGGAAGGTATCTGTGCACGGAACCTCGGCAGCGTGAACAAGCGATGGGATGGGCTAAACGACGGGCGAGGGTGGGTCTTCAGAATCTCTCTCGGTGCCAGGGCGTAGCGCGACCAAAATGCGCTTCAGATCGATCACGATCGCGGCCGTGGGGCTGAGCGATGTCGTCCCGGCACCCAACTCTTGCATGCCGTGCAGAATCGCCTCGACTGCCACTACGGCAGCATCAAAGGGTGCGCTATCAGGCGGGCCGTCGTCCGTGGCACGCAAAGTTTCCGCGACCGCGTGCAGGGCAGCGCTCAGAACCGGCCGCAGCTCGGGCGGCAGCTCAAGGGGAATAGGTTTACCCCAGATCATGCCCGCAAAAACCTCAGTCAGGTTGCGCACGTGAAAAGTGACGTTCTCCAGAGCCGCGAGGTCCTCATAGTCGGCAACAAGATTTCTGCGGTTGAACCGAGCGCGAGGGTTCCCCTTNATTGAATGGATGAATGCCCGACAGCCTCAGGCTGTGCAGAAAATGAGCATGTCTCAGTAGTATCACGATCAGACGTGACCTGCCACTGTGCCCCAGCAGGGGGGCTGGAAGGGCGGTGACCACATTCAGCGCACTCCGCCTGGCCGGAGTGCGCTTCGGAGAAAAAAGTGGACGGCGTCACAGAATATCGAGCGGTTGTTTGCTGTGGGGCACCGGAAATGCGCTATCCAGTGACAGACAATCCGCGGCGTCGAGAACCACCGCGCCCGCGCCGACATTTTGCTGCACGTGCTCGAGGGACGAAGCTTTGGGGATCGCGATGACGCCCGGTTGCCGGATGACCCAGGCCAGCGCGATCTGGGCACCGGTCACTCCGTGCCGCTCTCCGATTTCGGCCAGCAGTGGATGCTCGAGCAGGGCCGGCCCCTGACCGAGTGGCGAATAGGCCATGAGCGGCATGCCCGCGCGTTGTTGCCAGGGCAGGAGATCAAATTCAATGCCCCGACTGCCGAGGTTGTAGAGCACCTGATTGGTGGCGCATCCGTCGGGCGCTTGCTTCAGATCATCCCGGTCGAAATTCGATAACCCCCAGCTTCGAATCTTGCCTGCCGCACGGAGGTGTTCGAACCCGTCGACGGTCTCGGACAGTGGAAAACTGCCGGACCAATGCAGTAGGTAGACATCGAGACGATCGGTGCCGAGCCGGCGCAGGCTGCGCTCGCACGCCGCCACGACGCCGCTCCGGCTCGCGTTGTGTGGGTAGACCTTGCTGACCAGCACGACGTCATCGCGTCGGCCGCGGATGGCCTCGCCGACCAGTTCTTCCGAGGCGCCATCGCCGTACATCTCGGCGGTGTCGATCACGGTCAGGCCGGCATCGATCCCCGCGCAGAGGGCCGACACCTCGGTTTTTCGCTTCGCGGCGTCCTCACCGAGATGCCAGGTTCCCTGGCCGATCACGGGCACCTGGACGCCGTTGAAGAAGTCGGTTTCGCGCATATAGTTCCCTACCTAGTGTGTATTTCCAGACGGTCTGGCTTACGTATTCAGAAGACTGAGAACGATCTTGCCCAGGTGCGAGTTGGCGGCCATGAGATCCTGCGCTTGTTGAACTTCGGTCCAGGGCAGGATCCGATCAATCGATGGGCGCAGCGCTTCGAAAGCCGGCTCGACGTCGGACAGCAGCGCGGCGACGATGGCGGCTTTTTCCGCAGCGTCACGGGTACGAAAGGTGACCCCGATGATGCTTATTCGTTTGAAGGCCAGTGCTTCCAGATCGAGATCACCGTGGGCACCGCCGAGGCGGCCCACACCGACTATGCGTCCCAGGAGCGCGGCGCAGCGAATATTCTCCGCAAGATAGGGGCCACCAACATGGTCGACGATGACGTCGACCCCGCGGCCATCCGTCAGTTCCAGAACCCGATCCGCAAAACCGGCCTCGCCAACCTCGATTACGTGATCGGCACCCGAAGAACGGAGCAGGTCCGTTGCCCGGTCCGTGCGAACGGTGGCAATGATCAGTCCAGCGCCCAGGTATTTTGCCAGCTGTACGCACTGAAGCCCCACCGTTGACGCAGCCGCATGAACGAGCACCGTGTCGCCCGGCTCAAGCTCACCCGCGGTGCGGAGCGCGTTGTGCTCAGTCATCAAGCCGAGGATGGCAGCAGCACCCTCCGCGTAGGTCCACGCCGGCGGAATCGGTATAACCAGCGCAGCGTCGACAACGACTTCCTCGCTCAAACCTCCACTGACGATGGCCATGACGCGGTCCCCGACGTGAACGCGCGTCACCTCGCTTCCCACCGTAACGACGTCGCCCGCGGCATCGAGCCCCACGACGACCGGAGCGCTGCCTGGGCTGGCCGGCTGGTGGGTTCCCGCGCGCTGACCCAGATCGGCACGGTTCACCGATGCATTCCGCACACGGATCTTCACCTGATGCGGGCCCGGTTCAGGGCTTGAGAGATCCCGCATGGACAACACGGATCCGCCCGGTTTCTGGTCTACAACAATTGCTCTCATATCTTTTAGTGTGCCCCTAAACGGTTACGTCCTGCTGAAATCCTGGCTTCGTGCCGGGTTTTTTCTCGTCGCGGGCGAGACGAATCTTCACTCGATCAAGGTCAATAATGACCACTCGGTGCCGGTGTCGCTCCCGGTGCCGGTAGCGGACACGGACTGCAACAGGGGCGTGAGTGCGGATCTGGTGCGGTTGGCGGATCGGGCTCGCGGCGGCTGGCGAATAGGATTGGAGCATCCACCCCAATGCGTATCGGAGCACCATGTCTGAAATCACGGCCGAGCAGGTTGCCCATTTGGCATACCTTGCTCGGATCGACCTCAGCCCCCTCGAGATCACCAGTCTCACCCGTGACCTCGGCCAGATCGTCGACTCGATCGCCAAAGTGTCTGAGGTTGCCACAGCCGATACACCGGCTACGAGCCACCCGATGCCGTTGACCAATGTGTTCCGCGACGACGTCGTCGTGCCCTCGCTGACGGTGGAGCAGGCCCTGTCTGGTGCGCCAGACCGCGCCGGGGACAAATTCCGCGTGCCCGCCATTCTGGACGAGGAGTAAACATGACCTATCTCACCAAGCTCTCCGCCGCTGCTCTCAGTGAACTGTTGGTCAGCAAGCAGGTCAGCGCCGTCGAAGCGACCCGCGCCCACCTCGACCACATCACGGCAGTCGACACCGACCTGCATGCTTTTCTGCACGTCGCCGGCGACGCCGCCCTTGACGCCGCCGCGAAGATCGATGCCCGCCGCGCTGCGGGTGAAGTGTTGAACCCGCTCGCTGGTGTTCCGATCGCGATCAAAGACGTGCTCGCCACCCAGGACATGCCCACCACCGCCGGGTCGAAAATTCTCGAGGGCTGGGTGCCGCCGTACGATGCGACCGTCGTCGCGCGCCTGCGTGCGGCCGGGCTGATTCCGCTCGGCAAGACCAACATGGACGAATTCGCCATGGGGTCCTCTACCGAGCACTCCGCCTATGGCGTCACCCGCAACCCCTGGGACCGCGACCGCATCCCCGGCGGCTCCGGTGGCGGTTCGGCCGCGGCCGTCGCTTCCTTTCAGGCGCCGCTCGCCCTCGGCAGCGACACCGGCGGATCGATTCGCCAGCCGGCCGCCGTGACCGGCTCGGTCGGCGTCAAGCCGACCTACGGCGGAGTCTCCCGCTATGGGGCTATCGCCCTCGCGTCGAGCCTCGACCAGGTCGGCCCGGTCTCCCGCACGGTCTACGACGCCGCCTTGCTGCACGACGTCATCGGTGGGCACGACCCGCTGGATTCCACGTCGCTGACCGACAGCTGGCCCTCGATGGCCGCCGCGGCCCAAGCCGGCCTCACGGACGGCGCCCTCAAGGGCGTGCGCGTGGGCGTCATCAAGGAACTCGCTGGCGATGGATTCCAGGCCGGTGTCACCCAGCGCTTCACGGAGACCCTTGCACTGCTCGTCGCCGCCGGCGCCGAGATCACCGAGGTCTCCGCCCCAAACTTCGAGTATGCCGTCGCGGCGTACTACCTGATTCTGCCGGCCGAGGCCTCGAGCAACCTGGCCCGCTTCGACTCGGTGCGCTTCGGCATCCGGGTCAACCCGGCCAGCGGCTCGCTCACGAGCGAGCACGTCATGAGCGCCACCCGTGAGGCGGGTTTCGGCGACGAGGTCAAGCGTCGCATCATCCTCGGCACCTACGCCCTGAGCGCTGGCTACTACGACGCGTACTACGGCAGCGCGCAGAAGGTGCGCACGCTCATTCAGCGTGACTTCGCCGCCGCGTTCAGCCAGGTCGACGTGCTCGTCTCGCCGAGTGCTCCGACCACCGCATTCAAGTTCGGTGAGAAGCTCGCCGACCCGATGGCCATGTATATCAACGACGTGACCACCATTCCGGCCAACCTCGCCGGCATACCCGGCATGAGCATCCCGATCGGTCTGGCGCCCGAAGACGGCCTGCCGGTCGGCCTGCAGATCATGGCCCCCGCCAAAGCGGATGCCCGCCTCTACACCGTCGGTGCCGCCATCGAGCAGCTGCTCGAAGCGCGCTGGGGGCGCACTATGCTCAGCCAGGCACCAGCCCTGACCCCGACCGAAATGTTTGCTAGTAAAGAGGGAGCCGTCTGATGCCCAACGCAGAAATGAAGAACCGGGCCGAATTGATGGACTTCGACAAAGCACTCGAACTGTTCGAGCCGGTGCTCGGCTTCGAGGTTCACGTCGAACTCAACACCAAAACCAAAATGTTCTGCGGTTGCGCCAACGAGTTCGGCTCCGGCGCCAACACGAACACCTGTCCCACCTGCCTCGGCCTGCCCGGCGGGCTGCCGCAGGTGAACAAAAAGGCGATCGAATCCAGCATCCGCTTGGGGCTGGCTTTGGGGTGTGAGATCGCGGAACACTCACGGTTCGCCCGCAAGAACTACTTCTACCCCGACACGGCGAAGAACTTTCAGACCAGCCAGTACGACGACCCGATCTGCCACGACGGTTCGATCACGATCGAACTTGAAAGCGGCCGTCTGGTCACCGTCGAGATCGAACGCGCCCACATGGAAGACGATGCGGGCAAGCTCACCCACATGGGTGGTGCCACCGGACGCATCCAGGGTGCCGACTACTCTCTTGTCGATTACAACCGCGGCGGAGTGCCGTTGGTGGAGATCGTCACCCAGATGATCGAGGGCGCCGAACACGACGCCCCCGAGATCGGCAAGACCTATGTCGCGGCCATTCGTGAGATCGCTAAGGCGCTCGGCGTCTCCAACGCCCGCATGGAAGAGGGCAATGTGCGCTGCGACGCCAACGTTTCCCTGCGTCCGCGCGGGTCGAACGTACTCGGCACCCGCACCGAAACGAAGAACGTCAACTCGCTGCGCTCGGTCGAACGCGCCGTGCGCTATGAGATCCAGCGCCAGGCCGCCGTGCTGGCCGGCGGTGGCACCATCACGCAGGAGACCCGGCACTGGCACGAAGACACCGGAGTCACGAGTGCCGGTCGGCCCAAGAGCGACGCCGATGACTATCGTTACTTTCCCGAGCCCGACCTGCTGCCGATGGCGCCGTCGCGCGAATGGGTCGAAGAACTTCGCCTGACCCTGCCCGAGCCGCCCGCGGCCCGCCGCAAGCGCCTGCAGGCAGCGTGGGGTTTTGCGAACCTCGAGTTTCAGGACGTCGTCAACTCCGACCTGCTCGACGCGGTCGAAGCGACCGTCGCTGCCGGGGCATCCGCTCACGCCGCACGCAAGTGGTGGACCGGCGAAATCGCCCGGCTCGCCAACGCGGCCGGGGTCGCCGCCGACTCGCTCGTGACACCGGCGCAGCTCGCTGCGCTGATCGAACTCGTCGAGGCTGGAACCCTCACCGACCGCCTGGCCCGCCAGGTACTCGAGGGAGTCATCGCCGGGGAGGGTACCCCGGCCGAGGTCGTCGACACCCGCGGCCTCGCCGTCGTCTCCGACGATGGTGCGCTCGTGGCGGCCATCGATGCCGCGCTGCTCGGCCAGCCCGACGTGCTCGCCAAGATTCGGGGCGGTAAGCAGCAAGCCGCCGGAGCGGTGATCGGCGCGGTCATGAAGGCCATGCGTGGACAAGCGGATGCCGCGCGCGTGCGCGAACTCGTGCTCGAACGAGCCCAGGCGATCGAGTAACGCATGAGTGGTCAGAGCGCTGTCTTCGGAGTGGGCGTGCAGGTCATCGTTCGGCTCGATCGCACCCGGTTTCCCGAGTCGCTCCTTGACGACCCGATCGGCGTGATCGTGGCGGCGGGGGAGTCGGAAGGCTCCGGGCTCTACGCTCCGACCGTCGTGCGGGAAAAATTCTGGGTCGTTCGATTCGAGGAACCATTCTTCGGCCTCGACGGCTCCGGCCCGCACGATTCCGCGCGCATCCCGCAGAGCTTTCTGGAAGCAGCGCCGGAAGCGTGAACGCGATCACTCCAGGGCCGGGCGAGCGCACCCCGTCGACCCGCGAGATACGTCGGTGGCGGCAGTACCTGGCTGACGAACAGGCCGAAGCCGCCGTGTATCGCGACCTCGCGAACCGTCGTGCGGGCGAGGAGCGCCAGATTTTGCTCGCCCTCGCCGATGCCGAAGGACGGCACGAAGAACACTGGCGGCAACTGCTCGGCAGCAATATCGGCTCACCGAGGCGCGGCGCGCTGCGCACTCGTTTTTTGGCGCTGCTCGCTCGACGGTTCGGGTCGGTGTTCGTGCTCGCCCTCGCTCAACGGGCCGAGGGCCGCTCGCCCTACAACGCGGATGCGGACGCGACCAACGCCATGGCCGCTGATGAGACCGTGCACGAAGAGGTCGTGCGTGGCCTCGCCGCCCGAGGCCGCAAACGCCTGTCGGGTACCTTTCGGGCCGCCGTGTTCGGTGTCAACGACGGGCTGGTGAGCAACCTCGCCCTCGTGCTTGGCATCGGGGCGACCGGGGTCCCGGCCGCGACGATTCTGTTCACCGGCATCGCCGGACTCCTGGCCGGGGCGCTCTCGATGGGTGCCGGCGAGTACGTCTCGGTGCGCTCCCAGCGAGAACTGCTCGAAGCTTCCACCCCCGCCGCGCCGGCCAAGAGCGTGCTCTCCCACCTGGATCTCGCTGCAAACGAGCTGACCCTTGTCTACCGGGCCCGGGGCATGTCCGAAGACGAGGCGGAGGCGCACGCCCGCGGGGTACTCGCTACCGCCTACGCGGCGACCGGACCGATCTCGGCGGTCAGCCCGCAGGCCCCCACGCATGACGAGCACGAGGCCATCGGCACCGGAACCGGAGCGGCCCTGTCGAGTTTCTGCTTCTTCGCCTCGGGCGCGCTGCTGCCGGTACTGCCCTACCTGTTCGGCATGAGCGGCTACGCGGCTATCATCGTCGCCACGATTCTTGTGGGCGTCGCCCTGTTGGCCACCGGCGCAGTCGTCGGCCTGCTCTCTGGCGGTCCGCCGCTGAAGCGTGCGCTGCGACAACTCGTGATCGGCCTGGGCGCGGCCGCGGTCACCTACCTGCTCGGGCTGGTTTTCGGCACGACGCTCGGCTAGCTGCCCGATAAAACGTGTCGTCCCGTCGCATAACTCCTGCAGATTGCGTGACGTGATTCACGGCTCCCGCGAAAAGACGCGGTCCCGACATCTTCCCGCAGTGATTTGCAGGAGTTATGCCGTGGAATTGTATTTTCCCTCTGTCAGTAGTGCATATGAGCCGGATCGGGTTAGGGTTTTTCGGTGGGCAGACAGGATGGCAGCGGGCGGCAGATTTCGGCGGACGACGTCGACGACCGTTCGGCGACGGTGCTGCACGTTGATCTGGACGCGTTCTTTGTTTCGGTCGAGTTGCTCTCTCACCCTGAATTCGCGCATCTGCCGGTGATCGTCGGCCACCGCGGCGGCCGTTCGGTCGTCACGGCGGCCAACTACATCGCTCGAAAATACGGTGTGAACTCGGCCATGCCCATGTCGCTCGCGTTGCGCCAGTGCCCGAACGCGATCGTACTCGAGCCGCACATGGGACAGTATCGAGACTTTTCCACCCGAGTGATGAGTATCTTCGACGACGTCACGCCACTGGTGGAACGGCTGGGCATCGACGAAGCGTTTCTTGACGTTGCCGGCGCGACTAATTTGTTCGGTTCACCGGCTGTGATCGGCGAACTCATTCGCGCCCGCGTGTTCGCCGAAACCGGCCTCGTCTGCTCCGTCGGCGCGGCGTCGACCAAGTTCGTCGCCAAACTTGCCTCCGGCCTGGCCAAACCCAACGGTCTGCTCGTCGTGCCGGCCGACAAGACGGTGGAGTTTCTGCATCCGCTGCCCGTGACCGCACTCTGGGGCGTGGGGTCCGCTACTGAGCAGATGCTGACGCGCCTCGGCCTGAAACTCATCGGCGATATTGCCCGCACGCCCTTGGACGTGCTGAAAAAAACACTGGGGGAGGCCTCCGGTGTGAAGCTGTTCGAGCTGTCCTGGGGGCGTGACCCACGCTCGGTAACGGTCGAGCGGGAAGAGAAGAGCGTCGGCCACGAGGTGACCTTTGAACACGACGTGACCGATATCGACCGACTGCACAGTGAGTTGCTGCGGCAGTGCGACCTTGTAGCGGCACGGCTGCGGCGCAGCGATCTCGTGGCACGGCGCGTGGCACTCAAGCTGCGCTACACAGACTTCAGTACCGTTACCCGGTCGCGCACCCTCGCTGAACCGAGCAATGTCGGCCGGCGAATCTATGAGGAAGCAGTCGCTGCCTTCGACCTGCTGGCCGCGTCGGGTATTCGGGTGCGACTGATCGGGGTGCGGGCCGAGCAGCTCGGTCCAGCGTCGGGATCGGTTGGCTTATGGGATCCCGACGAGGACTGGCGCGGGGCCGAGCTGGCAGTCGATTCCGTGACCGAGCGATTCGGGGCGGGAACAGTGCGTTCGGCCTCCTTCTTCAAGCCTCGCCCATAAGGCACGAGTCGGCTACCCTGTTGGAATGACCAGCCTCCCGGAAAAACTCGCAGAAACCTTCCGTTCCGCCGGTGTGAAATCGGCTTACGGTGATCCCGTGCAAATTGACGGCGTCACCCTCATACCGGTGGCGCTCAGCTATTACGGTTTCGGTGGCGGTGATGCCGGCGAAGGCGGTGCTGTCGGATCCGGTGGGGGCGGCGGTGGCGTATCGCTGCCGATCGGTGCCTATGTCAAGTCGGGCGGCACCGCTCGGTTTGAGCCGAACGTCATCGCCCTGCTCGCCGTCGGTGTGCCATTCCTTCTGGTCGCCGGGCGCGCCCTGGCCCGAATAATCCGAGCCCTCAAGAAGTAGCTTTGCTCTCTAGGCGGGGCCCGGGCCGCTGGCCCAGTCTATAAACTCAGCCCGGTTCCCCCATTTGGGCCCGGGCGCGCGCGGCGGGGGCGACGAGCAGAACGGATACGGCGGGGCCGGCGCGGCCGGCGCGCGAACCGACGGCGCGCCCACCGAGGCACCCTGGGCCGCAGCCAGGACGGAAAGTGCCACGGGCCGCTCACCGGCAATCCCTGGGCGATACGCCGACGCCGCATCAGGAACCGACGCATCAGCAGGAGATACAGCGCCGCCAACACGAGCAGGATGCTGATACTCATGTCGTGATTCCCATGCCGCAAGTCTAGGCGGGGCGCTAGAATTGGCGGTATCACGGGAGTCCGGTACACCGGGCTGAGAGGAAGCTGACCAAGCTTCGACCGTCGAACCTGATCTGGATCATGCCAGCGCAGGGAGGCTTCTCGATCCCGTGCCCTGTATTCACCTACGGAAAGGGCACGAACAGTGCACGCTACAACGTCTTCACTCCGTCAGTCCACTCGCCAGGCTTCGAGGGCGAAGAAGCCCCGCAACTTTCGCTGGCGCGTGGTCGACATCGTCGTCGCGAGTGTCATCGGCGTTGCGAGCGGCGTCATCTTCTGGGCCTGGGGCCTGGCCTGGTCCCCGCTCAGTGCGATCCTCGCGTTCACGCCCGGCCTCGAGGGTCTCCTCGCCGGTGGCTGGCTGTTCGCCGGAGTGCTCGGCGGTCTCATCATCCGAAAGCCCGGCGCAGCCGTGTACACCGAGGTCGTCGCCGCTGTCGTGTCGATGCTGATCGGCACCCAGTGGGGCTTCTCCACGCTCATCTGGGGCGTCGTCGAAGGCCTGGGCGCCGAAATCATCCTCGCGCTGTTCCTCTATAGCAACTGGCGACTCGGTGTCGCCCTTCTCGCTGGCGCGGGCGCCGGCGTGGCAGTAGGTCTGCTCGACACGACCTTCACGAGCTATGCGGCATTGGATTTCGGCTACAGGGTCGTCTATTTCGTATCCGCTGTCGTGTCGGGCACCGTGCTGGCCGGCCTGCTGTCCTGGCTGGCCGTGCGCGGCCTGGCCCGCACCGGTGCGCTGAGCCGGTTTGCTGCCGGTCGGGAAGGGTCGCGAGCACCCTCCGCCGCGATCAGCTAGCGGATGTTGGACACCCCGCCGTTCCCGGCCGGTCACGGCGCGCAGATCCGCGCCGTACAGATTCGAGCCCGCGACTGGGGCTGGCGCCACGCCGGGCGCCACAATCAGGCGGTGTCCGGGCTTGACCTGCAGGTCACGCCCGGCGAGCGGGTTTTGCTGCTCGGTGCCAGCGGTGCAGGCAAGAGTACCCTCATGCACGCGTTGGCCGGAGTGCTCGGCGATGCCGAAGACGGCGACGAGACCGGCAGCCTGCTCATCGACGGTCGCCGCGCGGCCGAGGCGCGCGGGCGGGTCGGACTCGTGCTGCAGGATCCGGACTCCCAGGTCGTGCTGGCCAGGGTCGGAGATGATGTCGCATTCGGCTGCGAGAACCTCGCCGTCCCGCGCGCCGAGATCTGGCCGCGGGTGCGGCAGGCTCTTGCCGAAGTCGGCCTGGACCTGCCCCTCGACCACCCCACCTCGAGCCTGAGCGGCGGGCAGAAGCAACGCCTGGCTCTGGCGGGCGTGCTCGCTATGCGGCCGGGGCTGTTGCTGCTCGACGAACCGACCGCGAACCTCGACCCCACTGGTGTCATCGAGGTGCGCGACGCCGTTGTGCGCTCCCTCGATCATTCCGGGGCCACCTTTGTGGTCATCGAGCATCGGGTCGAGGTCTGGCAGGACGTCGTCGACCGCGTCATCGTGCTCGACCCGGCCGGCGGCGTGCTGGCCGACGGCCCCACCCGCGAAATCCTGTCAAGGCAAGGTGAGCGATTGGCGCAGGCCGGCGTCTGGGTGCCAGCCCTGCCCCCCCGGTTTCCGGCGCGCTCTCCAATCACTTCGGTGCAGACCCTGCTGCGGGCCGAGGGGCTCGCGTTGGGTCGCGTTCCGTTTGGACGGCGTGCGGCATCCGTTGTCGCCGCTGGCATCACCCTCAACCTGCGGGCCGGCACCGCCACCGTTGTGACCGGCCCCAACGGCGCCGGAAAATCTACCCTCGCCCTCACGCTGGCCGGACTGCTGAAGCCGGCCGGGGGAACGCTGCAGGCAAGTGACACGTTTGCGGCCGGTATCGTTTCCGAGCCGCACCGCTGGCGTTCCCAGCAGCTGCTGACCCGCATTGGAACCGTCTTTCAAGACCCGGAACACCAATTCCTGGCCGCGACGGTGCGGGCCGACCTGCAGATCGGCCCGCGCGCCCTCGGGCTCAGCCAGGCCGAACAGACCAGCCGCGTCGACGAGCTGATGCACCGGCTGCGACTCGACCATCTCGCCGACGCCAACCCGTTCACCCTGTCGGGTGGCGAGAAGAGGCGGATGTCCGTCGCCACCGTTCTCGCGACCCGTCCCCGCCTGCTCGTGCTCGATGAGCCGACCTTCGGGCAGGATTCTCGTACCTGGCAGGAACTCGTGACCCTTCTGGCCGAGCTGCTCGATGAGGGCATCGCGCTCGTCGCGGTCACCCACGACGCCCAGTTCGTCAACGCTCTCGCGGACGAGGAATACCGGATTGGTATGCCTGACCCGATCCGGCTCGGGACGGGAGCGCCATGAGTCTGCTGACCCCGACGATCCGCCCGAGCGTCGTCGCCCGACTCAACCCGGTCGCCAAGCTCGCAGTTGCCCTGATCGTGAGCTGTGCGCTGCTGCTCTCGATCGACTGGGTCTCGGCCGGAGTCGCCCTGCTGCTCGAGGCCGGACTTTTGCTCTGGTGCGGCCTGAGCGCCCGACAATTTTGGCTGCGAACGGCACCGGTCTGGATTGCGGCCCCGATGGCTGCCATCACGACGGTGCTCTATGGCGAAGACTCCGGCGCGCTGCTGTGGCAGTTCGGATTCATCTCGGTGACCGAAGGCTCAGCCCAGCTCGGCCTGGCCATCGGGCTGCGGGTGCTCGCCATCGGTCTGCCCGGTATCGTGCTACTCGCCACGACGGATCCGACAGACCTCGCCGATGGCCTCGCCCAGGTGCTGCGGCTGCCCGCGCGGTTTGTGCTCGGCGGTTTGGCTGGTCTGCGACTCGTAGGTATGTTCATCGAAGACTGGCACTCGCTCACGCTTGCCCGTCGGGCCCGCGGGGTCGGCGATGGCGGTGGGCCGCGCGGCGCCGCTCGCCGGTTCTTCGGCCCGGCCTTTTCCCTGCTCGTCATTTCGGTGCGTCGGGGCAGTAAACTCGCCACGGCCATGGAGGCGCGCGGATTCGGCAGCGACGAGCCCCGCACCTGGGCACGACCGTCGCGGGTCCGAGCGGCCGACGCGGTCCTGGTCGGCATCGGATTCGCCATTGCCGGTATCGCCATTGGCGTTGCGGTGTGGGCTGAAACCTGGAGCTTCATTCTTGCCTGATACCGATAGCAGAGAGGCCGTACACGACGATATGGTCTTGCTGGCGCCGTTACTGCAGGCCGTGGCCGCTGCCGGCTCGAACCCCGTGGTGCTCATCGACGGTCCTAGCGGTGCGGGGAAGAGCACCCTCGCGGACGCATTGAGAAGGCACTGGCCTGGCCCGCACACCCCTCAACTGGTGCGGATGGACGACATCTATCCCGGCTGGGATGGCCTCGACGCGGCCGTCTGTCACCTGCACCGTTACGTTCTCCAGCCACGACACCGAGGTCTGCCGGCGGCGTGGCAGCGCTACGACTGGACTGCGAGTCAGGCGGCGGAGTGGAATCTGCTCGACGCGGCCCGCCCCTTGATCGTGGAGGGCTGCGGAACTCTCGCGGCCGCACACGAACCGCTCAGTCACGTGCGGGTCTGGCTCGCGGCCGACGACGCTCTGCGTAAACAACGTGCGCTCGATCGCGACGGAGAAGCATTTCGCACTCACTGGGACCAGTGGCAGCAGGAGTGGGCGACCTATCTCAAACAGGAGGGGCCTGAACCTCGCGCGACCGTTCGATTACGGGCGGGCAGCTCCGGCCGCAGAGGACTAGATTGTTTGCCATGAGCAATACTGACAGCGCAACCCCCACCCTGTACGTCGCCGAGTTCATCGATGGCCCGCTCGAGGGTCAGATCGATTCCCGGGCCCTCGTGCGCGGCAAACACGAGGCACGCATCAGCATGGTGGCCGCCGTCGCCGGACTGGAATCGGTGTTCTGGTACGACGAGGTCGATCAACGAGACGTGAGCGGGCAACTCCGCGTGCGCTACGCCTTCGACCAGGGCGAAAGCGATCCGGTTGACGCCGAGGTCGATCCGATCTAGTTACTGGTCGAGCAATGCCGAGATCATCATGACCGGATGGAGCAGCCGCCAGCCGACTCCAGGGTCGTTGATGGCCTGGTCGAGTTTCAAGGCCGCCGAGAGTTTCTCCCCGGCGACGCTGAGCTGTACCTGGCCGATGTTCGCACCGGTGCGGGCCGTGGTGAAATCCTTGAGCGTGACCGTTGCGGCCTCCGGGCTGGCGGCCTGCCAGGCATAGCGCGTGCGCGAGACGCCGACCACGGCCGAGGCGTCATCACCCCATGCGGATTCGAACGTCGCGTATGCGTCACCGGCGGCCAGCACCGGTAACGGGCCAACTCCAGTGCGCGCGCTCGCCATGAGCGCGGTCAGATCCGCAGTGAGCGCATCGTAAGAAGGTTCGCCGATGTAAGCACCCGAGAACGTGAAGCTCGAGGCACCGTCACTGATCTCGGCGGTGAACAGAAAACAGACGCCGGCTGCATCCGTGTAGCTGCGTGAAATGCCCGTGATGCCTTCCTCGGGCAGGTACGACGTGGTGTTCTGCACACCACGGCGGTTTGCCAAAGCGGATGCGGGACTCTCCAGCATTGCCGAAATGATCGGGTCGATTGCGGCGAGGCCGGCCAGGCGGGCCAGGTCGGTGGCGGTGCCGGCGCTGGCGTCGTGCAGCCCGGTCGCATCCACGACGGCGGTATCCGCTAGCCCGTTGTGCGCCAGCCAGGCGTTGGCGGCGACCACGTAGGCGTCGACCGACCCGAACGCCCAGCGGGCCAAACTGTCGGCGTGGTTGTTGCTCGATCCGAGCAGTAAGCCCTGCAACAATTCGAGCTCGGTCCACTGTTCGTCAGCGAACACAGTTACTGAGCGGGCACCGGCCTTGTCGTAATCGAGATAGCTCTGAAAGTCGGCGGCTGTGAGCGTCACAACCGGGCCGCTCTCGCCCGTCACGATCGGTTTTTCATCAAGAACGACCAGGGCGGTCACGACTTTGGCAATGGATGCCATGGGGAGCGCCTGAGTGGTTCCCGCGACCGCGAGGGGCTCGGGAATCGCCGTGCTGGTTGTAGCCGTGCTGGTTGTGGCCGTGCTGGTTGAGGCCGTGCCCGTGGAGATCGTGCCAGATGCGTCGCTGGTCGTCGCAGCGAGGACGGCGATGGCGCTTGCGCCGTTGGCGGACAGAACGGGGGGAGTAGGCGCTGCGGTTGTCGAGGCAGGGATGACGGTGGTGGCGGTGACGCGCGGAAGGGGGCCCAGCAAAGTGGCGGGGCCGTAAATGCCGAGGCTGAGGATGACCACCGTTCCGACCGAAATTCCGACGAGGCGGCCGGGACGGAAGGAACTCATGACCCAAGGTTAGACCTCTGGAGGCTAGCCCCAGCCGAGCTCGTGCAGCCTGTCGTCATCTATGCCATAGAAATGGGCGATTTCATGAACCAGGGTGATGTGAATTTCATCGTGTAGGTCGTCAAGGGTGTCGCAGATCGCCAGTAACGGTTCCCGATACAGCACAATGCGATCTGGCATCTCGCCAAAGCCGTACTGACCGCGCTCGGTGAGCGCGACCCCGTCATACAGGCCCAGAATGTCCAGGGTCCCGTCTTCGGGACGATCTTCGACCACGAAGATTATGTTGTCCAGTCCGTCGACCATGTCGTCCGGCAGCAGATCCAGTTCATCAACCACGAGGCGTTCGAAGGCGACCGCGTCGAGTTCTACCATGCGGCTTCGATCATCGCGGCCTGCTTTCACCGACACTGCAACGGTCAGAGACCGATGTGCAGTGTTTCATTGGGGTGAGTAACGGGGATTGAACCCGCGACCTCCTGGACCACAACCAGGCGCTCTGCCAACTGAGCTATACCCACCATGCGTCCCACGTCTACAACGCAGGGCAACTCCGCAATCCTATTACACCTCGGAGGAGAATAAGTGCACAACTTCGGCGGCGTGCAACTTGGCCTCGTCGCTGGTCGGACCGGGGTCGGCCACGAACACTGTCTGGCGGTAGTACGCAAGCTCGCGAATCGATTCGAGAATGTCGGCGAGGGCGCGGTGACCGCCGTCCTTGGCGGGGGCGTTGAAATATACCCGCGGGTACCAGCGTCGGGCCAGTTCCTTGATCGACGACACGTCGACATTGCGGTAGTGCAGCTGGTTGTCGAGGCGCGGCATGTAGCGGGTAAGGAAGGCGCGGTCGGTACCGATGGAGTTTCCGGCAAGCGGAGCCTTCTGATCGGCCGGGACGAACTTCAATACGTATTCGAGAACCTGAAACTCGGCTTCGGCGACGCTGACACCATTCGGAATCTCGGTGATGAGGCCCGATGAGGTGTGCATGGTGCGTACGAAGTCGCCCATGTTCTCGAGGGCCGAGTCGTTGGGCTTGATGATGATGTCGAGGCCCGGCCCCTGCACATTGAGGTCGTAGTCGGTGATAACGACGGCGATCTCGACGAGTTCGTCACGATCCAGGTCGAGTCCGGTCATTTCGCAGTCGATCCAAACCAGGCGGTCGGGACTCTTCGACGTCGGGGAAGGCGCGGGAGAGGTCGTCGGTGCTGTTTCCGTCGTGCTATTCGTCATTCTTTCAGTCTACCGGTGGGCTCAGACACGGCCTGTAAACTTATGGCCTACTGCTCATTCACGCGCGACCTGCGAGGCCCTCATGGAATTCACACTGTATTCGTCGTCATTCTGCGAGCCGTGCGTGCAAACGCGAGCGGTGCTCGCCGAGGCTAAGCGGTTGGTCCCCGGGGCGACCGTGCGCGAAATCGATGTTGCCGGTGAGCCGGAGCAGGCCGAGACGTTCCTCATTCGCAACACTCCCACGGTCATCATCACCAATGGTGCCGGCACGGAGGTTTTTCGTGCAGCCGGCGTTCCGACCCTGTCGCAGGTTCTCGTAGCAGCGGCCAAGGCGCTCTGACCGGGGGGCTGCCACGGGTTCTCGTCGCATGTCGATCAGAGCGCTGGAAGCGCCACGCCGCAGATCAGTTCGCGCAGATCAGTACGCGCAGATCTGCACGGTATTTTCCGCAGCACCTCTGGTCGGTCTTCGTCGGACCAGCCGAACCATAGGGGCACACACATGAGGTCATCCATCCGGCGCAACATGTTCGTCAGCATTGCGACAGTCATGGCCGCGTCCATGGCCCTGGTCGGTTGTTCCACCGGCTCGGGCACGACCGACGCGGAAGGTGGCACCGCGTTGACTGTTGGCCTGCTGGCCACGCCCGGAAACCTCGACTACACCACGACCGCCGGTGCGGCGATTCCGCAGGCCCTGCTCTACAACGTCTACGAGGGGCTGGTGAAACTCAACAATGACGGCACCATCATTCCCCTGCTCGCCAAATCCTGGACCGTCAGCGACGACGGACTGGTCTACGACTTTCTGCTGCGCGATGGAGTGACCTTCTCCGACGGTTCGCCATTCACTGCCGAGAGCGTCAAATTCAGCCTCGAACGCGTCAAGGACAACTGGACCGCCAACGGGCCCACCTACCTTGACCCGATCGCGAGTATTGAAGCCGTCAGCGATACCGAGGCACGCATCACCCTGTCGAAGTCGAGCAACAGCTGGCTCTTCAACATGAGCGGTCCGGTCGGCACGATGTTCACCGAATCCGGTATCGCTGACCTCGCCACCGCTCCGATTGGCACCGGACCGTACACGGTCAGCTCGTTCAAAACCGGCGACAGCCTCGTGCTCGCCGCCAACGCCGACTATTGGGGCGAGGCGCCCTATATGAGCGACGTCACCCTGCGTTACTTCACGGATGCGACGGCGCAGACCAACGCGTTGTTCAGTGGCGATATCAATCTCATCTCAGGCATCTCGCAGTTTCAGCTCGTCGATCAGTTCAAGGCCAATTCCGACTTCCAGGTGCTTGAAGGCGCCAGCACCGGCGAGGTCACGCTGTCGATGAACAATGCCAGCGATGCGTTCAGCGACATTCGGGTTCGACAGGCGGTCATGTATGCCATCGACCGCCAAGCCATCATGGACACAGCGAACAGCGGTTACGGCCTGCTGATCGGATCCATGGTGCCACCGACCGACCCCTGGTATGACGAGAGCCTGGCCGATCTCTACCCGTACGACCCCGACACGGCTATCGAACTTCTCGACGAGGCCGGGGTGAGCGACCTGACCGTTGACTTCAAAATTCCCAACCTTCCCTACGCCGTGGCCGGCGCCCAGGTGGTGAAAGACCAGCTCGCCAAGGTGGGCATCACCGCCGACGTGACGACGCTCGAATTTCCCGCCATCTGGCTGGACGAGGTCTTCTCCGGCCACGACTACGACATGTCGCTCATCATGCACAGCGAACCGCGCGACGTGAGTGTCTTCGCCGCCGCCACCTATTACGCGGGCTACGACTCGCCCGCGGTGATGGCTAAATTCGTTGAAGCGGATGCCGCCGACCCGACCAGCTACACCGAACTGATGAAGGAAGCCACGCGGACCATGGCGGAGGAAGCCGCCGCCGATTGGCTCTACCTGCAACCGGCCATCTCGATCGCGGACGCCGATCTGCTCGGTGTGCCGAGGAACACGCCGAGCCTCGCGTTGGACCTGTCGACGATCGCACGATAGGGCGGGAATAGCCGGAACGCGTACGGTTGTCGTTTGAGCGATTGCGCGGCGCTCGTCAGTGTCGTGCCAACCGTAAATCGGTCAGAGGCGTGAATCAGTCAGAGGAAAGTGTCGCTATGGTCCTTGTGGTTCTGCGGCGCATTCTAGTGTTCGCCACCACCGTCGTGGTGGCGTCGATCGCAACGTTCCTGATGCTGTCGATTCTGCCCGGCAATGCCGCCCGCATCGCGCTGGGGGTGCAGGCAACCGAAGCGGATGTCGCGGCGCAGGCCACGGCCATGGGGCTCGACCGCCCCGCGGTCGTACGCTACCTGGACTGGTTCGGGCACGTGCTCATCGGCGACTTCGGTGACTCTACGGTGTCGCGTCAGCCGATCGGCCCTGAAATAACGGATGCCCTCGGCATCACAGTGATCCTTGTGCTCACCAGCGTGGTGCTGGCACTGCTCTTCGCGGTCCCGTTCGGAATCCTGACTGCGGTGCGGCAGCGCAGACCCGACGGCGCCGTTTTGTCGGGCATCAGCCAGATCGGTGTTGCCGTGCCCGGTTTTCTGGCCGGGATGCTGCTCGTCACGGTGTTTGCAGTGACGTTGCGCTGGCTGCCAGCGGGCGGCTGGGTCGACCCGGGCGAGGACTTCGGCGGATTCCTGGAACATCTGATTTTGCCGGCGATCGCCCTCGGTAGTGTGCAGGGCGCTGTACTCAGCCGCTACGTGCGCTCCTCGGTTTTGGAAGTGATGCGGGAAGACTTCATCCGAACCGCCAGGGCCAAGGGCCTCGGCGCGGGGCGGGCCCTGCTCCGGCACGGGCTGCGTAACGCGGCTGTTCCGGTGATGACCGTGCTCGGCGTGCAGATTGCCACTCTTCTAGTCGGCGCGGTCGTGATCGAGCGGGTCTTTAGCATTCCCGGCCTCGGCAGCCTGCTGCTCGACAAGGTCGCTCTTCGCGACTTGCCCGCCGTGCAGGGAATCGTGCTCGTGCTGGTCGTCTTCGTGCTGGTGCTGAACTTTCTCGTTGATCTTGCCTTCACGGTGATCGATCCCCGACTTCGGAGGGCTGGATGACCACCATCGGTCCCGGGGTCGGCGCCCCCACCGGGCTACGCCCCGCACCGCGCCGCAGGAACGGCGGCGGCACGCTCAGGGCCGGCTGTGTGCTCATTGGACTCGTCGTGCTGGCGGCCGTCTTGTCCGCATTTTGGACTCCGTTCGACCCGGAGGGGGTCTTCTCGGATTCGATCCTGCGCCCACCGGATGCTGCGCATCTGCTGGGCACCGACAGCTTCGGGCGTGATGTGCTCAGTTCCATCCTGCGTGGCGCCCAGATCTCACTGCTCGTGGGCACGGTCGCCGTCGGGATCGCGGCGGTGCTCGGCGTGCCCTTCGGTATCGTCGCCGGTATGAATCCGGGCCGGCTCGACCAGTTCATGATGCGCGGCAATGACATTGCCCTCGCCTTTCCCGCCCTGCTGCTCGCGATCATTTTCGGCGCCATTTTCGGAGCCGGCACCGTCAGTGCGATGGTCGCGCTCGGTATCGGCACGGCACCCGCGTTCGCCCTCATCGCCCGCAGCGGAACCATGCAGATCATGAGCCGCGAGTACGTGCAGGCGGCCCGCGCCGCCGGCAAGAGCGGAGTCTTCGTCGGGGTGCGACACGTACTGCCCAATATCAGTGGCATGCTCATCGTGCAGGCGTCAGTCTCCTTCGGCATCGCGGTTCTGGCCGAGGCCGCACTTTCCTATTTGGGGCTCGGCACGCCGCCACCCACACCGTCCTGGGGGCGCATGCTGCAGGATGCCCAGGGGTACCTGTTCATCGAGCCGTTGCTCATCGTCTGGCCGGGAATCGCCATCGCCATTGCTGTGCTCGGGTTCAACCTGCTCGGTGACGGCCTCCGAGATCGTTTCGACCCGAGAATGCAGGTGCAACGATGACCATGAGCGCACCAACACCCACCCTCAGCGTGCGAGGCCTGCGGGTCGGTTCGCCCTTCACAGAGCTGCTGCACGGCATCAGTTTCGACATCGCGGCCGGTGAACGCGTCGGTCTGATCGGAGAGTCAGGGTCGGGAAAGTCGCTCACCGCGACAAGCGTCATGGGGCTGCTTCCGGAAACCCTGACCGCCACCGGCACTGTGTACTTGAACGGGGTCGCCGACGACCTGCTCACCGCACCCGAACGCCGCCTGAACCAGTTGCGTGGCAACACCATGGCGATGGTGTTTCAGGAACCGATGACCGCCCTGAACCCGCTGATGCGGGTCGGAGCGCAGGTAGCCGAGATCATGACGGCGCACCATACCGAAAACGGTCGACGCCGTGCCCGGCAACGCGCAGTCGAACTTCTGGCCCTCGTCAAATTATCGAACCCCGCCGAGACTGCCCTCGCCCTTCCACATCAACTCTCCGGCGGACAGCGTCAACGGGTCATGCTGGCCATGGCCATGGCCAACGACCCCGAGCTACTGCTCTGCGACGAACCGACCACTGCGCTCGATGTGACCGTGCAAGCCGAGGTGCTGAAGCTTATCGGCAACCTCGTCGCCGACCGTGGTACCGCGTTGCTGCTGATCACCCACGACATCGCGGTGGTCGCCGAGGTATGCCAGCGGGTTCTTGTGATGTACCAGGGCGAGATCGTCGAGGACGGGCCGGTCGGGCGCGTGCTGACCGCGCCGCAGCATCCGTATACGCAAAAACTGATCGCGGACTCGGATCTCTCCTCGGTCGACGACCGGGGCCGGCTGCACACCCGGCCTGTCATCGGCACCCCGCGTGTGGCAGATTCCCGGCTCAGCCGCGTGCATACGGATGCCACAGCCGTGCCGATCCTGCCGCCTCACCGCGCCGCTCACCAGCGCCTCGAATTGGGCGGTCCCCGGGTCATCTTCAATGAGGTGGCCGGGGCGCCCACCATTTCGGTACGTGACCTCAGCCGGCAGTATCGGCGACACGGCGGCGGCGTGTTCGCCCTGGCGCCGACCGTGCACGGTTTGCGTGACGTGTCCTTCGATATCGCCGCGGGGCAACGGTTTGGCATCGTGGGGGAGTCCGGTTCTGGTAAATCCACCCTCATGCGTATTCTCTGCGTCCTCGACCAGCCGACATCCGGCACGGTCGACGTGCTCGGCCAACCGATCAGGGGAGCGTCCGAACGACAACTGCGCGACTTTCGCAGCCGGGTGCAGATCGTGTTCCAAGACCCGATGGGGTCGCTGGATCCGCGCATGCGCGTGCGCGACATCGTCGCGGAACCACTGCGCCACGTCGGTCGGACCGAGACGCTGGCCCGGGTGGAAGCCCAACTGGCGGCAGTCGGGCTCGACGCTGACGTGATGCATCGGTATCCGCACCAATTCTCCGGTGGTCAGCGGCAACGCATTTCTATTGCGCGGGCGCTCATCACCAGGCCGCGGGTTCTGGTGGCAGACGAGGCGGTCAGCGCACTGGACGTGTCGGTGCGTGCCCAGGTCTTGAACCTGCTCGCCGACCTGGTCGACGAATACCAGCTCACCCTCGTGTTCGTCTCCCACGACCTCGCCGTCATTCGTCACCTCTGTGACACCGTTGCCGTCATCTCCGACGGACGCATCGTCGAATGCGGGCCGACCGCCGACGTCTACGACAGCCCGCTGCACCCGTATACGCAGCAACTGGTCAGCGCGACGCCGTCGGTGGACGCCTTGGCCCGGCGCAGTGTCACGTCATCTTCGTCCGCATCACGTGCCCCAGTAAAGAAGCCATGACCGAGACCGTGCCCATCGAATCGTTGCCGGCCACCGAACTCGTGGCGTGTCCCGGATTTTCGATCGTGGAGGCCGGCGCCGTTCCGCGCTGACACCCGAGCTGTAAGCGGTGGTGACCGGATCGCTGCCAGCGGCCTGTAACCTTGAGTAGTCCCGCCCCCGTAGCTCAGTGGATAGAGCACCGGCCTTCTAATCCGATTGTCGTAGGTTCGATTCCTACCGGGGGCACCGAAAGTAGACGACTGTAACGCGCTAGCCCGAGTGGGCGTTCCACAGTTGGGCTCCGCATCAATGCTGGTCACAGTCACAGTCACAGTCACAGTCACAGTCACAGTCACAGTCACAGTCACAGTCACAGCGCAACAGATGCTCGCCACATTTGACTGTCTTAGTTGCGCCAGTACGGTTCGGGGCTGGGGGTGTTGGCGCGGTGGCTGTGGGCGGGGCGCCAGGTTTGGGTGGGGTCCCACAAGATGGGCCCGCGTACTTGGGGTTTGNGAGGGTGCCTCGAAAAATAGTCAACCGCTCGACAGCCGTGCCGATAGCAAGAGGCGGCAAAATTAGTAGGTTGACCAAAAGTCCCACCACTATTCCCAGACAGACTTGGGCGAGATAACCGGCCGAGTAATCATCGGCTTCCGGGCCGCCGATGATGAGAACGAAAAGAGCGGTCAGGGGTACTTGTTCCCCGCCGACACCAAGCCATCGCATTCCTCCGATAAGAGAGCCGGTTGCAGCGAAGCTGTCGCTGGACGAACTATTCGACCAAGAGCTTGGCGAACTGTTCGACCAAGAGCTTGGCGAACTGTTCGACCAAGAGCTTGGCGAACTGTTCGACCAAGACCTTTCGATGGGTTTGTCCGGTACTGCTGCATCCACAGTGAAAGCGGTTCAATAGCCGGCAGCTATCGGCTGGCCAATTTCTGGTCTTGGACAGGCTGGAGCGGCGAGGCAGAAACTGGGTGAAGCGCATCAACCGGGCGCGACACCTGTCAGACCGGCGTCTCAGAAAGAGGCCACATGGCCAAGATTCTCCTC
Source organism: Cryobacterium lyxosi (assembly GCF_004403345.1). Classification (NCBI taxonomy): domain Bacteria; kingdom Bacillati; phylum Actinomycetota; class Actinomycetes; order Micrococcales; family Microbacteriaceae; genus Cryobacterium; species Cryobacterium lyxosi. The sequence continues at coordinate 25,221 of NZ_SOGT01000002.1, forward strand.
GTACTCTACCCGGACTCCGTTACCGGGTACCCGCCGCAATATGCGCGCGACACCCTCCCGGTGCTTGACGGTTACCCCGGCGGTCAGACGTTGCCAAGCCCTTCCGCCACTGATTTCACCCCGGGTGAACTCCTGGGTTCGGTCTCCGGTGAACTTGGCCTGCGCAAATTTCTTGAATCGGCCGGACATGAATTAGTTGTCACTTCGGACAAAGACGGTCCGGATTCGGTGTTCGAGCGGGAGCTTGCGACTGCAGACATCGTGATTTCCCAACCGTTCTGGCCGGCCTATTTGACGAAAGAGAGGATCGCGAAGGCACCGAACTTGAAGCTCGCGATCACGGCCGGCATTGGTTCAGATCACGTCGACCTGGACGCAGCAATCAACCAGGGGATCACCGTGGTCGAGGAGACGTACAGCAACAGCATCAGTGTCGCAGAGCACGCGGTCATGCAAATCCTCGCCCTCGTGCGCAACTACCTCCCGTCCCACGAATGGGTTGTCAATGGTGGCTGGAACATCGCCGACAGCGTCGAGCGCGCGTATGACCTCGAAGGAATGAACGTCGGTGTCATCGCGGCCGGCCGCATCGGGCGTGCCGTCTTGCGCCGACTCGCACCGTTCGACGTCCACTTGCACTACACCGACAAGAACCGGCTGTCGCCCGAGATTGAGCGTGAACTCGGCCTGACTTTCCACCCGGATGCTGCCTCTCTCGTGCAAGCCGTCGACGTTGTATCGATCCATGCACCGTTGCATCCGGAGACATATCACCTCTTCGACGACGCTCTGATCGCGTCGATGAAACGCGGCTCTTACATCGTCAACACGGCCCGCGCCGAGATCACAGACCGTGACGCGATCGTACGCGCGCTCGAGTCAGGGCAACTCGCCGGATATGCCGGCGACGTCTGGTACCCGCAGCCACCGGCGGCCGACCACCCCTGGCGCACGATGCCGCATAACGGCATGACCCCCCACGTTTCAGGTTCGACTCTTTCCGCTCAATCTCGTTACGCCGCGGGCACCCGGGAGATTCTCGAAGACTGGTTCGCCGGTCGACCTATTAGGAAAGAATATCTCATCGTCGACGGCGGGCAACTTGCTGGCGTTGGTGCCGCCTCCTACACGGCCGGCGGTGAATCGAGCCCTGGTAGTGGCGGCCAGTAAGGACAGTTGAAGTACTACTGGATGAAGGAGGTTGCGGTGACTGTAATGCCGCTGGCGGCCTGCTCCGCCCCCACCAGGCAGCCATGGCTGCTCTGCACATCACAACCGTAACAACGGAGTTTCCTTATGAGTCGCCTCGATCGAGAACGCACCATCGCCCCTCCCGGGTTCAACCGTTGACTGATCCCGCTGGCGGCCCCCGCAGTAGCCCCACGGCACCATCATGAACGGCTGTGAGTAGGTCTGCTGCACAGTTCCCGCATCCGGTTCGTCTCGGTCACGGTTGCCGTTCGACGCTGCCGGTAGAGCTGCGGGCAGCACGTGCGCGCGGGCAAAGAGTCCTAGAGGTGACGCTGCGGCTGCGAGTCTTACCGCTGATCCTGATCCGCTCCTTCACCTCACCCATTTCACTCTGCGATACGTCGTGCCATCATCCCCGTCGTCGACGCTATCGCCCAGCCACAAGCCGCGAATGACCCGCCCTGTGCAATCCACCGGATCCACAAGGACGGCGGGTAGCTGACCGCGAGGATTCACGCCGACGAGAACGAAAACCGGCCATCGCGCAAATCGGCGTCGTAATGTCACGATCATTTTACTCACACCGCTCCTTGAGCAACCAGGCCTTTTCCCAAGATTATGTAGCCCCCGAGGAACAGCAATACCCCCGTTCGGGCACTCGTATCTCTGACCAAGACAAAACACCAGCGAACGGGATCTCCCCCTCAACACCGCCATCTAAATCCGACAGCCCCAACCATCGGCTTGCTCTGGCTGCTTGACTATCACCATGAACGCCGCATCATTTTCTCCTACTTTCCTACTTAGGCCCTTGAGTTGGCGAGAGTAAATCATCACGGTTAGGACAGATTCCTTCTTGTACAGCCCCGCTCCTTCGGTAGATACCCCATAGGACTGCCCGCCTCCGACGTAAATGGGTGGCTATCCACGTGGAGAATTCCCGCGAGGGGAATGTAATTCCCCTGGGCAAGGCTCGTAGCATGGTCGTCTTCCCCGACCCGGTGGACCTCACAAACTCGAACGTCTCCCCCCGCCGCACGAGAAACGAGATGTCAGCTACCGGCGTGCCCGAAAAATTGATACGAAAATTCTCGGTATGGACAAGGGATTCATTTATGGCGACCATGCCACATCTCTGAGGCTGGACCTCCGTACGCTGCTACAGTAACGCCATGTCCGATATAAAGAAGATCACTCCGCAGTCGCTCTCCGGTGTCGTGCTGTTCGTCGTAATCCTAGGTGTCAGCATCGCGATTGCTCTCCTGTCGGACCTAAACCCCGTCGCTCGTGGTGTAATCGCAATTGCGGCCGGGATCGTTGCCGCAGCTGTGTCGTATGCGCTGCTCGCTTCGCGCCGGAAGAAGCTGGGCGGGTAGGCAGAGCCTTCAGCGCGGCTGCGTCAACGGGGCTCACATTTCTCTTTGCGTCAGGTGCATCTAGCTGTACGTAGCCGACACGTTGGTGACAGTCGGTAGTTGAAATAGGGAGAACCTCCGGTTGTGATGGTGATGTCAAAGTCGCCAACTAACACGGAGGTTCTCGTGTCCCACGCTAATGCCCGATTGAACCATCACGGAAGGGCCTTGCTCGTTCAGCGCGTCATCGGTGGTCGTTCGGCTGCTGGACCGTCGCGGGCCGTTGCGCATCGCCGCCACGACCGGGGTCCCCGCCCGGACGGTGTCTCGGATCGTGACCCGATAATCAGCTACCGCCGTTAGCGTGATTAAATCCGATGACCGGGGCCACGATCGGCGCCGGCCGCGCGGCGGTGATTCGGTTTGAACGCGCCACGCCGGGTGGACTCGTGCATGTTGACGTAAAGAAGCTGGGCCGAATTCCCGACGATGGTGGCTGGCGAGCCCACGGCGGCAGCGAAGCGGTCCGTGGTCGCCGGATCGGTTTCGACTACGTCCACGTCGTCATCGACGACGATTCCCGCTTGGCCTATGCAGAGATCCAGCCCGATGAAAAAGGTGCGACGGCCGCCGAAGTCCTCACCCGCGCTGCCAGTATTTCGCCGACCACGGCATCCGCCTTGAACGCGTCATCTCCGACAACGCATTCGCCCATCGAAAACTCAGGTCTTCAAAAACGCCGTCGCCGCGCTCGGAGCCGTGCAGAAGTTCATCAAACCGCACGGACCCTGGACCAACGGCAAAGTTGAACGACTCAACCGAACCCTCGCCGCGGAATGGGCCTACCGGCAGAAATACACCAGCAACAACCACCGCGCCCAAGCCCTTGCGCCCTGGCTCGAGTACTACAACACTGAACGCATTCACACCGCAATCAGAGCAGCCCCCACCAGCCGACTTTCACCAACGTCCTGACTCAGTACATCAGAGTCAAGGGCGGCTGGCTCAATTCCACGAGGCCAACGCGAACCGCTCGGATCAGCACGTGCAAACGCGTACGCGAACCCCACTTGGCCATTATCTTTGCTAAACGCATCTTGACTCCTGCCTCGGAGAGGTGCAGCCCCTGCGCGATTTCCGCATTCGACATGCCCTGGGCTAGCAGTCGCACGACCGACAACTCAAGGTCCGACAAGTGCTCGTCGGCCGACAGAGCATCAAAGTTCGTCTTTTCAGGAACAGCCAAGACGAACGCGATCAGATCAAGGGTGGCGCTCTGAGACAAGACGGTGTCACCGCCATGTACCTCGCGGATCCGAGAGAGCAAGGCTTCGGGCTCTTCGTCCCGCATCACGAACCCCCGGGTTCCGGCTCTCAACGCCATCACGGTGCAACCCGCTGAGGTCGTAACGCCAGTAGCCCCCGATCCGGAATTCGTTAGAGCGAGAACCCGGGCACCGGGATCTGTCTCCCGTATGCGGCGGATTGTCTCAACACCGTCCTCGCCTTCCACCAGACTAACGATGACGACGTCGGGTTTGAGTTGAGCATGCAAATGCACTGCGATCCCCCCTGTGCGCGCCTCGCCGACGACCGACATATCGTCGGCCCCGTTGACGAACGATTCCAGCGCCCTGCGCACCAGCGTCTCCTCGTCAGCAATTAGTACACGGATGTGGTGCGGTCGAATCAATTTTCCCCCCCCGAGTTCGCGAAGTGCCGTAAACGAAGTGAACGAAGAGGAATCGACGGCCGCCGGCCTCTTCCATGGCAGTTGAACCGTCCCATATCTGGAACGGCCCGGTTTCTTGCCCATCGTCCTCTATCGACCCCCTCGGTACAGCGTAGTGCTACATTCGCAATCCCTCAGGTGAATTCTGCTAGCGAGGACGACAGGGGACAATATCTGCGACCGCAGCAAGGGGCGTACGCGTGGGCATGCCAAGTCCACACGCACCCCAGGTGATCGCACCGCTCAAGAGCCCCCGCTGGTTGGCAGCGGGTCGAATGTATAGAGCCGAAGACCCAAAGGTTCTTCGAGCTCTATTCGCACGAAGGTTATGGCCGAACGGCTCGAAAAGTAGGTTAGCTAAGTCGGTAATAGACCGACAGGACCTTTATGGTTCTGAACTAACAGAACGGACTAGAAACATGGTTGGTATTGTCCTGAGATTCATTGCATATGTTTTCACCCTGGTGTGGAGGTGGGGCGTGTCGCGCGTCAACGCTATCGTTAGGTGGATCCGCGCGAACGCTAAGCTGGTCCAGCTTTGGCTTGAGCGCGGTGTAACATATGGCACCGTCATCGGTTGGATTCTTTCGTGGTTGGGACTCGGCTAAACCAGCTTTCAGGGCGAGCATATTCGTTTGAGAACGTGTATGCTCGCTTAGGCGCCGGCCATAGATCGTGAGGCTGCGGGCCATAGTCCGGAGCGTCGATCAGACTTTGGAGCGACCATGTCGAACTTCGCCGACAATTCTTCTCCTCGAGTGCGGGCATTTGGCGAGCCGGGCTCCGATCGCCTGCCGAACGAAGCGCTTCGGTACCTTAACGCGATCGACGCGGCAACGGCTCTGGTAACCGCTTCGGCCGTGAGCATTGTCGCATGGTTCGTCTTCGAGCCCCTTCGCGTGGTGATTCTCACCGTGATAATGCTGGGCGTCGCGGCGGCGATCGCCTTTGAAATACAAATCATGAACAGACTGCGCATGCGCAACACGTCATTCACCGTTACTGGTGACGAGATCTACATTGTGCGAGGGCTCTTCTTTCGCCGATTTACGTCCATCGCAACATCTCAGGTGCTCAATGTCGAGATCACCGAGGGGCCGGTCCTTCGAAAGTTCGGCCTAGTGAAAATACGCTTCACTTGTATCGTCGCCGTCGAGCCCCTAGGGCCAATCACGCCTGCCGTGGCGACTGCTATTCGCAGCACGGTCCTCCTCAAACAGACGCCGGCCTGTCGTGGCGTCTAGCACCAACGGCGTGCTTTCGACCAAGCTGCCGAACTCCTACGTGCTCGCCGCATACGTTCAAACGATTCCCCGAACGGCCGCACTCCTCCTATGCGGATTCGTGCTGTCCACTACTCCAGGAATATGGCCTGGAGTCTGGGTCTGGATTCTTGTCGGACCGCTTATCCTGGCCCACGTCGTCGCGCCCCTATATACGCGGGGAACCTATCACATCCTCGTCACACCCGACGAGGTTTCCATACGCACTGGCTTGTTCACCATTCATACGAGAACACTCGAATGGCAGTCGGTGAGCGCACTGGACGTAACTTCACCATGGGGATTGCGCCTATTCGGCCTGTCGCAGGTCACGCTCGGTCAAGCCGGAGACGGCGCGACGCGCTTCGAGTTCCCTGCCCTTGATGCAGCGACCTACGCGGAAGTCCGGCGCGCGTGGGATGCCGCAAAAGACCACGATCGTCTTCCTGCTATTGCGGCTGCGGAACTCTCGACCCACGAAGTCATCTATCGCTCGTCGATTGTGGATCTGCTCATCGCTAGCATCGTCTACGGACAGTTCGCGCTGGCAGGTGGTGCGCTCGCACTATCGGCATCTGACCTGCTCAACTCTGTCGGACTTAGTGCCGTCGCACAATCGGTAATTACCGTGTCGCCTGTCGTCTCCGCACTTGCCATCGCCGCCGTCGTCACAGCTGGCGGTCTCGTCGTCTCGGCGGTCCGGTTGCACGGCTTCATCGCGATCAAGAATCGCGAGGGCATCACCATTCGATATGGGTTGATCAACACCAAGGACCGCACCATTCATTCCGACGCAGTCTCTGGCGTCCTCCTAAAGCGCAACTTGGTCGAGAGCGTGATCGGGCGCGTTCGACTTTCGCTTCTCACCCGAGACTCGGCGACGGGGCTCGGGACAAACCTTATCCTTCCATCTCTGCCACACGCCATCGTCACCAGAGTCCTGACTGAGACGTTGATGCAAAATGCACCTACTCGCTACGCGCGGGTGTCAGGCGCGCAGGCCGCGACCTGTTCGCTCGTCTCGATGCTTCTCGTCGCAGTCCCGCCAATCGCCGTCGTCGTCTGGTCGCTATATGACCCCTCACTACCTCGCTACTTTCATCTCCTTTTTGGCGGCGCGCTCGCTGTCGTTCTCTACTCGATCGGCTGGCTGAGTACCGCGACGATTTCTCTCGCGCCGGACGGACGTGCATTCGCCGTGAGTTCTCCCTTCATTTCAGAGCGCGAATGGCATTTGGCGCCTTCCAGCATCCATGTGCTTTCAACGGTCACACTCGGCAGTACGCCACTTTTCTCCCGTCTTCACTACTACGCCGGAAAACCACGCTCGGCATGGTTCGCCCGTATTGGCATGACGGACTTGCATCGACTGGCCGCGAGCGCGAGCACGCGAGACGTCGCGCAGACTCAGCCCACAAAAAGAAACCTAGAGGCGAATTGATAGAAATCGTGAATGTAAGCAAGCATTTCGGAACGCGAGAGGTGCTCTCAGAGGTGAGCTTCACCGCGCGAGATGGGGAGGTTACGGGATTCGTCGGGCCGAATGGAGCGGGCAAGTCCACGCTTCTTAAAATCGTTGCCGGGACAATCATTCCAACCGCGGGCAGCGTCAAGATCGACGGCGGGAGGTACCGAGACGCCGTCCAACCCGGTGCTGTGTTAGGGGCATTCCTGTCGGCCGAGCTCGTTCCCGAACATCTGACCGCGTCGTCATATTTGGCATACATCTGCGACGTTCAAGGGCTTAGCCGCCGAAGCGTCAACGACGCACTCGAATTAGTCGGCCTGTCCGCTGCAAGGAAACAAAAGGTCCGAACCTTCTCTCTCGGAATGCGACAGCGGCTGGGCATCGCGTCGGTCGTCGTCGGCAACCCGCAGAATCTCATCCTCGACGAGCCCATCAACGGCCTCGATCCGGATGCCATCCTCTGGCTGCGCCACTTCGTCGCGAACGCCGCACAAAAGGGCAAGACCGTTCTGCTCTCGTCCCACCACATGGCCGAATTATCTATGGTCGCAGACAGCATCGTGCTCCTCAACGGCGGCCGTGTCACGCTTCAGGGAGCTCTTGAGGCATTCCTATCAGCTGATGCGAAACAGGTATATTTCGAGGCGTCGGATGTCACGGGAGCTGTAGCCGAATTGAACGCCTCAGGATTCCGTGCCACGCTCTTCGAATCGGGCGCGATCGTGACCGACGCAGAGGCTGGTGACGTCGGACGAGCCGTCTACCAGTCGGGGCGAGAGCTGGAACACTTGAGCGTAATCAAACAGACTCTCGAGGAGACGTACTTCAAGACGCTCAGCGCCGCTTCCGGCGCAGGCCAGAAAAACGAGGTTCAACAATGATTGACACGGCTGAACCGCAGAACATAACGACCGTCCCAGCGCAGTCTGTTTCCGTCGTTGCTCGGGCAGAGATCGGACGGCTAATCCGGCAAGGCGGGATGATTAGAGGGCTCATCGCAAGCGCTGTGGTCGGCATCGCCTCCGGAGCACTATCCATCTTGCTGCTCTCGTCCATCGCCGACGCAGCGGACTCTCAGGGCGTTTCGGTGACCGGCTCGCTTGAGGTCGCGGCGATCACGACCGCTCTAAGCGTCTCACTATGCATCTGCACCGCCGTCGGACGGGACATCTCGTCCGGCTTCTTGGAAACAATGGCCGTACTCGTTCCATCGCGCCGCCGACACCTCCTCGCTCGCTGGCTTGGTGTCAGCGCTGTGGTCGCGATGACTGCACTTGCGGCCACGGTTGTCACCTCAGTTCTGATCTTTGCCCGCGCCGGGTTCTCTGCGGAGGTGCTCGCGGTCGTCGTCGCCAGCCTGATTGTAGTGCCGTTGTGCACGGTACTATTCGGCTCGTTGGCATTCTTTATCGCGACTCTGACTCGACGTCCCCTGCTTTCGGTACTCGTACTTGTCGGTCTATATATCGTCTTCCCACTAGCCGCCGCCTTCCTGCAGGCCCCCCTTCCTGTCGCGCTGACGCCCGCGATCAACTGGCTTGTAGAAACGAGCCCCACGCTGCTGTTCCTCAAAGCGGTCGGAGTGTCAGCCGTTGAAGATGGCGGCATCTGGCCGATTTCATCGGGAGCGCTCGGACTGCTGGCCTGGGTAGGCACCTCGGCAGTCTTGGCCTCGTACGCTACCTTCCACCGAGAAAGATAGCGTCGCTATCTGACGGGTTGAGGGTTGCCGTGGTTCCTACGTGAAGTCGAAGTCAAGACCGGCAATCGGCGCTTTCGTTAGGGTCAATGCGTCGTCATTTGAACCCGACGTGTTTCCCGTGCCACACACGTGACCCGGCGACCCGTGACCTGATCGCAGGAGCTGCCCAGCGTCCCCCGGAATCTGGCCGGAATCGATTATGCACTCGAAGCGGCGAAGGTGTCCAGCACGAACTGGCCGTAAAGGGACAGTCCGCCGGAGCACAGCTGGAAACGCGCCATATTTCGAGGTTCCGGGCCGCGGCTGGAACCCACACTCCGGTATGCCCGCCCGAGAAGATGCCTGCGGGGAACATCTGGACAGAAAATCTACGTCGCTTCACGGTTTCATCATCCAAATTCCGACTTAGTACCCGACCTTCACGCTCCGAGTTGGGAGATCCTTAGATAGAGAATGGCGCGCGACATGCTCAGATCTCGAGCAACCTGGGTGGCGGATTCGCCGGCGTTGACTAGGCGACGGGCATTCAGGATCTGGCTTTCAGTGAATCGCGGGCGGCGCCCGCCAAGATCCTGCCCGGCAGCCCGGCGCTTGTTAACGCTGTCCACGATATGTTCGCGTTTGATGGCCAGCTCCATCTCGGCCAAAGCCGCCAAGACGGTGAACACCATGCTGCACATCGGCGCGCTCGTGTCCACGTCTCCCCCGCCCAGGTTCAGAACGCGAAGCGCGGCACCGCGCATGCGCAGTGAGTCCGCGAGATCCAGCATGTTGCTCGTCGACCGGCCCAACCGGTCAAGCGTCGTGACGACGAGGGTGTCACCCGCCTGCAATGCGTCCAGTGCCGCGTCGAATTCGGGCCGCCGCGCGCGACCTCCACTGACACCGTGATCGACATAGACGTCGTCGCGGCGAACGCCAGCAGCGAGCAGATCGCTGACCTGTCAATCCGTGGTCTGGCTCTTGGTCGAGACTCTCGCGTACCCAATCAGCTTCACCATTGACGCCTCCAGATGTCTCGCAACCATCCTTGCCTACCTGAATACTATTGACTGGAAAAGAAGACACGTTGCGAGACACACCGAGTCGCTCGTTGTCTTCGGACGACGATGGCTACACCACGGTCATAAACCGGGATATGGCATGCGATGCCCTAAAAAACTACGCCCGGCACTTCGATCTCGTCATACTGTCTCGCCGCCCACGGGTTGTGAGACGCGTGCTCAACCACCCTCGTGGCGATTGGCCATGGGCGCGGCCATCCAACCATGTCGGGATCGCCTTCCTCACACACGTGCATCGCCGCGCATAGCCTTTCCGCCGCATTCGTGGGGTAGCCTGCCCTTTAGAGTTTCAAGGTAGTCTTTACAAGTAATAGGCGGCCATCTTAGGAGAACCCATGAGGACCTCCCCGACGGTCGAAACAGCGGCACTGACCCGGGTGTTCTCACGAGGAGTCGTGCGGGAGCTGGGTGAGACCGGACAGTCACCACTGTTAGCCCGTTTGCTTCAGCAGTCAGGAATTCCTGATTCCCTTCCAGCAGATGCGAAATTGGCGGATGCATTTGATCTGGCGTTCTCGTCATTGCGCAGAATCGGTAATCGAGACGATTACGTCTATAGAGTCGCTGTGACTCAAAGGATCGCTCTCGGCCGCCACAACCTGCGGACTGCCACGATCGTAAATGAATTGCGTGCGAGAAAGTCTAAAGCCGATCTGGTTATCCTGAACGGGACGTCGACGGCATATGAAATCAAGTCAGAGCGAGACTCTTTTAGCCGACTCGCGGGGCAGATCGCCGACTACAGAGCAGTCTTCGCTAGCGTTTACGTGGTCACCAGTCCCATGCAGGCCTGCGCGGCCCTAAGCATTACTCCCAATGACGTGGGCGTTCTAGTATTGTCCTCAAGATTCCGACTTCAGGTCGAGCGTCAAGCGATTGATCAGCCAGAAAGGGTCGATCCACTCTCGATTCTCGACACGCTTCGCGTACAAGAAGCCATCGACGTAGCAAGTGATGCAGGGATCGATTTTCCTAACGTGCCAAATACACAGCGGTGGCACGTACTTCGGGAAATTTTCGCGAGCCTCGGCTCAAGGACAGTTCACGATGCGACGGTTCGAGTCCTACGGACTTCGAGGTCACGAGCCGAGTTGGAACCATACCTGAAAGAGCTGCCGTTGTCATTGCGTGCGGCCGCATTGGCTACCGACCTATCCGTCACTGCAAGACAGAACTTGACCGCAGCGGCGTGGCTCCCGCTCCGTACCGCCCTTGCCTGGAGTTAGGAGCAACATGTACTATCCGTTCTTTCGAGGGAAGCAGTTTGAGCTTCTTGCAATACGTGAATCGGCCGAAGTGATCTCTAACGCAGGCTTTATCCCGATAATTGAGCCCGTCCGCGAAGTCCTAAGCAGCCTAGACCGCGCGTTGCGAGAGCTCGTGTCGCGGGGGGCATCAGCAGCAGTCATCGTCAACCCCCGCTTGGGCGATCACCGGCACGACGGGGACGGGCTCGCTGCTTATTTAGAGGAAAGTTTTGGAGATAACGATGCTGTTCTCCCGGCCTTGCTCCTCACTAACCTTATGACGGTTGAGGACGCCATGAGAGCGATCTCGCCTTACGAAGATCGACCGTTGATGCTTGTCCACGCGGGATTTACAGATGGCAAAGGTCTTGCGGCCCAACTGACGGCGACTCAGCTGACGCATGTATTTTTGGATGCTCGCAACACTCTCTATCGTCGACCTTTTATAGGCGGCCACCGCATCTTGATCGAGGACGGTTTCGAGCGCAAGAAGAACGCTGATTACTCCCTCGTCGACCGATTCTCGGACCTTCACATAACCTATAGCGAGCTCGGTGCAAACGGTTACGGGGACTTTCTGACTGTCGGTGACTATTACGCGGAAGGTGGTGGACCCGCTTACGCAGTTGCTATCCACCTAACGTATATCGACACGGACCAAGACGATGCCATGTTTGTTTATCATTTTATTTCCGACTCGAACGACACACCAGTCGATCCGGCAGGCAAGTTTTCCCAGGCCCTCTCCAAGCTGATTGCACAGCTGGATAGCGCAGGGTCGTGTATTGAAGATACTTCGGCTGTCCAAGAGTTCCGCGAACTGCACGCGCGCGGCCATTTCCCTGGCCTCGGATACGTAAAAAAACTCTCCATCAAGCACCATCTAGAGACCCTCGCTGCTTTTCAATCCCCTGGCTGAGCGACGGTGCTGCGCCGCGTGTTTCGGTGATATTCAGATTCGTAACGAATACATCCCTCAGTGCGATCCTGTTCGGGCGACCTGCGGCTACTGCGGCGCTCCAAATGCGGAAAGCGTGCTTCCGGAACGCCTCGCACAGTGGTTCGAGGCGCTCATGGCCTCCTACGAAATCGTCGATGACGGGGAGTCAATCATCAAGTTGCTAACTGATGAGTGGAACTTCTTCGACGGCTCAGGATTGAAGCCAGCCAGCGCAAAGGAATTACTCGCTGACGTATTAGACGATGGCGAGCTGGTGAGAAAGTCATTCGCCCCGATTCAATACTCGGCGGGTGGGAATCTCCGTCGCTGGGAAGACCTGCGTGATGAGATGATGCACCGCAACCGTTGGTTCCTTGATGACCCAATGGATATGGATCGAATAGCCGAACTCCTCGGCCAGCTGATCGCAAGTTCAAAATCATTCGATCAGTCGACCTGGTACCGGGCGCGACTAATGAGCAGTGACGATCCATATCCGCTCAGCGAGATGAATGCACCTCCTCGGCATCTTGCTGGCCACGGACGAGCAAATCCTGCCGGAATTCCGTATCTTTACCTCGGCTCTACGCCAACGACGGCTGTCGCTGAATTGCGACCTCATACGGGGGAAAAAGCGTGCATTGCGGAGTTTGAATTGCCGGAGCTGAAGTTTGCCGATCTAAGGAATCCGCGAAAGCTAACGTCCCCTTTAGTCGGAGACGAGTCCGAAATTATTCGGCTGCGCGCCGACCTCCCCCTGCTAGAACGACTCGCCGACGAGCTCACCCGTCCTGTCCACCCGCGGGGCGCGCCCTATGAGTACATTCCCACTCAATACCTTTGCGAGTTCATCAAGTCGTGCGGATTCGACGGAGTCGTCTACCGCAGTTCCGTCAGCAGTGACAACGGGATCAATTTGGCCCTGTTCAACCCAGAAGCATTCGAAGCGTTGCGCGTCAGTCAGGTTTTAGTCGAGCGAGTAAGCGTTCAAATTGGCAAGTAGCTCGCCGTCGCTCTGCCCCCACCTTGGACTTCGCAGGTTGCACTACCCAACGGGTCAAAAGCTCCTTGGATTGAGTTGGGCCATCGCCGGGAGCCGAACGTACTCGGCCAGAGGGGAGGAGCCGACCATCCGTCTTGTCGTTCTCTCGTGACACAATCACGTTATGAGTTCCGAGCGATTCCTCCCCTTAGCGCTCAAGCACCTCGCGCTCATCGCCTCACTCGCGGCAGTCGCCCTTGCAGTCTTGCGTGTGTTCTTCTTTTCTGGGTTTAGCGTTCCCGTTGGCCTCGCGGTCTTGGGCGTTGCTGATCGCACTTCAATTCTCGCCTCCACCCTGCTACTCGTTGCGGTCGCATTCGTTCCGGCGTTTATGGGCTTGGAACAACCTCGAGCATGGGTCTTGGCGGGAAATGCAGATGGCGCGGCTCTTGCCGTTAAGTTTCGAACGGCTTTAATCTGGCTCCCACTCTCTCTTTTCATCATGAGTGTCGCTCCGGTGTTAGTATTCGCCGGAGTCTTGCTGGGCACCATCCTTGGCCATCTTCTTAGTCGTTGGTTGCGACGCGCGAAGAAGCAGGATCAGGCTCAGCGACGGGCACAAGCTGTGGCCAGGCGAGCTGGATGGGCTTGGGCAACGGTCACGGGTTTGCTCCTGACTCTCGTGCTCCAGCAGCCTTGGACGCCGGTCGAACGCATTCAGCTGTCAGGCTCGAGCACTGATTTTGTGGGCTACGTGGTGGGCGAACAACTCCAGTTCACCCTTTTACTAGACCAGAAAAAGAGACCGGAATGGACCGAGTCCGAAGACATTCTCAGGCGCGAGATCTGTATTCCGGGCTCTAGGAATTGGACCTCAATGACAGTCGTCGAATTGCTGAAATCTTCTGCTGGGCTGCGGCTGCCGACGTGCCCATCTGATGCACCCTAGGACCTGAGTGCTAAGGACCATAAGGATCTGCCCAATGGCGGCCACGGCAAATTCCCGCTGGTGGCTATGAAAACTGCCCGCTCATGGCCGACAGATCTGCCCACCAGGAGTTCGGCGGCGTTGGCCATTCTTGGAGCGAGTGTTAGCTCATAGGTGTCACGCCTTGCCCGGCTAGGGCCTCCGTGAGGTGGATCGATTCGCCCGACGCCTGAGACGTAAGCGTGGTGCAGGAGCACGTCGACGGTCGCTCTGGCGAGGGTTTTGGGCATGAGCTCGTCGAATCCGGCAGGATACAGATTCGACAAGACGGCGATAGTCCAGTTTTCATCGGCTGCGTCAATGAGGCGATAGGGTCCTTCGGCCGCGTCCGTCCCGACGGCGAGCAGCCCGATGTCACGATCACGATGAGGTCGGAGCGGAGGATGCGCGGACGACTCAGGTGATGCTGTCGTCCGCGCGGTGGGCGCGCATGAGCGCACCGAGGTCCTCGAGGCGGAACCACGCCACGCGCATGCCGGCCTCGACGACTTGCTGGTCGAGGGCTTCGAAGAAGAACGTTTTTCCGGTGCCGGAGTGCCCGTAAAAGACAAGGTTCTCTTTCCGGCTGATCTGGGCCGCTGTCGTTAGCTGGCCACTGCGGCGCTTCATCGCCAGGGCCTGACGTTGTCTACGGTCGGAACGCCCTGACCGACAGTGTCTCGCGCAGGATCTCTGGGAGCTCGGTGTCATCGACCGTGCCGCCAAGAAGTAAGGGTACGAATCGGGATAGGGCGTCGAAGCCGCCTTCCAGCGAAACCTCCGCAATGGGGGTGTGTAAGGGAGATGTTCCCCTCACCGCGTGAGGTCGCCACCTGGCGGCGGCCGCACCCGGTGTTGGCGGCTCGGTGGCATCGTCTCGGAGGACCTTGGGGCGACCTGTTGTGATGAGAACTATCAGCGCCACCAGCGGTGAACAGGACGAATGGGTGCCCCCGGCTCATTTCGCCAGCGTCGGCCAACAATCAGTTCATGCAGCTCCTTTCCGTCACCACCCTTCGAAACGACTCGCCGTTCGCCTGCCGGAGGCAGCGGAGGCACGTGCAACTTGCTCGTCAAGGTCATGCTTGGTCGTTCGAAGGCGTACCGGAACGCATTTCCGAGAATCGCTTGATTGAGGTCAAGAACCTCCGCAACAGTTAGCTCCTCAGATGCGTCCAAAAGAACTGGGACATCATGCCGGAACATTGCAAGAACAGCTGTCGGGGCTAAAGGCAGAACGATTATCGGAGCGTTGGCCGCTCCGAAGCTACCTGTATCTGCTCCGAGATAAGTGTCGAGGGCGACCACCGGCTCGTCGCACGTCACTAGCCTTGCAGGAGTGCGGTAGACGACCAGCTTTCGACTGGCTAGATACGGGATCAACGATGACGCCATACTCGCCGAGTGGGCGGGAGGAGAGTGGATCCAGCACAATCACTGACGATCCCGAGGTGAGGTCATGGGCAGCATCTACTCGTATCTGACGAAGGCCGGTAAGCGCTACCGAGTCGTTTATCGCAAGCCGGACCACGATCAAGCACAGAAACGCGGCTTTACGACGAAACGGGATGCCGCGCTCTTTCTCTCAACGGTCGAAGTCACCAAGGCGAACGGCGATTTCATCGAGGCCTCGGCTGGTCGATTGACCATTGCGACATTGGGTGCTCAATGGCTCCACCACCAGTCACATCTCAAGCCCTCCAGCCTTCGCCCGGTTGAAATCGCGTGGCGCCTCTACGTGAAGCCAGCTTGGGGCACCCGAACTGTGGGCGAAATTCGTCACAGTGACGTTCAGTCGTGGGTGACTGAACTTACCGCGGTAAAGGGCGCGACGACTGTCCTCCGCGCCTACGGCGTCCTCGCTTCCACCCTTGACGTTGCCGTCAAGGACAAGCGAATCACCTCGAATCCGGCGCGCGGCGTGAACCTGCCTCGCAAGATTGCCAAGGAGCACACCTACCTGTCACACAGACAGGTCGCAGCGCTGGCGACCGCCTCCGGCGACCGTGCAACTCTCGTTCTCATAATGGCGTATTGCGGCCTCCGCTGGGGCGAAGCCATCGGGCTTCAGGTCAAGGACATCGACTTTCTCAAACGCAGAATCAACGTCAATCGCAACGCTGTTGAGGTCGGTTCGCAGATAGAGGTCGGAACTCCGAAGTCCTACAAAGTGCGCTCGGTGCCCTTCCCCGCGTTCCTGGTCCCCGGACTGAGTGACGAATGTCGCGACAAGCCGGCAACGGCACTCGTCTTCGCCGATCGATTCGGAAACCACCTCAAACGCACCCGGGTAAGCCTGGGCACGCGGAGCTGGTTTCTGACGGCACTTACGACGGCAGGCATACCACGGATGACAATTCACGACCTCCGCCACACGGCCGCAAGTCTCGCTGTGAGCGTCGGCGCCAACGTCAAAGCGGTGCAACGGATGCTCGGTCATGCCTCCGCAGCGATGACCCTCGACACCTACGCGGACCTCTTCGATGACGACCTGGACGCCGTTGCAGACCGTTTGAATCAGGCCGCTATTTTTTCAAATGTTGCCAAAATGTTGCCAAAACAGAATTTTGGGGCAAAGAAAAACCCCTGACTCCCAGTGTTTATATGGGATTCAGGGGTTCGCATGGCTGCGGAGACGGTGGGATTTGAACCCACGGTACCCCGTAAAGGGTACTCCACCTTAGCAGGGTGGTGCACTAAGCCGAACTATGCGACGTCTCCTTGGCATCTGCTTGCGCAAACACACTCCCTCATCTTAGCCGTACCACGGGTATCCACTCTCACCATGACGACCGGGTCAGAAAAACGGATGCCGCGCCCGGCTACTGGTTCTCGAGCGTACGTCCCCTGGTGCAGGTATAGTCGCCGGCGGTCTGGCCGGTCACCGACTCCGATAGGACGACTCCGGGGGCTTCCGTGGCCACCGGCGCATCGGTCGCGGCTGGAACATCGGTCGCGATGGGGTCTGTGGTCGCAGCCGGGGCGGGAGCGGCTTCGACGGGAGCGTTGGGGTCGGCGACGGTGCCGCGGCCGGTGGTTCCGCTCAGCGCGAGGGGTTGATCGGCAGCAACCGCCTCGAATAGGTTGTCGAAAGATGGCTGGACGGCCTTGACCCCTCCGGTCGTGCTGCCGGTCGGCACCTGCGCGAAGACGACCTGGTCGAGGTCGATGTCTTTCAGTGCCACGGCGATCGACGCGAGGGTTGTCACGCTGTTGAGACTGTCGGAAAGCCGCATATTGCCTGTCACCGCCTTGGCCAAGGCGTACACCTTGGCTGGGTCCGAGAGGGTGTCAGCGCTCTTGATCGTGCGCACCAGCGAGGACATGAACAACTGCTGGTTGTTGATGCGGGTCAAGTCACCGCCGTCGCCGACGCCGTGGCGGGTGCGCAGAAACTGGAGTGCGTCGTAGCCGGCGAGCATGTGCTCGCCCGGGTCGAGGAACGTTCCCGTATATTCGTCTTCGATGCGGCTGGCCACGCAGACCGGCACGCCACCGACGGCGGAGGACATGGCCATGACTCCGCTGAACTGCACCTCGGCGGCGAACGGGATGGAGAGGCCGGTGAGCTTTTCAACGGTCAGCACCGTGCAGGCGAGCCCGCCGTAGGTGAGCGTGGTGTTGATCTTCTGGCTGCTCATGGCGCCGAAGGAGCCGCCCTCGGGGTCGGGGCAGGAGGGGATGGAGACGAACATGTCACGGGGAAAGCTGATGACCGACGCGTTGCTGTGATCTTCGGAGATGTGCAGCAGCATCGTCACGTCGTTGAGATCGCCGGTGGAGTCTTCCGGACCGAAGGCTGCGTCCTGCCCGACACGGCTGTCACTGCCGACGATGAGCATGTTCACGCCACCGTCGATGGCGCCGATCGATGGGACCGGACCGTTGGTCTCATTGGCAAGGTGCACGCTCGGCTGCACGCTCGCTGCAACGTCATAAGCTGCGATCGCGCCGACCGAAAAGCCGCTGACCAGGACGACGGCCAGGCTGCCGGCAAGAAACTTCGCGACCGTGACGGCAGCATTCGACTTCTTCAGGCGGCCGTGACGCGCAACGGTTTTGAGGTTCTGCGAACCGTTCGAGCGGGGGCGAAGTTGGTCGCTCACTCATGTCCTCTCATCGGGTTGCTGGCCGGACCGAACTGAAGCGACAGTCGCTGTACGCCGGTGGTTGTGCATTTCACAGGTGCTGCGGAGGGCGTGGGATTCGAACCCACGAGACATTTCTGCCCACCAGTTTTCAAGACTGGCTCCATCGGCCGCTCGGACAGCCCTCCCGGTTGCCCGTGCCCCCACGCAAAATGCAACGTAGAAACAATTGGGCGAACTGGCCCGATTCTAGCCGATGGCAGACTGCTCAGGCTGACAGAGCCGGCTGAAAAACGACTGGATGCCCGTCAGAGCGTGCGCAACACCGTAGCGAGGCCATCGATGGCCACGTTGCCGGTGACCTCCGATCCGGCGGCAAGAACGTCATCGGGTGACTCCCCCATGGCCACACCGCGACCGAATTCGCCGGCCCATTGCAGCATGTCGATGTCGTTGCGACCATCCCCGACGGCCATTACCCGGTCGCGGGGGACACCAACAGACACCCGCACCCGCTCCATCGCCGTGGACTTATTGACACCGTCGGGAGCGATGTCGAGCCAGGCAGTCCACCCGATGGCGTAGCTGACCCGGTTCAGCCCCATGCGCTCGACCACCTGGAGAAAATCCTCCATGTCGTGGTCGGGGGAGATGACGACCACGCGGGTTGCCTGGTGCTTCAGAAGCTCATCGAAATCGACCCGTTCGCTGTCCATGCCGATCGTGGCATCGGGGATCGGCTCGGTATAGCGGTAGAAGCCGTGCTCGTCTTCGACGGCGAACCGCGCCGACCCGAGGTGCGCCCGAATCGATATGAGCACGTCGCTGGGGTCGAAGGTTTCGACCCATTCACGGCGGTAGCCCATGGGCGCTGAGGCGTCGCGGTGCATGGTGATGGCGCCGTTGGAGCAGACGACGTAGCGCGGTGAGATGCCGAGTCGGTCGAGCACCGGCAGGGCTGCGGCGGCGGAACGCCCGGTGGCCAGCATGACCTCGTGTCCAGCGGCGGTGAGCCGGGCGACCTCGTCGATCACGGCCTGGCTGATCGAGCCGTCTTCGTGCATCGTGGTCCCGTCGATGTCGAGGGCGACGAGCCATCGCTCGGTCATGGACACCGCGGTCACTTCGTTCCTTTCACGGGGAGCGGCGTGAGTACCTCGAGGCCACCGAGGTAGGGCTGCAGCGCGCTCGGAACGAGCACCGAACCATCCGCTTGCTGGTGCGTTTCGAGCATGGCCACGAGCCAGCGAGTGGTCGCCAGCGTACCGTTCAGGGTGGCGACCGGCGTGGTCTTGCCCGATTCGGTTCGATAGCGGATGTCCAACCGGCGCGCCTGGTAGGTGGTGCAGTTGCTCGTGCTGGTGAGCTCGCGGTATGCATTCTGGGTGGGAACCCATGCCTCGATGTCGAACTTGCGGGCCGCGCTCGAGCCGAGGTCACCGGCAGCGACGTCGATGACCCGGTAGCTGAGGCCGAGCGACTGCAGCATGCCCTCCTGCAAGGCGACGAGGCGATCGTGCTCGGCCTCGGCGTTCTCGGGCAGAACGTAGGTGAACATTTCGAGTTTGTTGAACTGGTGCACGCGAATGATGCCACGGGTGTCTTTTCCGCCCGAGCCGGCCTCACGGCGGTAGCAGGTGGACCAGCCGGCATACCGTAGTGGCTCTTCGGAGAGGTCGAGGATCTCGTCTTTGTGGTACCCGGCGAGCGCGACCTCGCTCGTGCCGGTGAGGTAGAGGTCGTCGGCGGGCAGGTAGTAGACCTCATCATTGTGTTCGCCGAGAAAGCCGGTGCCGTCCATGATCTCGGGTCGCACCAGGGTGGGGGTGATGAGCGGCACGAAGCCGGCTTCGAGCGCCCGGTCGAGCGCCATGTTCATGAGGGCGATCTCGAGCCGGGCGCCGATGCCCTTCAAGAAATAGAAGCGGGTTCCGGAGACCTTGGCGCCGCGGGCCATGTCGATGGCCCCGAGCAGTTCGCCGAGCTCAAGGTGGTCGCGCGGCTCAAAGTCGAAAATCGGGGCTTCACCGTGGGTGCGCAGGGTCGCGAAGTTTTCTTCGGCGCCGACCGGTACGCCGTCGATGATCGGGTTCGCGATGGTCTTGACGACCGCGGTGAAGCGGGCGTCGGCCTCGCCGGCGATGACTCCAGCAGCCTTCACCTCGGCGGCGAGGCTTTGCGCTTCTGCAACGAGGGCTTTTTTCTCAGCGCCAGGCGCCGCAGCTACCCGCTTGCCGAACAGGTTTTGCGCGGCGCGCAGGTCTTCGAACGCCGTGATCGTTGACCGCCGTTCCGCGTCGGCAGCAAGCGCGGCATCGACCGCCTCAACGGAGTCGCCACGGGCCTCCTGCGAACGCTTGAAGAGGTCAGGGTTTTCGCGTAACAGCACCGGATCAATCACCCGGCCAGTCTACAAGCGACTCCCGTCGGGCAATCGCGAGGCCAACCCAGTAGCCTAGGCCTCGTGAGCGCCTCCGAAAACCTCGCCCAGCATGCTGCCGTCGTCTACAACCCCGTCAAGGTCGACCTCGCTAAGTTGCGGGCGAGCGTGGCCGAAGCGGAGCAGTCCGCCGGATGGGGTACGACGCAATGGTTTGAAACAACTGTCGACGATGTCGGCCAGGCCGCTACCAAACGGGCCCTCGATACCGGCGCCGCTATGGTGGTCTCGGCCGGCGGTGACGGCACGGTGCGGGCCGTCGCCGAGGCGCTGCGGGAGTCCGGCGTGCGCATGGCCATCGTGCCATCGGGTACCGGCAATCTGCTCGCCCGCAACCTGCTGCTCCCGCTCGGCAGCATCGACGCCGCGACATCGATCGCGTTCAGCGGTGTCGACAAGCCCATCGACCTCGGCGTCGCTATCGTGACCACCGATGCCGGCGCCGTGGAAGAGCACGTTTTTCTGGTCATGGCCGGGCTCGGGATCGACGCGCAGATGATCGCCCACACACGCGACGACCTCAAGAAGCAGATGGGCTGGCTCGCCTACGTCGACGGGGTGGCGCGGGCGCTGCCGAAAGCGCAGCCTTTTCGCATCCGCTACAGCGTTGCTGGACGCACGGACCGGCCGGCGCAGGTGAGCGCCATTCTCGTCGCCAACTGCGGGCTGCTGCCGGGCAACCTGCAGTTTTTACCGGACGCGCGCCTCGACGACGGCATTTTGGACATTGCCGTGCTGCAGCCCAAGGGCATGCTCGGCTGGCTCACCATCTGGCGGCGGGTGACCTGGGAGAACGGGGTATTGCGCCGCTCCGCGGTAGGGCGACGCATGATTGCGGCGACGGAGTCGTCAAATGAACGGGTGATGACGACCCTGCGCGGGCCCGACATTCGTATCGCGCTCGAGCACGCGCAGGATTTCGAACTCGACGGCGATGAGTTCGGTCTGGTGCAGAAGGTGCGCCTGCACGCCGATGCGGGCGCGCTCATCGTGCGCGTGCCGGCCTGAGCCAGATAGCGGAACTGACTATGGGCGCGACGATCGAAAACGCCACCGCAGGGCGTGGAAGAACAGCAGGCCCACAACGGTGACCAGCCCGGTGGAGATCATCGCGGGTGCGAAGGTGTAAATCAACTGCTGCGCCACCATCTCGATCGGCACCTCCGCGTTCGAGGATCCCGAGAAGCCGGAGCTGAAATAGGTGCTCGTAATCGTGCGCACCTGCAGGATCAGCCCGCCGATAATGAGGGCTGGCCCAATAATCCACAGGGCAATGATGAACGGATTACGCGGCTCGAATTGGTCGAGGGGCTCGTCGTCGTCAGCTGCACCGTCTGCAGGCACGGGGATCGCGCCCGAGTTGCGCGCGTCTGTTTCGACGGATGCTTCTGGCTGGTGGGAAGGGGTGGGCGCGAACAGCTCGGTCATCGCCGCGCTCGTGGAATCCGCCGAGTCACCGGGCTCATAGCCGCGCTGATAGCGGGCATCGTGCTCCGGGTCAAAGCGCGGCTCGGTCATTGGGCGGGCTCCCCCGCGATCAGCCCGCGCAACCAGTCGCGGGCCTCGATGAAGATGCCGTCGTCGTAGCGGGAGGTGAACTCGATCTTGCGCTGGTCTGCCCGCGGATAGGACCCGAGAAAGATCACCTTGGGGCTGAAGCGGCGAAGTCCGAGCAGTGCGTCAGCGACGCGCTCATCCAGAATATGGCCGTCGGCGTCGACCACGAAGCGGTACCGGCCGAGGGAATCCCCGATCGGCCGGGACTGGATGAGGCTGAGGTTCACGCCGCGGGTGGCAAACTGCTCGAGCATGTCGAGCAACGCGCCGGAGCGGTCGCTCGGCAGCTCGATGATGAGGCTGGTCTTGTCGGCTCCGGTCGGCGCGGTGAGCTCGTTGCCGCGGGCGACAAGCACGAACCGGGTCACCGCGTTGGGGTTGTCACCGATTTCTGACGCCAGGACAACGACGTCGTGGTGCTTGTCGATGCCGGGCGGGGCGATCGCGGCATCCGCTTGCGTGTTGTCCAGGAGGGACGACGCGGCGGCGACGTTGCTCGACGCAGGGATGTGGCCGTGGCTCGGCAGGGTGCGTTCGAGCCAATTGCGGCACTGCCCGTAGGCGACCGGATGCGCGTTGATGACGCGCACGTCATCCAACGTTGTGCCGGGGCGGGCGACCAGTACGAAGTTCACGGGCACCAGGTACTCGCCGATGATGCGCAGGTTAGGCACGCTCGCGAGGGCATCCTGCGTGGCCGTGACTCCGCCGTCGACGGAGTTCTCGATGGCGATCATTGCCGCCAGGCTGCGGCCACTCACGACATCGGCGAAGGCCTCACCGACGTTGTTGACCGGACGCCAGATCTGGCCGCGGGCGCCCGGCACCTGGGCGAGCGCCGCTTCGGTAAAGGTGCCGGCCGGGCCGAGATAGCTGTAAGTCTGGGCTTGGAGCGGATTCGGCGAGTCGGGCATGGCTGACAGCCTACCGGGGGTGCCAGACTGTGCTCATGAGCCAACGAGCAGGAACCCGCGCCCTGGAATCTGATTTGATCGACGTTGATGGGCTGGTCAAGGCCTATTACGACCTGAAACCGGATGTCACGGTGCCGGCCCAACGGGTCGTCTTCGGCACCTCCGGGCACCGTGGCAGTTCGCTGAACACCGCGTTCAACGAGGATCACATCAGTGCCACGACGCAGGCGATCGTGGAATATCGCGCCGGTCAGGGCATTACCGGCCCGCTCTTCATCGGCACCGACCCGCACGCCTTGAGCGGCCCGGCCTACACGACCGCCCTCGAAGTGCTCGTCGCCAACGGCGTGCGCGTGCTCGTGGACGAGTTCGACGACTACGTGCCGACCCCGTCCCTGTCGCACGCGATTTTGGCCTACAACCGCGCCGAGCACGGCGACCTGGCCGACGGCATCGTCGTCACCCCGAGCCACAACCCACCGATGGACGGCGGCTTCAAGTACAACCCGCCACACGGCGGTCCGGCCGACAGCGATGCCACCTCGTGGATCGCTAACCGGGCCAACGAACTCATCGCTCATGGTCTCGATGGCGTACTGATGAGCGAACCCAGCGCCCTGGAAACCTACGACTTTCGCGGCAACTACGTGAACGACCTCGAGAACATCATCGACATGCAGGCCATCCGCACCAGCGGAATCCGCATCGGGGCCGACCCCCTCGGCGGCGCAAGCGTGGGCTACTGGGGCGCCATCCGTGACCGTTATGAGATCGACTTGGTCGTGGTCAACCCGAAAGTCGACCCGACCTGGCGCTTCATGACCCTGGATTGGGACGAGAAGATCCGGATGGATCCCTCGAGTGCGTCGGTGATGGCATCCGTTGTCGCCCACAAGGATGAGTACGACATTCTCACCGGCAACGACGCTGACGCCGACCGGCACGGCATCGTGACGCCCGACGGTGGCCTGATGAACCCGAACCACTTTCTGGCCGTCGCCATCGACTACCTGTACAGCCACCGCGAAGGCTGGAAGCCCGACGCTGCGGTGGGTAAGACCCTCGTCTCGTCGACGATGATCGACCGGGTGACCGGCTTTCTCGGCCGCGACCTGTGGGAGGTGCCCGTTGGTTTCAAATGGTTCGTCCCCGGCCTCATCGACGGGTCTGTCGCTTTCGGCGGTGAAGAGAGCGCCGGAGCGAGTTTCGTGCGTTTCGACGGCAGCGTCTGGACCACCGACAAGGACGGTATTCTGCTCGCCCTGCTCGCCTCCGAGATTCTCGCGGTGACCGGCAAGACCCCGAGCCAGCGCTACGCGGAACTGACCGAGCACTTTGGTGCTCCGTCGTATGCCCGAGTGGATGCCGCCGCCACGCCCGCGCAGAAGGCCGCCCTGGCCAAACTCGACGGCTCGATGATCACGTCCACCGAGCTTGCTGGCGAGAAGATCACCGGAGCGTTCAGTGTCGCCCCCGGCAACGGCGCTGCCATCGGCGGCGTCAAGGTGACGACCGAGAATGCCTGGTTCGCGGCCCGGCCGAGCGGCACCGAAGACGTCTACAAAATCTACGCCGAGTCTTTCCTCGGCCCGGAGCACCTCGCCCTGGTGCAGGCCGAGGCCAAAGCCATAGTCGACGACGCGATCGCCTAGGGAACACTCCAGTAGTACGCAGTGCCGCCCGGGTGTTCCACCGTGATTGCTGTGTCGACCGAACGATAGTCGGAATCCAAGGTGTGCCCGGCAAAGAAGATCGAGACGGTGTCGCCTGCTTTTTCGACCTTGGTGACGATCCCGGTGTGATCGCGGTCGCCGGTGTTGTCCCAGTCGAATTGCGCGATGTCGCCGACCTTGACCTGGTCGCGCTGCTGATCGGTCAGGGCTACGGCCTTGCCGGTCGCCGCGATGTACTTCATGAAGGCGGTCGAGCTGCGCCAGGCCGCTGTGGAGTCGTACGCGTTGCCGTTCTTCGGACTCGACCAGACAGCGTCCATGGTCCAGCCGCGGGCGATCATGGCCTGGCTGGCGAAGTTGACGCAGTCATTCTCGCCGAGCACTCCCCACTCTGCGGAGTTGTAGTTTTCGAGCTTCCAGTGCGTGAGAAGGTAGTCCAGCTGGGCCGTTACGGCGGCGCCCACAGCCGGTGTTACCGCGACCGGCGCCGCGAGAGCAGACTCGGTGGGGGTGGGGCGAGCCGGTTGCTTTGTTCCGGCGGGAGTGGCGGCATCCGTGGCCTCGGCGGTCTTCGCAGAGTCGGCGGAACCCTCGAGGGCCTGCACGACGAGCGCGGTCGCGCCGACAGCGAGTACGGCTCCGACGGCCGCAGTGAGGCCGAGTAGCTGCCATCGGGTCAGCTGCACTGTGTACTCACTTCGATTTTTCTGGGAATGGTGGACTGCCTAGGCATTGAAAGCGGCACTCAGATAGAGCCCGATCGCCGCGAGGGCGACGAGCACTCCGACGATGATGACGCCGATCAAAAACCGGCGGCGGAGACGCCGCTGGTCGGCCTCCGTGGGTTCGTTGTTCTGCAGCATAATTCGAGCTTAGCTGCGACGTTTATCAGAGTTCTGGATACGGCGTGCACAACTGCGAAGAAATGTGGCAAGAATTCCTCTTCTACCCGCGTGCAGGCCTGTTTCGACCGGATGTCCGCGCTGAGGCACGCAGGCTTCGCAGGGAAGGTACAAAACGTTGGTCGGAGGCCGCGCGGCAGGATAGCGTGACGTCATGTCGCAGACCGCACCCACACCGTTCCCCTGGCCGCACGGATTTCTCTGGGGGTCGGCGACGGCCGCCGCGCAGATCGAGGGCGCCGGCCATGCCGGCGGCAAGGAAGACTCAATCTGGGACGCGTTCGCGCAGGTTCCCGGCGCCATCGCGGGCGGCGACGATTTGGAGACCGCCGTGGATCATTACCACCGGATGCCCGCCGACGTGGCGCTCATGGTCTCACTCGGCCTCGACTCCTACCGTTTTTCCACCAGCTGGGCGCGGGTACGTCCGGGCGACCGCGCCGTGAACCCGGAAGGGCTCGACTTCTATTCCCGGCTCGTCGACGAACTGCTCGGCGCGGGTATTCTGCCCTGGCTCACCCTGTATCACTGGGACCTGCCGCAGGCACTGGAGGAGAAGGGTGGCTGGGCCAACCGTGACACCGCCTACCGTTTCGTCGACTACGCCACGGATGTCTACTCCGCGCTCGGCGATCGAGTCACCCACTGGACCACCTTCAACGAACCGTTCTGCTCCTCGCTGCTCGGCTACGGATCGGGCGTTCACGCGCCCGGCCGCCAGGACGGCCGGGCGGCGATCGCCGCCGTGCACCACCAGCACCTCGCGCACGGGCTCGCGGTCAACGCGCTGCGCTCAGCGGGCGCCCAGAACCTCGGGATCACGCTCAACCTCACCAACGCCGTGCCGCGCGATGCCACCGACCCGGTCGACATCGAAGCGGCCCGGCGGCTCGACTCGCTGGCCAACCGCATCTTTCTCGACCCGCTGCTGCATGGTGCCTACCCTGAGGACACCCTGCGCGACCTCGAGCCGTTCGGCCTGGCCGAGATCATCCACTCGGACGACCTCGAGATCATCGCCGCCCCGCTCGATTTTCTCGGCGTCAACCACTATCACGACGACCTCGTGAGCGGGCACGCGGATGCCTCGGCGAGCGACTCGCACGCCGGCGGCGCTACGCGTTCGGTCGGGTCGCCGTGGATCGGGTCGGAGTACATCAGCTTTCCCAGCCGCGGACTGCCGCGCACCGCGATGGACTGGGAGGTCAACCCCGACGGACTGCGCCTGCTGCTCGTGCGGCTCGGCAAAGAATATGACCGGCTCCCGCCGCTCTATGTCACCGAGAACGGCGCCGCCTACGACGACGTGGTGAGCGCCGATGGCGCCGTGCACGACGCCGAGCGCACGGAGTACATCGTGGCGCACATCAACAAGGTGGGTGAGGCCATCGCGGCCGGCGCCGATGTGCGCGGATACTTCGTCTGGTCGCTGCTCGACAACTTCGAGTGGTCCTATGGCTACGAGAAGCGCTTCGGCATCGTGCGGGTCGACTACGACACCCTCGAGCGCACGGTGAAAGACAGCGGAAGCATGTTCGCGGCGCACATACGAGCGGCGCACGCGGGCTGAGCGGCCGCAGGCGAGCGGATGCCGCCCGTTGGCGGCATCCGCTTCTGGCGGCACTCGTCAGCCATAGCGGCACTCCTCAGCGATGGCGGCACTCGTCAGCCATGGCGGCACTCGTTTGCGATGGCGGCACTCGTCAGCGATGGCGGCACTCCTCAGCGACGGCGGCACGCTGAGGTAGGGGTGCCAGCATCTCTAACGAGTGCCGCGAGCGTTGCCGTCATGCGTTACACCCTGCCGGGGCTCGGTGAGACTGCGGCACCATAGTGGTTCTCCGCGGTTGTTTCAAGAAATTGAACGTCGGAAACCGGCGCGAACCGGGCGCGCATGACGCTGAACGCCTCCGGGTTCTGGTCGATGAGCACGAAGCGTCGGTCGAGCGCGGCAGCGACCGCTCCGGTGGTGCCGCTTCCGGCGAAGAAGTCGAGCACCCAATCCCCTTCGCGGCTGGACGCCTGGATGATGCGACGCAGAATTCCGATCGGTTTCTGCGTGGGGTAGCCGGTTTTCTCCTTGCCGGTGGGAGAGACGATCGTATGCCACCAGACATCCGTCGGCAGTTTTCCCTTGGCCACTTTTTCGGGCGTGACCAGGCCGGGCGCCATGTACGGCTCCCGGTCGACGGTCGTGGAGTCGAAGTAATACCGGGCCGGATTCTTCACGTAGACCAAAATCGTGTCGTGCTTGGTGGGCCACTTGTTCTTGGATTTCGCACCGTAGTCGTAAGCCCAGATGAGTTCGTTGAGAAAGCATTCCCGGCCGAACAGGGCGTCGAGCAGCACCTTGGCATAGTGCGCTTCGCGGTAGTCGAGGTGCAGATAGAGCGTGCCGTCGTCGGCGAGCAGGCGCCAGGCCTCGATCAGACGCGGTTCCAGAAAGGCCCAATAATCTTCGAACTGATCGTCGTAGCCCAGCAGGTCACCCTTGATGCGCTCGTAACGCTGGCCCTTGAACCCTGTGATCGTACCGACCGCGTGCGAGCCGTCGGCGGAGACCGACCGTACGGAGGTGGTGCTCTGCCGTTTCTGCGAGCGACCGGTGTTGAACGGCGGGTCGAGATAGATCAGGGTGAAGGCGCCATCGGGCAGGCCCGGCAGCACGTCGAGGTTGTTGGCGTGGATGACACGGCTCGGGCTGGTCGGTGTCCACGCGTTTGGCATGTACCCATTCTTTCAGCCTGCGCGCCGCTCATCGGTTTAGTCTGTCGGGATGACTGCTGAATCGACGACCATCCACTCGCAGAACCTGGCCGATGCCGGGACTGTGGAAGTACGCCACGACCCGGGGCAGAGCCGCTACACGGTGTGGCTCGACGACGAGGCCGTGGGACGGGCCGACTACACCACGACGTCAACGGCCGTGCACTTCACCCACACCGAGGTCGATCCGGCGCAACGCACGCACGGGCTCGCCAGCATTCTGGTCGAGCAGGCGCTGGGCGACGTGCGCGTTCGCACCACGCGAGCCGTCGTGCCGGACTGCTCGTACGTGGCGCACTGGATAGACACTCACGTTGACTACCAAGACCTGCTGACGCGCGGGCGTTAGTGGCGGGTGGATGCTGGCGGGCGCGCCGCGAGCATCCGTTCGTCGCGGTTCACGGAACCCGGGCCAACCAGGCCTCTGTGCTGAATTTGTTCGCGACGAGCTCGGTGGCCTTGGCGTATTCCTCGGCGGTGACGTCACCCTCGCTGGCGCCGTACAGGCCGGTGAAGGTTTCTTTCATACGGTCGATGATCGCAGCGCGGGTAAGACCGGTCTGGCTGCGTAGCGGGTCGACGCGTTTGGCGGCGCTCGTGATGCCCTTATCGCTGAGCTTTTCGCGGCCGATGCGCAGCACCTGCACCATTTTTTCGCCGTCCATGTCATAACTCATGGTGACGTGATGGAGCACGGCTCCGCTTCCCAGACGCTTCTGGGCAGCTCCGCCGATCTTGCCCCCGGGACTCGTGATGTCGTTGAGCGGCTCGTAGTGCGCGTCGATGCCGAGGGTTTTGAGAGCGGTGATGACCCACTCGTCGAGAAAAGCGTAGGAGTCGGCGAAGCTCATGCCCTGCACGAGGTCGGTCGGCGCGTAGATGGAATACGTGATGACCGAGCCGGCTTCCATGAACATGGCGCCGCCGCCGCTGATGCGCCGCACCACGGTGAAGCCATACTTGGCGGCATTCTCGGGGTCGACCTCGTTCTTGAGCGACTGAAAACTGCCGATCACGACGGCCGGTTCGTTCCACTCCCAGATACGGAGTGTGGGCTGTCGGCGTCCCTCCGCAACCTCGGTCGCGAGCACCTCGTCGAGGGCCATCTGCAGCACGGGTGCGACGGGCTGCTGCGAGTGGATGATCTGCCAGTCGTAGTCCCGCCAGGTGCTCGCCTGCGCAAGCGAACGGCGAATCGCCACGGCCACGGCCTCCGGGGAGAATCCGAGCAGAATGGCACCGCTGGGGAGCGCACCACGCACCGTAGCGGCGATCGTGGCCGTCGCACTGCCGACGGGGAGGCCGCTCACCGCGGAGTTGATGTCTTCGAGGGCATCGTCGGGCTCAAGAAAGAAGTCTCCGGCCAGACGAAAGTTGGTTATGACGTCATCGACGACATCGAGATCAACGACGACCAGTTTGCCGCCCGGAACCTTATATTCACCATGCATACAATCAGCCTACGGCGGTCAAGCGCTCGTCGAGCCAGTCCACGAGGTCGCCGATGACTTCGTCGCGGTTAATCTCGTTGAAAACTTCGTGCCGAGCGCCCGGGTACACGATCAGGCGCACGTCCCAAAGCCCAGAACGCTGAACGTAGGAGTTCACCAGCTTGAGCGCACTGCGTTCCCCGCCGACGGTATCGTCACCGCCGACGAGCACGAGCAGCGGCAGGTGACCGGGAAGGTCGCGGGCTGGGCGACCGAACAGGCGCGCGGCCTCGCGAATGCCGAACAGCTTGGCGAGCGGCGTCGCCGTGGTGAGTGGGTCGGCCACGAAGGTCGCGGCGACGGCCGGGTCACGGCTGAGCCACTCGACCCCGGTAGTACCCAGCGCCTTGTGCCTGCGGTTCAGGTCGCCGCCATCGAGGTAACCGGGCCAGCGGTAGGCGGTTCCGGAGAGCACGATGGCGTCGTACTCGGCCGCGTGCTCGTTGACGATCATCTGCACCATGAACGATCCCCAGCTGTGCCCGAGCAACACGAGGGGCAGGGCCGGCTGCTCTGAGCGGATGATTCCACTCAGCTGGTAGACGCCGGCTACTGCCGAGCGCAGCCCGCCGGCGCCGAGCCGACCAAGCTTGGTGTGATCGCCGCCGTGCTGAGCGAGTCCGGTCTGGCCGTGACCGAGGTGGTCGTCGGCATAGACCGTGTAACCGGCCCGATTGAGGTCGGCGGCGAGCGCCGCGTAGCGCTGGGCGTGTTCGCCGACACCGTGGGCGAGTTGAATCACGGCTCGGGGGGCAGGGACCGGCCAGACGTAGTAGGTGATAACCAGGCCGGAGGCATCCGTATATGTAGGCACGAGGCTAGTCTGCCCCGTTGTGCGGGGCACGCTCAAAGTAATAATGTACTTAGCAAGGCTAATTTGTTATGCTAATGATATATGGAATCGCGAATACACCCGAAAACCGCAGCCCTGGGAGTCGTCATGGCACTGCCGTCGGTAACCCCTGACCAGGCGGCGACAAACACCTCGGAGATCAGCCACGAATTTCGGCTGGCCAACGGGCGCTTAGCTCGCCGTCTGCGGCAGGAGACGGCCGAAAACGAGTTGGGCAGCGGCCAGTTTTCGGCACTCGGCGTGCTTTACGTGCACGGCCCGCTGACGCTCACCGAGCTGAGCGAATTCGAACGGGTCACCCCGCCATCGATGACCCGCACGGTCAAATGCCTCGTCGATGCCGGCCTCGTGACGCGCACCGATTCCGCGCTCGATGGCCGCAAGATCGTGCTCACCACAACGGATGCCGCGCGCGAGATGATGACCGAAACTCGCAAACGGCGAGACGCCTGGCTGGTGCAGCGCGTCGCGCGGCTCAGCCCTGAACAGCACCGCGCTCTCGCCGCCGCGACGCTGATAATGAAGGAGCTCGCCGACAGTTGAGTGCTATGTTCCGCTCGCTGAGCGTCGTCAATTACCGCATCTGGTTCGCCGGAGCTTTGGTGTCGAACATCGGCACCTGGATGCAGCGCACCGCCCAGGACTGGATCGTACTGACCGAGCTCACCAACTACAACGCGACCGCGGTCGGCATCACCATGGCTTTGCAACTCGGCCCGATGCTGCTGCTCATGCCCTGGTCCGGGCTGATCGCCGACCGGTTCAACCGGCGCAAGCTGCTCATTCTCACCCAGACGCTGATGGGGTTGCTGGCCCTCGGCCTGGGTATTCTGACCGTGCTCGAGGTGGCCGAGCTCTGGCACGTCTACCTCTTTGCCTTCGGCCTCGGCATCGTCGCCGCGATCGACGCGCCGGCCCGCCAAGCTTTCGTCTCCGAACTCGTCGCTGAAGACCAACTGTCCAACGCCGTCGCACTCAACTCCGCTTCATTCCACGGTGCACGCTTGATCGGTCCGGCCGCCGCCGGACTGCTCACGGTTGCCGTCGGGGCCGGCTGGGTGTTCATGATCAATGCGGTTACCTTCGCCGGGACCGTCTTCGCGATGACCCTGCTGCGCACGCACCAGCTGCGTCGCCAACCGACGATCTCCCGCGAGCGTGGGCAGCTCCTGGCTGGCTTTCGCTATGTGCGCGGTCGTTCCGACATCGTTGTCGTCATGATCGCGGTCTTTCTGATCGGCACGTTTGGCATGAACTTCGCCATCTTCACGTCGACCATGGCCACGATCGAGTTCGGCCGGGGGGCTGCGGAATTTGGCCTGCTCAGTTCGATCATGGCCATCGGCGCCGTCATCGGCGCTCTGCTCTCTGCCCGGCGGAGTCGCGCCCGGCTGCGCCTCATCGTGCTCGGCGCCGCTTTGTTCGGCATTGCGTGCGCACTGTCGGCGATCATGCAAACATATGCCACTTTCGCCATATCTCTCACGCTGGTCGGTCTATCCTCACTCACTCTGATGACGACCGCGAACGCGTACGTGCAGACCACGACGCGGCCCGAGATGCGCGGCCGGGTGATGGCGCTCTACATGGCCATTTTCGTCGGCGGCACTCCCCTCGGCGCGCCGCTCGTCGGTTGGGTAGCGGATGCCTTCGGCCCGCGTTGGGCGCTCGGCCTTGCAGCGATGTCCGGCTTGTTGGCGGCGGCCGTCATATTGTTCTGGATGGTGCGCTATCGGCGGTTGCGGGTGCAGCTGCATCCGTTCTCGTCACCCAGGGTGCGCGTGCGGCATTCCGGCGACGGGCGCGAGGTGCCTGCGACCAAGCACAGGGGCGCCAGGCCGACGCTGCGCGAGCACGAGGACGCCGCCCTGGATATTGCCCCAGACCTGGATCGCGAGCACGCCGCCGAACGCAACCGCGAAACCGCGACGCGAGAAATCGCCATCGTCGAGGCCACAGTGCCGCGTTAGAGCTAGGCGGGCACCATTGCCGGGTGCCGGCCCCGCACCGCCGATTTCGGCGAGCGGCAGCTAGCGCACCCCGCCCATCAGGCGCAGCACCGGGCGGGCGATCAGGGCGAGCATAAGCCCCAGCACGATCGCGATGCCGCCGAGAACGCCGAAATAGAGTCGCTCGGGCGCCGTCGCATACCAGGCGGCGAGCACCCCCGACACGGCAGAGCCGAGCGCGACCGAGAGAAAGAACAGCGCAACCATCTGCGTTTTGAACACCGCGGGCGCGAGTTTGGTCGCGATGGAGAGCCCGACCGGTGAGAGCAGAAGCTCCGCGACCGTGAAGACCAGCAAAATACCAATCATCGCCAGCAGCGGCGTCGAATTCGCCGCGCCGCCGGCAAACGGCAGAAACAACAGGAAAGCGGCCCCCATGACCGCGGTTCCGACCGCGAACTTCATCGGCGTAGACGGCTGCCTCGAGCTCCACTTGGTCCACACAGCGGCGAAGATGCCGGAGAGCACGATGATGAAGACGGGATTGATCGACTGCACCCACGACACCGGCATCTCCCAGCCGAACAGGGCCCGGTCAAGCCGCTCGTCGGAATAGATCGTGACGACCGTGAACTGCTGCTGGTACAGCGACCAGAACGCGGCGCTGGCCACGAAGAGCGGGATGAAGGCGTAGACACGTTTGCGTTCTACCGGAGTGATCTGCCGGTTCGTGAGTATCACCGCGAAATAAGCGACCGTGGCGATGACGGTCAACCCAATCACGATCGTGACCAGATTGCTCGCGGTGATCACACCGGTCAGCACGAGCACGACGATGACAACGATCATGAGTGTTGCCACGTAGGCATAGCCGCGCCACCGGGACTGCGGGAGGGGATCCGGCACCAATCGGGCAGTATCCGGCAGCCGTTTGCGGCCGAACGAGTATTGGGTCAACCCGATCGCCATGCCTACAGCAGCGAGTCCAAATCCATAGTGAAATCCGATCTTGGTCTGCAACAGCCCAGTGAGGATCGGACCGGCAAACGCGCCGAGGTTGATGCCGAGGTAGAACAACGAGAAACCGGCGTCGCGCCGGGGGTCATCCGGGGCGTAAAGCGAACCGACGACAGACGTCGCGTTGGCCTTGAGCCCACCGCTGCCGACGGCAACCAGGACGAGGCCGGTTACGAGACCGCCGACCCCTGGCACGACGGCCAGGGCGATGTGACCGAGCATGATGACGATGGCGCTGTAGAACAGCACCCGCTCGGAGCCGAGAAGACGATCGGCGATCCAGGCACCGAGAATGGTCGACAGGTAGACGCCACCACCGTACGCGCCCACGATGCCGGCTGCCGTGGTCTGGGCAATTCCGAGGCCGCCGTCGGCGGCCGAGAAGTACAGGTACAACAGCAGGATGCCCTGCATGCCATAGAACGAGAAACGCTCCCACATCTCGACGCCGAAGATGTTGGCGAGTGATCGCGGCTGCCCGAAAAAGGCTCGGTCCTCGTGGACAGCAGCGCGGCCAACGATTTTACTCATTAGGCAATGGTACCAACCACGCCGGCTACCGGCCGGAGACGAACACCCGAGAGGTGGCCGGCGCGCACGGGCGAAGTAGGCTCGGGGGATGAATCCATTGCTGGTCAGCCTGCCCGATTCCCTCCTGCGCAAGGCGGTCGGTGAACTGCCTGCCGGCGTCGAAGTCGTCGAATGGGCGCTCGACGGCCCCGCTCCCCGGCCGCGGTTCGACATCGTCGTCACGCCGTATATGGGCGGGACCGACCGACTCGCGCACCTCGCCGGTGTCGAGACCCGATTAGTACAGAGCCAGTCCATCGGCTACGACGGTGTCGATCAGGTCATCCCTGCCGGGCACGTCTTCGCCAATGCTGCGAGCGTGCACGAAGCCTCCACCGCCGAGCTCACCCTCGCCCTCATCCTGGCTTCCCAGCGCGGCATCCCCGATTTTGTGCGCGCCGCCGACGCCGGCGAATGGGCGCCGGCCCATCACCCGAGCCTCGCCGACCGCACGGTGTTACTACTCGGCTACGGCGGTGTCGGTCAGGCCATCGAGAGCCGGCTGCTCGCCTTCGAGACCACGGTCATCCGCGTTGCGCGCACGGCCCGCAACGATGAGCGCGGCGCGATCTACGGCTTCGATTCCCTCTCCGAGATGCTGCCACAGGCCGACATCGTCGTCGTCGGCGTTCCACTGACTGCAGAGACCACCCACCTGGTCGACGACGCGTTCCTGACCCAGATGCGTGACGATAGCCTGCTCGTGAACATTGCCCGCGGCCCGGTCGCCGATACCGCCGCGCTGCTCGCGCATGCGACGAGCGGCCGCCTCAGGCTCGCACTCGACGTGACCGAGCCGGAACCGTTGCCGGCGGGGCATCCGCTCTTCGCCCTGCCGAATGTGCTCATCTCACCACACGTCGGCGGCGCCTCGAGCGCCATGCTGCCTCGCATGGCTCGGCTGGTGCGCGAGCAGATAGACCGGATGCTGCGCGACGAGACCCCGCTCAACGTCGTGTTGAAGAGTTAGTCGCTGCATCAACCTGTTCAGCCGTCGATGGCCGCGTTCGCACTGGCTTGCGCGGTGCGCAGGGCCTGGTCGACTGGAATACGACCCAGGAACATTTCGGCGAAGATCGACTCGAACGCGTCGGAGGCCTCGGCCCATCTCGCGCCCTGCGGCGCCTGCACGGTGCCGTTCTCGAGCACATCGATGAACGCGGTCACGTCGATGCCCCGCTGCTGCCACGCCTCGACATAACTGGCCTGCGCACCGATGACAGCCGGCGATGCCGACCCGTCTTCGCCGATAGCCGCGCTGCCCGCGGTGCTGCCGAGCCACTCGAGTAGTTTGCGGGTCTGTCCCGGATGCTTCGAGTCGGCGTTGCCAGCGGCGATGACGCCGTTGGTGACGCTGATCGCGCCGGCCGGACCCGACGGAATCGCCGCGACACCCCACGTGAAGCCGGCGCCATCGCTCACGTTACTGAGGTTGTAGACGCCGCTCTGGAACATAGCCATCTTGCCCTGCAGAAACTGGTCGAGCGCGAAGTCGCCGTTGAGGTTGGTGTCGGCGGCCGACGGGGCCACGTGATATTTATTCATCAGGTCGATCACGTACTGGAACGACTCCTGCCCCTCAGCCGTGTCGAAGACGAACTCGTCGCCGTCTTGTAGGGCTGCGCCGTTCGATCCGAGGTAGTTGAGGTAGATGGCATTGAGGTCGTTGGCGGCGTTGTAGCCGTACTGCACGATTTGCGAAGGGTCGAACGCTGGACTGTCGGCGGTGTTGCCGTTGGCGTCGACGGTGAGCTTTTGCAGCACGGGCAGCAGGGTGTCTTCGCCGGTGGCCGGATTCCAGTGCAGGTCACCAACGCTGCTCGGGTCGATACCGGCTGCCGCGAGGAGTTCCTCGTTGTAATACAGTCCGATCCCGGGGTCAGCCAGCTGGGGTACTCCCCAGAGCGCACCATCGAGGGTGTACTGGTCGATGACGCTGGTTTGCCAGTTGACCTGAGCGTCGGAGCCGAGGGCATCCGTTATGTTCATCAGGCTGCCGTTGACGGCATAGTCGGCGAAGTTGCCGGCGTTCACCCAGAACACATCGTCGGCGGTCTCGCCCGCCACGTCGACGCGTAGTTTGGTGAAGTAGTCGGCCCACGGTACAACGTTGACGGCGACATCGATGCCCGGATTGGCTTTCTCGAACGCCGTGAACGACTTTTCGTAGGATTGCGCGACCTGTTCGTCCCAGACCCGCACGGTCAGCGTCGTGTCGGAGCCGGTTTGCGGAGTCAGCGCCAGCGCAGTGGCCGCACCGCCGATGGCGACAACGGATGCGACGGTGACCATGGCGATAATGGTTGAGCGTTTGGCGATGGTGTCCCCTGTTCTTGTTGGAGGCTACCAGTTGCAACCCGCTTCCAACACTATTGAGACGCCGCAAGGTGCTCGCCGAAAAACGCTTCGATGCGCCTCCAAGCTTCGGCGGCGGCCACCGGGTCGGGGCCGGCGCTGCCACCCGATCCGTCGGGCAGTCTCAGGTCGATGAGCTGGGACGCAGCGGTCATGGTCTCTCCCGGGTTGGCTGAAACTGTATCCCGCAAACCCCGCAAAGTCGTATAGTTTGTGGTCAGACCACAGCTCGTCGACCGAGAGGACCCCATGACCGCGATCAGCCTTCGCGCCTGGCAGGTCGTGCTCGATGCCGTCGAACTCGACCTGCTCGAGGGACGCCTCAGCCCAGGCGACCACCTGCCGCCCGAACGCACCCTCGCGGCCGACCTGGGTGTTGGTCGATCGAGCGTGCGGGAAGCACTGCGGGTGCTCGAGGTCTTGGGTCTCATTCGCACCGCCGTCGGCTCCGGACCCTCGGCCGGCGCGATCATCGTCGCTCGCCCCGGCGGCGGCATGTCGTCGCTCATGCGCCTGCAGGTCGCAGCCCAGGGGTTTCCGGTAGCCGACGTGGTGAAGACCCGTCTCGTGCTGGAAGGTTCCATCGTCGCCGAGCTGGCCGAGGCGTGCCGCACCAGCTCTCCTGATCTGACCAGCTCCGCGCAAATCCTCACCGCCATGGAAGACCATTCCCTTACCGAAGCCGAATTCCTCGCCCTCGACGCCCAGTTTCACCTCTCGCTCGCCGAAGCGAGCGGCAACCTGGTCATCACCGCGACCATGTCCGGCCTCCGCAGCGCCATCGAGGGGTACGCACGGGCGGGCGCGCTGGGTCTGGCGAGCTGGCCGAAAACATCCGCTCGTCTCATGCTCGAGCATCGCGGCATTCTTCGCGCCATCCTGACCGGTCAAGCCGATGCCGCCCGCCTCGCCGTGCAGTCCCACATTTCGGGGTACTACGCCGAGACCCAGCTCACCGCACACTAGATAAGGACGACCATGATTCAACGACGCATCCCCAAGATCACAGACCTCGCCCCGCTGATGAGGTTCAAGACCCCCGAGCTCAACGCGAAGAAGCGCCGCCTCGATGCGGCGCTCACGATCGCCGACCTGCGGGCCATCGCCAGGAAGCGCACGCCAAAGGCTGCCTTCGACTACACCGAGGGCGCAGCCGAAGCCGAGATCTCGCTGGGCCGGGCTCGCCAAGCCTTCGAAGACATCGAGTTTCACCCGTCGATTCTGCGCGACGTATCGAGCGTGTCGACCGGCTGGGACGTGCTCGGTGCCCCGGTTTCCCAGCCCTTTGGTATCGCACCCACCGGCTTCACCCGAATGATGCAGACCGAGGGAGAAATTGCCGGGGCGCATGCCGCGGCCCGGGCCGGCATCCCCTTCGCCCTGTCGACCATGGGCACGACCTCGATCGAAGACGTCAAAGCCGCCAACCCGAACGGGCGCAACTGGTTTCAGCTGTACATGTGGAAGGACCGCGACCGCTCGATGGCGCTCGTCGACCGGGCCGCCAAAGCCGGGTACGACACGCTTCTGGTGACCGTTGACGTGCCCGTCGCCGGCGCCCGCCTACGCGACAAGCGCAACGGCTTCTCGATTCCGCCAGCGCTCACCCTCGGTACCGTCGTCAACGCGTTACCGCGCCCGGAGTGGTGGATCAACTTTCTGACCACCGAGCCGCTCTCCTTTGCGAGCCTTGATCGCTGGAGCGGCACCGTCGCCGACCTGCTCGATTCGATGTTCGACCCGACCGTCGACTTTGAAGACCTCGCCTGGATCAAGGCGCAGTGGCCCGGCAAGGTCGTCGTCAAGGGTGTGCAGAACATCGACGACGCCAAGCGCCTCGTCGACCTCGGCGTTGATGGCATGATCCTTTCCAACCACGGCGGTCGCCAGCTCGACCGTGCGCCGATCCCGTTCCACTTGCTACCGCGGGTCGCCCGCGAGGTCGGCGCACACACCGAGGTGCACCTCGACACGGGCATCATGTCGGGGGCCGATATTGTCGCGTCGATCGCCCTCGGCGCCCGCTTCACGATGATCGGCCGCGCCTACCTCTACGGCCTCATGGCCGGCGGTGAGGCCGGAGTGGACCGCACGATTGCGATTCTGTCGGAGCAGGTGGCCCGCACCATGCGTCTGCTCGGCGTGAACGCGCTCGAAGAACTGAACCCCGGCCACGTGACCCAGCTCTCCCGGCTCCAGCCGGTGGCCGCGCCCCTGGTCGATGCCGCCCTGACGGTTCCGGCGCGCAGAGCTCCCGTGCGCACGGGCGCTCTGCCCAAGCAGACGGTCAGCGCATCCGCTGTCGTCACGAGCGCTCCGGTGAAGCGTGCGCCGAAGAAGGCGGCTCCGACAGAGTAGGCGAGACGGAGTGCATACGCCAGCAGGCCGGCATCTCGTACAGGGAACGCGCACCGCACGGTCACCTGACGTGCGTGGTCGACCTCCAGGTACTGGCGCACGCGTCAGGCGAGGCGCTCACTGAAGGCCCGCAGGGCGAGAGCGTCGTCTTCCCAGGCACCGCCCTCGTGCCCGTTGTACGGCCAGACCGTGATCTGCTTCGGTCCGGCGTAATTGTTGTAGGCAGCGAACACTGTTGACGGCGGGCAGATCGGGTCCATCAGCGCCGCCGTCATCGTCACCGCCGCGGTGGCGCGCTTGGCAAAGTTGACACCGTCGAAGTAGGCCAGTACGTCGTGTACCTGTGTCGCCCTCAGCCGATTGGTCGCGAGGTACTGGCCGAGCTCACGATACGGCAGCGCATCCGTGATGACGGATGCTCTCGGAAAGTCACAGAGAAACGGGACGCGCGCGACCACGGCGGCCAGGTCGGGCACGAGCCCAGCCACAGCGAGCGCAATACCGCCGCCCTGACTGCGGCCCACGACGCCCACTCGCGCAGAGTCGACCAGCTCGAGGCTGCGGGCCGCCGCGACGGCGCGCACCGCATCGGTGAACAACCGACGGTAATAGTAGGTTTCGCGGGACTCAATGCCGCGAGTCATAAAACCGGGTACCTGCGGTCCGCTGCCCGCATCGTCGTCCGTGTCTCCGGTACTGCCGCTGAATCCCTGACCGCGCAGGTCCATGTCGAAGTGCGCGTACCCGGCGGATGCCCACAGCAGGTTCTCGAACGCCTGCCCGCGCCCCCGGCCGTAGCCGTGAAACTGCACGACGGTCGGCAACGGAGCGCCAGTGCCAGCAGGCAAGCGCAACCAGGCTTTGATCGGCTGCCCGGCAAACCCCGCGAACGTCACGTCGAACACGTCGAGCGTGCTCAGCCCGCAATCGACCCGCGTGGCGATGGCATTGAGCGGATACCGGTCGGCCTCGGCGAGCGTGTCGGCCCAAAACGCGTCGAAATCAGCGGGGTCGACTTGTCCGCTGCGATAGGCGCGGAGTTCGGTTTCGGGCATGTCGGTGTACATGATTGCCAGCCTAGAGTGCCTGGCCGCCGCGCCCCGGCCAGTCGTCACATGCCGACACTCCCTGTCGGCCTCCCCGCCGCGTGGCCGGGCAGCAGCTGGCGCGGGGTGGGGCCTACTTCGCGGCGGCGAGGTCAGCGAGCACGAAGCGCAGCTGCTCGACGGCCCAGTCCACGTCCTCAGCAGACACCACGATCGGCGGCGCGAGTCGAATGGTCGACCCGTGCGTGTCCTTGGCGAGCACGCCGCGGGCAAGAAGGGCCTCGCACACCACCCGGCCCTGGGCCAGCGACGGGTCGATGTCGATGCCGGCCCAGAGCCCCACACCGCGCACGGCGATCACGCCGTGGCCGATCAGCACGCTGAGCCCTGCGTGCAGGCGCGCACCGAGTTCGGTCGCACGCTGTTGGTAGTCGCCGGTGGCCAGCAAGTTCACAACGGCCAGGCCGACGGCCGCGGCGAGTGGGTTGCCGCCGAAGGTCGAACCATGCTCGCCCGGGTGCAGCACTCCGAGAACGTCGGTGTTGCCGACCACGGCCGAGACGGGAACGATGCCGCCGCCGAGGGCCTTGCCGAGCAGGTACAGGTCGGGCACGACGCCCACGAGGTCGCAGGCAAAGGTCGATCCGGTGCGACCGAGGCCCGACTGAATCTCATCGGCGATGAACAGCACACCCAGGCGTTTGGTGATCTCGCGCACGGCCGGCAGATACGACGCTGGCGGTACAACGATGCCGGCCTCGCCCTGGATGGGTTCGAGCAGCACGGCCACCGTGTTCTCGTCGATCGCGGCCTCAAGGGCCACGGCATCGCCGTAGGGCACGGTGCGAAAACCGGGCGTGAACGGGCCAAAATCGGCGCGGGCAGACTCGTCATCGGAGAAACTGATGATGGTGGTGGTACGGCCGTGAAAGTTGCCGGCGGCCACGATGATGTTGGCCAGGTCGGGCGCGACGCCCTTCACCCGGTAGCCCCAGGCGCGGGCGACCTTGATGCCGGATTCAACGGCTTCGGCGCCGGTGTTCATCGGCAGCACCATGTCTTTACCGGCGAGTTTGGCAAGCGCGGTCACGAACGGGCCGAGCTGATCGTTGTAGAAGGCCCGGCTGGTCAGGGTGATGCGGCCCAGCTGAGTGCGGGCGGCGTCGAGCAGTACCGGGTTGGAGTGCCCGAAGTTCACGGCGGAGTACGCGGCCAGGCAGTCCAGGTAGCGGCGACCAGCGACATCCGTTACCCAGGCGCCGTCACCCGAGGCAACGACGACCTCGAGTGGGTGGTAGTTATGCGCGGCGTGCGCGCTCTCCTCTCTGATCAGGGCAGCGGCAGCAGGCGAAACGGATGCGGCGGCTTCAGTCTTCGCGTCGGTCAGGTTCGGGGTCATAACGTGCTCCTTCAGATTGACGTTTGCGGTGTTAAGGGGCGCAGTGTCATCGGCGCAGCTCGAGCGTGCAGCACTTGACGCCGCCGCCGCCCAGCAGCAGCTCGGACAGGTCGACGCCGATCGGGTTGTAACCGCGCGCGCGCAGCTGGCGTTCGAAGTCCTTGGCGCGGGCC
This sequence comes from Cryobacterium lyxosi, assembly GCF_004403345.1. Classification (NCBI taxonomy): domain Bacteria; kingdom Bacillati; phylum Actinomycetota; class Actinomycetes; order Micrococcales; family Microbacteriaceae; genus Cryobacterium; species Cryobacterium lyxosi. The sequence continues at coordinate 66,681 of NZ_SOGT01000002.1, forward strand.
GCGATGACGACGTTGTAGCCGTCGGAATACGAGTTGAGGCCCAAAATGGCGGCATCTTCTTCGGTGACGATGACCGCGTCGGGGTAACGCTCCTGCAGAATCGCGAGGCTCGGCGCGTCGAAGGCGCTCGGCAGGTAGGCGATGTTGGTGTCGTCGAGCACGGCGACGGCGGTGTCGAGGTGGTAGAAACTCGGATTGATCAGGCGCAGGGTGACGACCGGGCGCCCGGCGATGGCCGAGAGTTCGGCGTGGCTGTTGGAATCGCTGCGAAAGCCGGTGCCGGCCAGGATGACGTCGCCGACCAACAGAAAGTCGCCCTCGCCTTCATTGGTCTCGACCGGTACGCGCACGTCGAAGCCGTTGGCGGCGAACCAGCCCATGTAGGCGGGGCCCTCGGGCTGGCGCTCGACGTGCGTGAATTTGGCGCCGTAGGCCTGGTTGTCGATGACGAAGCCACCGTTGGCCGCGTAGACCATGTCGGGCAGGCCGTCGATCGGATCGATCAGCTGCACGTCGAAGCCGAGACCGACATAGGTGTCGTACAGGGTCTGCCACTGGGCGACGGCGAGCGAGGTGTCGGTGGGCAGGGCCGGGTCCATCCAGGGGTTGATGCGATACACCACGGTGAAGAACTGCGGCTTGCACATCAGCACGGTGCGCTTGGTGGCGATACGCAGGGGAACGGCCAGGTCTTCGGCAAGGATGGGGATGACTGAGTTGATCGACATGGGGCTCCTTCGGGGATCCGCGGGCCTGTCGACCCTCGGAACTCGGGTGAATGGCGGACCAGGTCGCTCACGTGAGCCCGGCACGAACAACAGCGATCGTTCCGGGACGCCGTTCTCAGTCTCACACAGCATGATTCGACGTTTCACGCTGATCTGCGCAAGAAATCTTCGAGATATACGGTATTGACGCAATTTTACGTATAACCGCCCCCTAGACTCGCCCCATGGACAACCTTGATCACAGTATTCTCGATCTGCTGCGCCAGAACGCGCGCGCGGGCTATGGTGACATCGGCTCGGTGGTGGGGCTGTCGGCATCCGCTGTGAAACGTCGCGTCGACCGCCTGGTGGCCGACAAGGTGATTCGCAGCTTTACCATCCAGGTCGACCCGGCGGTCGACGGCATGAGCACGGAAGCCTACGTCGAGCTGTTCTGCCGCGGCACGGTGGCTCCCGACGAATTGCTGCGTATTCTCTCGGGGGTGCCCGAGGTTGTCGATGCGGGAACCGTCACCGGCAGCGCCGACGCCATGGTGCACATTCGCGCCCGCGACATTCCCGGCCTGGAAGCGGCCCTTGAAAAGGTGCGCCTCGCCCCCAACGTCGACCACACCCGCAGCGCGATCGTGCTCTCCCGCCTGATCCATCGCTCAATCGAGTAGCCGGATTTTATCCGGGCAGCGGCTTCTGCTGCACCGGAGAGATCAGGTGAAGCAGGGTGACCGCGGCGATCGATCCGGCACAGAGGATTCCGGCGAGCACGACGATCTGAAACCGACCAGCCTCGAGCGGTGAGGCTCCCCCGAAGATCGCTCCGACGAACGCTCCCGGCAGCGTCACCAGCCCCGTGGTCTTGGTCTGGTCGGTGGACGGAATGATCGCGAAGTAGACCGCCCGCCTGGCCAGGTCGCGGGTGGACTGCCGTGGTGTGGCCCCGAGCGCAAGCCAGCCCTCAACCTCGTCCCAGTGATCACCGACCGCCTCCGAGAAGCGGCGCCCGCTGAGCGTCGCGATCGACATGGCGTTGCCGATGATGATCCCGCCGATCGCGAGCACGTAGCGCGGCGAGAACTCGATCGCCCCGGTAGTGAACACGATGGTCAGCGTGATGCCCACGCCGAGCGCCATCGCCGCAGCCACGCGCACCAGATGCGGGCGGCTGAAGCCGATGCGGCGAGTGACGGTCACGACGGCCGCTGCGAACATGACGAGCAGTCCGACGCCAACCCAGAGCGGATCGTTGATGATGCCGCTGAGAATGAGGCTGATCGCGGCCAGTTGCAGGGTTCCGCGCAGCAGTGCGAGTGCCGGGGCGAACGGATGCTGCGTGCGATAAACACCCAGCACCGTCACGACCACCGCGAGAAGCAGCACGACACCGACCAGGGTCGGCAGTAGCCCGGCCAATTCTGCGGGGAGGTCGGCCGGAAAAGTCATGGTTCGAGCCTACGCGGCCACGCGAGAGCGCAGAGATGGTTGTTTCGCTGATGCTGAAGCAACTCGTTACCCGATTCTGCGAAACATCTCGGGAGAACGTACCGTGGGTATGCTGTTGCAGCTTTCGTTGTAGCGAGGCAAAATTGCTCATGACGTCGAACGGAGGGTCCCATGCCCACATCCTTTATTGCCATCGATTCCCGATCGAGCACGCCGCCGTTTGAGCAGTTGCGCAGCCAGGTCGTTGCGGCCGTGCGCTCCGGCGAATTGGCCCACGATACCCGCCTGCCCACTGTGCGCGCCCTGGCCGCCGAGCTTGGTCTGGCCACGAACACCGTCGCGCGTGCCTATCGCGAGCTGGAGCGGGACAGTGTGATTGAAACGCGGGGCAGATTCGGATCTTTCGTCGCCCCCAATGTTGATTCGGCAGAACGACACGCGCAGGCTGCTGCCGACGCGTTCGCGGCACGGATCGAGCAGCTCGGCCTGAGCCCGGCCGCGGCGCTCGCCCTGGTCACCGATGCACTGAACCGCCGTTCCGACGCCTGACCAGCGGCCTTGTATCGCGCATTTTGTATTGCTACTCTGGTACAGAATTCACACAAAAGGGAGGTTTTGTGGACACGGTCGTACTGATTCTGGCGGCGCTGGTACTGGCGGGTCTTGGCATCCGTTTAATTCATAGCGCACGAGCCGAACCACGCAGGCGGATGCTGCAGGCGTACTCACGGCAGGTCGGGCTCGCGTTGGTTCCTGAGATCGTTCCCGAGCTGTCGGGCCGGATCCATCGCCGCGAACGCGCAGGGGTGCTCGGGTCGATGGTCGGACTCGTTTTGAGCGTCGCGGCGCTCGTCGTGACGGACGGCAACCAGAACTTGGGGAACGGGTTCCTGATCGTTGTAGCAATGACGGTCGGATCGACTGTCGCCCTCATCGGTGACGATTCCCGCTCGGCGTTCGCCCCTGTCGCTGAGGCGCCACGACTGGCGCGCAGCGCCTTTCCCGGGCTGACCGACTACGTCACCCGGCTGCACCGCGCGTTCTCACTGGGCCTGCTGGGCCTCGCCACCCTGAGCTACATCGCCGTGCTTGGGGTCATTGCGATCAACCCGGATCGGGTGTTCGACGACGTCTCGGTGCGCACGATTCTCTGGCCGGCCGGGCTGCTGTTAGCTCTCGCAACCGCTGCGAGCCTGGTGACCTGGGCGGCGGCGAACGCTCTGCTCGGCCGCGGCCAACCGGCCGACACGTACATCCAACTTGCCTGGAGTGATGCTTTTCGCAGCACCACCCTGCGCAGCCTCATCGAGATTCCCGGGATCATCGCCGCCACGAGCTCCTGCGTGTTGTTTCTCTCCTTGAGCGAGGCGATCAGCCTGCCGGTGCCCGGCTCGATCGACGAGATTCTGGCCGGCTCGTTCACGATTATGGGCCCGGTACTCATCGTCGTGCTGGTCAGCTGGAGCCTGACGAGCATGCGCAACCGCAGCACAATGCACTTTCTGCGCAGGCTGTGGCCCCAGACGGCCATCGAACTCGACCGTCGCCGCACGCGCGCCGCTCCCGGTGGTGGTGATCGGCCCGATGATAGGGCCGACGATCAGGCCGATGATCAGGCCGACGATCAGGCCGGTGATCGGCCCGATCCGGGCAACCGAACCCAGGCTTCCGCATGATGCTGCTGGTCGATCCGCGGTCTGCGACTCCGCCCTACGAACAGTTACGGGTGCAGGTACTCGCCGCGGTGCGCTCGGGTGATCTGGTCCCCGGTGACAAGCTGCCAACGGTGCGCAGGCTTGCCGAAGATTTGGGGCTCGCCGCCAACACGGTAGCCCGCGCCTACCGTGAACTCGAGCGTGACGAGGTCATCGAGACGCGGGGCCGGAACGGATCCTTCATCGCCGCGAGCGGAAATGCCGCCCAGCAACAGGTCCAGGTTGCCGCCGCCACCTTCGCCGGCAAGGCGCGACAGCTCGGCGTGGAGCCCGAGGAAGCGCTCGGGTTTGCGCGCGCGGCCCTCGGCATCCGTTTGTAGCGTGAGGCCCCCCCTTCGCGCGCACGAGACGCGCTAACCGGACGGGGCCCGGGCCCCGTCCGCAGTGGTGGGGGTGGTGGGGGCTAGGAGCCGGGCGGTAGTGGGCGGCCAGGCGGGCGAAGCCCTCGTCGAGCGACACCTCGGGGGTCCAGGCCAGGTCGGCGCGGGTGCGACGCTGGTCGAACCAGTGTGCGGTCGAAAGCTGCTCGGCCAGAAACCGCGTCATCGGGGGCTCATCCGTTCCCGGGCGAGCGCGCCAGATGGCCTCGATGAACGAGCCGGCGGCGCGGGCAGCGGATGCCGGCACCCGCCAGGCTGGCGCGGGTACGTTGGCCGCGCCGCAGATTCCCGCGAGGAGTTCCGCAATCGGGCGTGGTTCACCATTGGTGATCACATAGGACTGCCCGTGCACCCGCTCGGCGGCATCGAGCGCTGCGTGGATCGCGGAGGCTGCATTGTCGACGTAGGTCGTGTCGATGAGCGCCGCACCGTGTCCGAGCAGCGGCAGCCGCCCGTGGCGGGCACGATCGACGATCCGGTCGATCAGCTGGGTATCCCCGGGGCCCCAGACCAGGTGCGGACGCACGGCGACCACGCTGAATTCGGGAGCGTCGGCGGCGAGCGCGAGCAGTTCGGCGCGTGCCTTGGTGCGGGCATAGTCGCCGCGAGCCTGCCCGGGCGCGGCCGGCAGGGCGTCAGAACCCATGATCGAACGGCCGGCATGGGCAACGGACGGTGAGGAGACGTAGACGAAACGGGAGACGCCGGCATCCGCTGCGGCCTGCACGACGGTGCGCGTTCCTCCAACGTTCACCGCCTCGAACGCGGCCGGGTCGCCGGTGAGCGATACCTTTGCCGCGAGGTGCACGACCGCGTGCATACCGCTCACGGCGTAGGCGAGGCCGGCATAGGGGGTGTCGGCGGGCGTCGTGATCGAGCCGTGCACATCTTCGACGCCGGGCACGCCGGATGGCCGGCGTTGAAAGGTGCGTACCTCGTGCCCGGCCGCGCTGATACGGGCAGCGACGGCACGGCCGAGAAATCCGCTGGCACCTGTGACGAGCACTCTCATGGCTTGACCCAGCGACCGCCAGAGAGGATTCCGGTGGCCCAGCGCGACAATCGGCTGCGGTCGATCTTGGAGTTGTGCCGAATGTCGGTCGGCAGGCCCGGAACCACGAGCACTGCAGCGACCGGTGTGCCGACCATCGAGCGCACGGCAGCGGCGAGCGCCTCGGGTGCCCGGTGCGCGCGGCGGGCAGGCGGCACGGTTTCGAGCACGGCGACCTGCTGTTGGGTGCCGAGAGGGCCGACTCCGACGAACGCCGCACGAGAAACGTCGGGCAGGGTTTCGATCCGCTGCTCCGGACCGACCGGGGTGACCACGCCGTCGGCCGTCACGATGACGTGCGGCAGGCGGCCCTCGACCCAGAGGCGGCCTGCGCTGTCGAGGTGGCCGACGTCGCCGGTGCGGTGCCAACGTTCGCCCGGCACTCCGCCACGCCGCGAGCCGCGCTCGGTGAGCCAGAGGCGGTCGTAGTGGTCCTTCACGTGCGGCGCCGAGACCACGATCTCACCGGTCACGTCGGGTTCCTCCGAGAGGTCACCGACGGATGCCCCACTCGCGTCGAGCGCGCTGATACGGATGCGAGTGGTCGCGGTCGACCCGCCGACACAGACTCCCCCGGCCGGGTTCGCCGGGTCTGGCGGTGCCGGGACCGACTCGCCGTCGTGCGCTACGGCCTGCACCGACTTCGATTGTGCGACACTCGCAGCCGCGGCGCGGATGCCTTCGAGCGTGATGTCGGCCATGAGCAGGCCCTCGGTCATGCCGTATGGCGTGTGCGCGGTCGCTTCCGGCATGAGCGCCGCGGCCTGGGCGAGCAGGCTCTCAGAGATCGGCGCACCGGCCGAGAGAAAACGCTGCACCCCGGCGAGGGCAGCATGGTCGGCCGGCGTGAGCGCAGCGGCGGTCGCGACGACGTTCACGAGGGCCGCGGGCGAGAGAAAGACGACCGTCGCGTCGATCGCGGCGACGGCAGACGCGACGGCAGACGCGGTGAGGGTCTTCGGCGCGGTGACGTCCATGTCGGGGGTGACCGAGCGGGCACCGAGGGCCGGACCGAGCAGCGCGAACGGGGCGAATCCGGCGACGAGGCCGGTGCCGACACCGACGCCGTACTGCAGAAAGAGCGCACGGCTCACGGCCGAGAGCTGGCCGTGCGTGTAGACGACCCCCTTGGCCGGGCCGGTCGAACCCGACGTGAACAGCACGGCGGCCGCATCGCTCGGCGCGGGTTCGGGCGGAAGCCCGTCACCGGCACTGAGGCGGGCCTGGCCCAGGCTGATCAGTTCGGCGAGGGTGTGCTCGACGCCGATCAGCCGGGCCATCGGGGCCGGAAAGCCTGCGACCGAAATTTTACGTCCGGGCCAACCGAGCGCCCGGGCGGCCAGGAGGCCGGGAGCGGCCCCGATGACGAAGTCGGGGCGGGCGCCGCGCACGGCGCGAGTGAGGCCGGCCAGGCCGAGGCCGGCATCCGCTACGACGACGATGGCGCCGATGCGTACGCAGGCATAGAGCACCGCGGTGAGGGCGGCGCTTGGCGGCACGAGCAACGAGACTCGGTCGCCGGGTTTGACGCCGATGTGCACGAGTCCGGCGGCAATCTGCCGAACGCGCAGCGAGAGCAGTCGCCAGCTAACGGCGCGAGGGGCCGGCTGCATATCAACGAGGGCGGTGTCGTCGGAGGCCTGTAATTCGTCGAGGTAATGCCAGAGCGGATGCGTGCCCGCTGCCGCCCACGCGGCAAGGCTCCCCGAGACGGCCGTCTCGCTCGGCTCGACCGAGCCCGATACCGATACCGCGCCCGCGCCCGAGACCTCGAGGGGAGCGCTCACGAGCGCATCGCCCAGCCAGAGCAGCGCGGCGGCGGCGTAGTCCGCATCTTCGGCGAGCAGGTGGCCAGCGCCCTCGAACCGGTGCACGCGGGCGTGCGGCATCCGTTCGACCAGGTCGTCGAGGTAGCGGTCGCTGAAGATCGGATCGCGCGGACCCCACAGCAGCAGCGTGGGCACCGTGAGCGAGCGCACGCCCTCGGCGATGCGGTCGAGTTCAGCCCGGCTCTCGTGCGCGAGGGCTACCGGGATATCGGCGACGAAACCGCCGATACCGCCCCGGCGAGCGCTCGTTCGGTACGGCGCGCGGTAGCCGCGCTTCACCGCGGCAGACAGCGGCGGATGCGCCAGGGCCAGCGTCGTAGCGAGGAAGGCGGGCGTGGTCACGGTTGCCGGTCCGAGGATGCCGCGCCCGAGCGCGAGCCGCAGCGGCGACGGAATCGGATCGCCGGCCGGCTGGTGCACCGCGGTGTTCAGTAGCATGACGCCGGCCAGCAGCTCGGGATGGTCGACGGCCCAGCCGAGGGACACCACTCCGCCCCAGTCGTGGCCGAGAGTGATCACCGGACCAGCCAGTTCGAGGGCGTCTGTCAGGTCGGCGAGGTCCTGCACCCGGCGAGCGAGCGGGCGAAACCTCCCAATGCGTGCCGAGAAGCCCATATCGAGCTGGTCGACGGCGATCACGCGCCAGGCTGGCGCGCCCGACGCCGCGGCCTCCGTTGCCGAGGCCAGCAGACCGCGCCAGAGGTAGGACCAGGTCGGGTTGCCGTGCACACACAGAATCGTGCCGACCGGAATCACGCCGAGCGCGTCAAGCTCTGGGCCGTTGTCGAGCAGGTGCCAGCCGTGGGTCACACCGCCAGCACTGCCGCTCTCCGTGACCTCGATCAGTCGCGACCACACCGGGTTCAGCCCGGGCAGGCCTGCCGGTGGCAATGCGGCCGGGTCCGAGGTGGCGACGGGAAGGCGCCGGGGGCCCACCCTCACCAAACGAGTTCCATCATGGCGGTGTTCAGGCCAGAGCCGACGCCCATGAGCAGCACCCGGTTGCCCGATTTCAGCGTCGAGGCCTCCTGCGCGAGCGTGATCGGAATCGACGCCGGGCCGACGTTGCCGAGGGTGGGAAAGGTCAGCGGAATCTTGGTCTTGTCCATGCCGGTGGCCTTGATGATGGCGTTGGTGTGCACGCTTGAGACCTGGTGCAGGATGTAGCGATCCATATTCGACCAGCTCCAGTCCCGTTTGGCTTCGGTCCAGGCCGAAACGACGAGTTCCATACCGCCCCTGAGCAACGCTTTCGCGTCGGTGAACATGCCGTCGACACTGCCGACGCACAGGTCATTGAATTGGGTTGCCGCGCGGGTGACACCGCCGAGGATGCGGTGCCCGCCGGGGTGCGCGTCCGCCGGGCCGAGCACTGCGGCGGCTGCGCCGGAGCCGAGGGTGAGGCTCGCGAACTCGCTCATGAAGTCTTTGCGCTTGATGCCCGGGCGGCCGAGGCGTTCGATCGTGTTGGACTGGATCTCGTCGGCGTCTTCGCCGTCGATGATCACTGCGTACTTAATCTGGCCGGAGTCGATGAGCTGCGCTGCGAGGGTCATGCCGTTGACGAAACCGAGGCAGGCGTTTGCAATGTCAAAGTTGATCGCCGACGACGGCAGGCCGAGTCCGTGGTGGATCCGCACGGCGACCGAGGGCTCGAGGTGTTTGCGAGTGACCGAAGTGTTGATCAGCAGGCCAACGTCGCTGGGCTTGATGCCGGCCTCCCGCAACGCGATCTCGCCGGCCTTGACCGCGGCGTCGTCGAAGGTCTCGTTCGGGCCCCAGTTGCGTCGCTCGTAGACTCCGGCCACACGCTGCAGCAGCCCGGTGGGCAGCTTGAGGCGCGTCAGAACAGGCTTCAACCGTCGGTCGATTTCTTCGGACGTCGTGATGAGGGGCGCCATGAGACTGGCTACCGACAACAAAGCGACGTTTCGATGCGTCGTCGTCGCATTTCCGTTCAAGCGTCAACCCCTGTCGAATTGTGGACAGCGGTAATTATACGTCCCCTACCAGTTTGCCCCACTAATCACTATGCCAATAGCTCGTAGCCGGTGCGCCCACGCGAGCCGCACCGGCCGTTTTTCAGATCACGCCCTGCGAGAGCGTGCTCGGGTTGCCGAACCGATGCGCGGTGATCGAGATAGCCTGTTCGCGCAGGAACGGCAGCACTTCGATGCGACCGGCCTGGGTGACAGCGTTGGAATACACGGCAATGTCCGGGCTGCCGTTCGTGGCCTCAGCAAGAGCGGATGCCGCCTCCGCCGCGCCCAGCACCGGGTCGCTGCCGATGAGACGCACGCGGCTGGCCGTGATTTTGCCCGAGCGGGCCCGGTCGAGCCACTCCTCGTCACTCTCGATGACCACCAGGGTCTCGCGCTCGGCGAGGATATTGCGCACGGCGGGTGGTACCGGAATGGCGCTGGACACGTCGAAGCTCGATCGTGACAGGGTCGCGGCGGCGATCACGCGCAGCAGCTGGGCGAGCGTGCCGGTTTCCGTCAGGCGCACGGTGACCGGCAGCGCGCGGTAGCGGAACAGGTTACGCTCCACGCCGAGGTCGGTCGCGTCGCGCACGACGTTGAACTCTTCGCGCCAGGCCAGAGCGTCACTCACCGCCGAGCGGCGCAATACGTCGAAGTCGGTGTAGTCGAGAAAAGGCTGGCTGGCCTCGATGATGTCGGTGACGCGCTGCTCGAGGCCGCGCAAGTGCAGCGTCGAGCTGTTGCGGCCCGGTTCGCTGACCCAGCTGCCGAGGCCGAGCAGGTAGTTCGGTCCGCCGGCCTTGGTTCCGGCCCCCACCGCGGAGCGCTTCCACCCGCCGAACGGCTGGCGCTGCACGATGGCGCCGGTGATGCCGCGGTTGACGTAGAGGTTGCCGGCCTCAACAGAATCAAGCCAGAGGGCCAGTTCGTCGGCGTCGAGCGAGTGCAGCCCGGTGGTCAGCCCATAGTCGACGGCGTTTTGAAAGCGGATGGCTTCTTCCAGATTGCGCGCGTGCATCACGCCGAGAACCGGGCCAAAGAACTCGGTGAGGTGAAAGTACGATCCGGGCGCGACGCCGGTGCGGATGCCGGGTGACCAGAGTTTGCCGGTCTCATCGAGCTGCTTCGGCTCGACCAGCCATTTTTCTTCAGCGCCCAGGGTGGTCAGCGCATGCAGCAGTTTGCCGTCGGCCGGCGACATGATCGGGCCCATCTGGGTGACCGGATCGCTGGCCGGTCCCACCTGGATCGAGGTCGCCGCGTCGACCAGCTGGCCGAGGAACCTCTCCGATTTCGCGACCGATCCGACCAGGATCACCAGGCTCGCGGCCGAGCACTTCTGGCCGGCGTGGCCGAAAGCACTCTTGACGACGTCAGCGGCGGCCAGGTCGAAGTCAGCCGAGGGGGTGACGATGATGGCGTTCTTGCCGCTGGTTTCGGCGAGCAGCGGGAGGTCGTGGCGGAACGAGCGAAACAGCTCGGCCGTCTCGTAGCCGCCGGTGAGAATGACCCGGTCGACCGCGGGGTGCGCGATGAGCTTGGCGCCGAGGTCCCGGTCAGGCAGGTTAACGAGCGCGAGAAGTTCGCGCGGAATGCCTGCCTCCCACAGCGCCTCGACGACGACGGCACCGGTGCGTTGGGCTATCGTGGCGGGCTTGACGACGACGCCAGCACCGGAGGCGAGGGCGGCGAGCATGCCACCGGCCGGGATGGCGGTCGGAAAGTTCCACGGCGGGGTGACCACGATGAGTTTGGAGGGCACGAAGATGGCGCCCTGAACGCGGTCGAGGTCTTTGGCACGTTCGGCATAATAATTGGCGAAGTCGATGGCTTCGCTCACCTCGGCGTCACCCTCGGTGATCGTCTTGCCGCACTCGCTCGCCATGACCTCGATCAGGCGGTCGCGCCTGGAAGCGAGCGCCAGTCCGGCGCGATGCAGCACGGCGGCGCGCTCGGCGCCGGTCTTCTGGCCCCACGCTGCCCCGGCGGCCAGCACGCCGTCGATGATGGAATTGAGGGTGGCCTCATCGGGAACTGCAGCGGCCTCAATGGTGGCGGTGCCGAGAACGGATGCCTCGGCGCGGGCCAGGATGCCTCGGCCCCAGGCCCGGTTGGCCGGCAGTGACGGGTCGGTGTCGGGCTCATTGCGGAAGCTCGAGGGTGCTGGCACCGATCCGCGGGTGATGCCGAGCAGGGCTTCGGTCAGCTGCGGGTCGGAATCGGAGGCGGTCTCGCTGCTCTGGCGGCGAGCATCCGGGAGGGCGGCGGCGAGGCGATCGAGGTCATAGCTGCTCGAGCGGTCCTGTACGCGCCTGGGGGCAGGAACCCGGTCATCGAGCGCGTCGAGGGAGGCCTGAAAACGGGCCTTCTCGCGGTTGAACAGCTCCGGGCTGCTGGTCAGCTCGAACACGGCCGACATGAAGTTCTCCTGGCTCGCGTTTTCTTCGAGGCGGCGAATGAGGTAGCTGATCGCCACGTCGAAGTGCGCGGGGTCGACGACGGGGGTATAGAGCAGCAGTTGCCCGACGTCCTGCCGCACGGCCTGGGCCTGGGCGGTGGCCATGCCCAGCAGCATCTCGAAATCGACCCGGTCATCGACGCCACGGGCGACGCTGAGCAGGTGCGCCCAGGCCACGTCGAACAGGTTGTGGCCGGCGATGCCGAGCTTGACGGCGTCGGTATTCTGCGGGGTGAGCGCCCAGTTGAGCACCCGCTTGTAGTTGGTGTCGCTGTCCTGCTTGGTCGAGAACGTGGCGAGCGGCCAATCGTGCACGGCGGCGTCGACATGCTCCATGGCGAGGTTGGCGCCCTTGACGAGGCGCACCTTGATCGCAGCTCCCCCGGCCGCGCGGCGGTTCTGGGCCCAGTGGGTCAGGCCCTGGATGGCACTGAAGGCGTCGGGCAGGTACGCCTGCAGCACGATACCGGCCTCAAGCTGGGCGAGTTGCGGCTGGTCGAGCAGCCCCTCGAACACCGCGATGGTGAGATCGAGGTCGCGATATTCTTCCATGTCGAGGTTGATGAATTTCGGAGTAGCGGATGCCGCGGCGAACTCATACAGCGGCGTCAGCCGTTCGACCACCCGGGTGACGGTCTCATCAAAGGCCCACATCGACAGCTGGCTGGCGATCGACGACACCTTGATCGAGACGTAGTCGACGTCTGGGCGTTCGAGGATGCGCTTGGTGCCCTCGAGCCGTTCGCGCGCTTCCTTCTCGCCGAGCACCGATTCACCTAGCAGGTTGATGTTGAGGCGGTTGCCTCCTTCTTTCAGATGAGCCAGTGCGGGCCCCAGCTTGTCGGGGGTGGCGTCGACGACGAGGTGGCCGACCATCTGGCGAAGCACCATGCGGGCTGCCGGAATGACTACCCAAGGCAGTACCGGACCGAGAATGCCGCCGAGTCCGATGGCGGCGCGCATGGGCACCGGCAGAAAGCCGGGTGCCTTCTTGGCGACCCGCGCGAGGCTGTAACCGGCAACCATCTTGTCTTCGGGGCGCATGACGCCGTCCACGAAGCCGACAGTGAAGTCCAGGCCGTTGGGGTCCTTCAGCACGCCGGCGAGCCGCTCGGCCGCGGCATCCGCTGGGATGGTGGCGCTTTCGTCGAGCCATTTCTTGACGAGCGCGATGACCTCCGCACTGAAATCCTCGTTGGCGGGGCGGGTGGAGGCGTTGGTCATGGTCACGAGACTAGTCTTTCGTTCGCGGATGGGGTGCTCTGGTGTGTCAAGTCTGGGACCAGCCTATATTTAGCAAAAGCAATTGTTTATGCAGGGTATTCGTTATAATTTCTAATGGTTTGGTTTTTGGTGGGCTGATGGGTGTACGGAGTAGCACATGCTGGATGTCAGGCGGTTGCGGCTGCTGCGTGAACTGAAGATTCGCGGCACCCTGGCCGGGGTCGCCACGGCCCTCGCGTACAGCCCGTCCGCGGTGTCGCAACAGCTCGCGCTGCTCGAAAAAGAGGCCGGCGTCGTATTGCTCAAGAAAGTCGGTCGCCGCGTGCAGCTCACCCCGCAAGCCGAGATTCTGGTCGAGCACACCACGCATCTGCTGGAGCGGCTCGAGCTCGCTGAGGCCGACCTGCGTGCCAGCACGACGACCGTGTCTGGCACCGTGCGGGTGGCTGTGTTCCAGTCGGCAGCCCTGGCCGTGATTCCGCGGGCGCTCACCTTTCTCGCCGAGGAATTTCCAGCGCTGCGGGTCGAAGTGACCGAGCGTGAGCCCGAGCGTGGCCTGTTCGACGTCGCGGCACGGGACTTCGACCTCGTGCTGGCCGAGCAGTATCCCGGCCACACTCGCGCGCACTGGCCCGACCTCGACCGGGTGAACCTCGCGACGGACGCATTACGGCTCGCGGTGCCGCCCGCGGAGAACTCGCGCGTTGGCGCCGACAGGCTCGAGGACACCGCCGGCCTGCCCTGGGTGATGGAACCGGTCGGCACCGCCTCGCGCCAGTGGGCCACGCAGCTATGCCGTTCGGCCGGGTTCGAACCCGACGTTCGGTTTGAGACCGCCGACCTGATCGCGCACATCCGCTTGATTGAATCAGGCAATGCCGTGGGCATTCTGCCCGATTTGGTCTGGGCCGGTCGTATGCCGGCCGTGCAGCTGCACGATCTGCCGGGCACACCACATCGCACCCTATTTTCGGCCGCGCGTCGTTCGAGTGCCGGGCGCCCCGGCGTCGTCGCGGTGCGCGGCGCCCTCGACCGGGCGGTAAGCAAGGTGGCCAAGCCCACCGAGTCCGACCCGCTCGAGCCGCCACGCCCGTTCGAGCCGCTCGCGCCGGTGTGACACGCCCCTGCGATCACAGACGGATGCCCCGGGCACGACAGCCGGGGCATCGTGCGCCCCGACCGGGGTGTTGATCGGGATCACCGCCGAGAACGTGGCAATTCCAGCGGCGTTGGCCGCGAAGGTGCCGAGGTTCACCGGTGTGGAGTAGAGCGTGCCGGTGATCTTTTGCCCGGGGTTCAGCCCGGAGACCGTGACGGTGACCCGCTCGCCCGGGGTGAACCCGGCGTCGCCGACCGTGACACTGGCCCAGTCGGTGCCCGCCAGCACGGCGCGGCCAAGCGGTGCCGGGTCGACGAGCACGTGCTGCTCGAAGTACGAGACAGTGGCGGTGAGGTCGGCCTGGCCAGTATCCGTAGCGTTGATTCCGGCGGCGAAGGTCGTGAATTTATCACCGCCCGCGGCCAGGAACGAGTTCGTCGTGACGCGAAAGACTGCGGCCGGGGAGATCGCCACACCGTTCAGGGACATGCCGACGATGTGCTCGCCCTGTGCGGCGTCGGGCTCGTGGTTTCCCACAACGGATGCGTCCAGCTCGGCCGCGAGGAGGGCGTCGATGGTCGGTTCGTCCTGCTGCGAGAACGACGTGAAGGTGGAGGCGCCGATGTTGTCTCCCGCGGAGACGAACAGGGTGTTCGGGTTTTCGGTCTTCGGCTGCGCGACGGCTCCAGCGAGCACGGCAGCGCCGGCCTCCTGGTCCTGGCGTTGACTTCGAGGCGACCGTGAAAGTCGTTGATGCCGGGCACCTGGATCTCGGTGGTGACCGGAGCGACGATGGTATTGATCGAGAAGATCGTCGTGGTTCCGGATACCTCGTTGCCGACGGCGAGCATTGGCTCACCGGTGGGAGACTTCTCTGCGGAGATGAACGTGACACCTTCCGGGCCGAGGTCACCAGCCGCCGACAGGTCGGTGATGGCATCGCTGTGCGTGGAGTTGAAGTACGCGGGGTTCGCCGCGGCGGGGATGCGTTCGAAGTCGTCTCCGGAGCCGAAGGCCTGCGTGCCGTTCGTGTTCCAGATGGAGAACGAGCGCGAGCCGAAGGAGTAGAGCTCGTCCTAACAGCTTTTGGTGTGGCAAGGTCGACGATGGCGACGGCGTTGGCTTCCTGCAGGGCAACGTAGGCGGTGATTTCGTCAATCGCTACATATTCGGGTTCGAGGTTGGCCGAGATCGGGAACGCCGTATTGACCGTCGGGCCGAAGACGCGCACGTCCTCGTGCAACGTCCTGCCGCCATTGGCTTCGTAGGCGTGAAAATCAGCCGTCGTAACGGCAGACTGCGCCGGTGCGGCCAGCGTGCCGGGCAGTGTGACGACGCCCACGGAACCCTCGGGGTCGATCGTGTAGGCGTCGTTCGGCTCACCCTCGTTGGCCACGACGGCGTAGCTGCCGTCGGCCGAGATGCTGACCATGTCGGGCAGGGCTCCAACCCTGACGGCACCGAGAATTGTGGGCGCCGCGGCGGTGGCGTCGAAGAAGACGAGCCAGCCGGTATCCGTTTTGCTGGGCGATTCGATGGCCATCGCGCCGAGGCCATCGGCACCGCCGACACGAGGGGCGCGGCCGACACGAGGGGCGCGGCCGCGAGCGCGGCGCAGGCGACGACGGCCGCCATGGTGACTATGGGAACTCGGTGACTATGGGAACTCGGTGACTATGGGAACTCGGCGTCGGGCTGGGCGTCTCAAGGCGCTCATGCGGTGATCCTCCTGGGAACAGACATTGGATGCCTCTGCGTAGCGGTCCCAGGTGTCTGGCAGGCGAATACAAGGTGACTTCTCGCCCTCGATAGGATCTGGTCATGACGGATGCCGACGGTCACCCTCGCATCGAAACCCAAACCGGTGGGGCCGCTGCGGCGGGGTCAGCGGAGCGGGCGGCCACAACGCCGCCGTGTCCGTTCTGGAGGGCCTCTGACATATAGCCGAGGGGCGCAAAGTGGCCTAGCCTGAGGTAAGACTCGCGTTTCACTCACAGTGGAGGTCACCATGTCAGCCAAGCCCACCGGACGCCTCGTTCAGCGCGAGGACGGCCTGTATCTCATGCTGAATCGGTTGTTCAACGCGCCGATCGAAAAAGTGTGGGCGAGCCTGACCCGCCCGGCCGAACTCGAGAAGTGGATCGGCACCTACACCGGTTCGCCGGCCACCGGGGCCGTCAAATTCAGGATGACGGCGGAGCCGGACGCCAAGTGGGAGTACGTGAGCATTCGGCAGTGCCAGGCTCCGCACCGCTTCAGCGGCGATTTCGGCGAGGGCGAGGATTCTTGGCGCGCGCTGTTCCACCTGGTCGAGGGCGACGGCATGACCAACCTCACGTTCGGGCAACGCTTGCGTTCCCCCTCGGAGGTCGCCACGATGGGGCCGGGCTGGGACTTTTACCTCGATCGACTGGTCGCCTCCCGAGCCGGCCTGCCATTGCCCGAGTGGGAGCATTACTATCCAGCGCACGCGCAGTTCTACAAGGACCTCATCGTTCCGGTGCGCACCGCCTAATCGGTCACTTCGTGCTGCGGTAGCTCTTGGCAGTGGCGAGAAGCGCTCCGCAGAAGTTCCATAAGACGAACCCTCGCTGGGACGCCTGCTCGACGGGTTTCGGATCGTTTAGCGAACGCGAGCATTACGCCGAGGGTTTCAAGCCAGCCAGTCGGAGCACGGCTGAGAGCCCTTCGGGTGTTCCCGGCCAATGCCGCTTGACCGCATCGCTGCCCGCCCGGCGAGTCGCGAATCGTAGAGCGATCGCGACAACGATGGCGTCGTCGGCGTAACCGAGAACGGGTATGAAATCCGGAATCAAGTCGATCGGCGACAGCAGGTAGAGCAAAAGAACCGCGAGCCAGATTCGAACCCCGATCGACACGGTTCGATCGGCGGCGAGGCGTTTGAGTAGCCGGGCGACGTCGGGCGCGAGGCGCAGCAGATCACGAAGTGATGCTCCGCCAGGCTGCCGGCGTTGCTCGATCCAGAGAACGAGAACAAGAACCAGCCATAGCACCAGCAATCCGCCGAGCACGCTCAGGACAACGGTCCACCAGGTCGTCATAAGCTGCCCCCGTTCGAACAAAAGATTCTGAGACCCTCGCGAGCCACGTAATAGACGATGACGTAACCCGCGAGCGGGTCGGCCCACCACCATCCGAGTGCCAGATCGAGTACCAAGCCGAGGAGCACCGCGCTGGCAAGGAGACCGTCGATGAACGCCACCCGTCTTTCGGTAACCAGGACCACCACAGCCGCCACGGTCGCGAGGAAAGCCAGCACGATGACACCAATGAAGTTCCACCCCAGCGTGATCCATTCGAGGGCTTTCCCCCGCCCAACGAGTATCGCCGCACGATCGGTGGAAGTCATGCATTGATTCTCGCAGTCCGCGATCGGATTCGCCTGCTGACGAGACAGCCGCGGTCGCGCTGCAGCGAGGCATCACGGCCGTCAGAAAAACGACCGCGAGTGGAACCTTTCATCGAACTCGTAGGAATTGGGAGATCACCTAGACATCGACACCCCGACTTGCGGACGAATGATTTTGTGGGTCGACAGAAACCAAGTCGGACTCAGCCTCGCAATGGTCGTGCTCTGGTTGGCAAACGCAGTGATCCGGATAATCGTGATCGCCAACGCAGACGCGGGAACCAACGAACGGCATGTTTTTAACCTCGTTCTCGCATTATCGAAAGAGGCCATGAACTTTTACAGTCGCTCTCTCGCCGCCGAAGTCGGGCCGAAAGGCGTGCGGGTGGTCAACGTCTTGCCCGGCTTGATCGCCACTGTCGGCGCCATCGCGCACCACAATGCGATGGCCGCCGAGCGCTGCATTGGTTTTCTGTAAAACGAATCGGTGGTGTTGGACAGGTCCTTTGACGGTGACTTCGTTGGTCGTGGCGGGGTCAGGCGGCTAGCTCCACATCGATATCAGCTCGGTGAAGGCCCTGCTGGCTGCGCTCATGTACGCACCCTGCCTTCTGAGCAGGGCTGCGGTGCGGTGTGGAATAGCAGGCAGCACGGCAACCGGGTTGAGCCCGTGCTGTTCGCGGGCAATGGCTTCGGGCAGCACGGTGGCGAGCTGGCCACGACGAATGATTTCCATGATCGCGCTGACGGAGTTGACTTCGATCGCGATGCGGGGGGCAACGCCGTGGTCCCGAAAATGCAGGTCGATGTGGCGCCGGGTAGCAAAGTCATTACTGAGCAGCACAAGCTCCTCCTGTTCCAACTCCCGCAGGGTCATGGGTGCCTGCTGTCCGACGCGCAGATGGTTGTTGCCGACAACCAGGCTGAGAGTTTCGACGAACAAGGCCTGGGTCTCAATCTCGGACGAACGCACCTCGGCAAATGCGATGCCTAGGTCGAGGGTGTCCTCGGCCAGTGCCACCTCGATGCGGTCTTGGGTCATCTCCTGCAGGCTCAAGGTGATGCCGGGATAGCGGGTGCGGAAGCGTTCGACCAGTGGACCGATCAGGTACGCGGTGAACGTAGGCGTCATCGCCAACCGGAGCGATCCACGGCTCAGGTCCTGCACGTCGTGGATGGCCCGGGTTCCGGCGTCAAGTTCGCGCAGGGCGCGGCGGGTGTAGCGCAGGAAGGCCTCGCCAGCGTCTGTCAGCCGCACGGTCCGTCCGGACCGGTCCAAGAGCTGAACGTTTAACGAGTTCTCCAGTTGCTTGATCTGTTGCGACAGCGTCGGTTGGGAGACGCGGAGCGACTCGGCCGCGCGAGTGAAATTCTGGTGTTCCGCCACCGCGGTCAGGTAACGAATGTGGCGCAACATCACAATTCTCCAACTATAGAAATTACCTATTGATTCCATCATAAATAGGTCTTGGACACTATAGATAGTTTCCGTCATCATTGAGATATCCCCCCAAACATCGAGAGGACAGCCCATGCAAAACATCATTGAAGGCTTTCTGAAATTCCAACGGGAGGCCTTTCCGGCGCGTTCTGAACTCTTCAAGGAGCTGGCCACCGCCCAGAGCCCTGAGGCCCTGTTCATTGCCTGCTCGGACAGCCGGGTCGTGCCAGAGCTGCTGACCCAGCAGGAACCGGGTGACCTGTTCGTCATGCGCAACGCCGGCAACATCGTGCCCGCCTACGGCCCGGAGCCCGGCGGTGTCTCCGCGACAGTCGAGTACGCGGTCGCCGTCCTGGGCGTCACGGACATCATCATCTGTGGCCATTCCGACTGCGGAGCGATGACTGCCATCTCGACCGACATGAACCTGGACCACTTGCCGGCCGTGGCCAATTGGCTTGCCCACGCCGACGCGGCGAAGGCCGTCAATGCCGCCCGTACCCACGCATCGGCCCACGAGTCGTTGAAGGCCATGGTCCGCGGGAACGTCATCGCCCAGCTGACCAACATCAGGACCCATCCCTCCGTCGCCTTGGCCCTGGATCAGAACCGGCTAAACCTCCACGGCTGGGTCTACGACATCGAAACCGGCTCCATTGACACCCTGGACGGTGTCACCGGCCATTTTGTCCCACTCGCGGGCAATGCGCCGGACCATGCCACACCGGCCGTATCCGGCTTGGCCGCCTAACCACCTCGTATCACCAAAAGAAAAGGAAAACACCATGATTCATTCCCAGAACACCCCAGCTCCGCGCGAGGAACTGACCGCCGCCATCATCGACGCCAAGATGCGCAAGGACCTCTCCTGGCAGGAACTGACCGATGGCACCGGTTTGAGCCTAGTTTTCGTCACCGCCGCCCTGCTCGGTCAGCATCCGTTGCCCGAAGCCGCTGCGGAACTCGTCGCTGAGCGGCTGGGTCTAGGCAAGGACGCCGCAATGCTGCTGCAGACCATTCCGATGCGCGGCAGCATCCCCGGCGGCATCCCGACCGACCCCACCGTTTACCGGTTTTACGAAATGATGCAGGTCTACGGCTCCACTTTGAAGGCCCTGGTCCACGAACAGTTCGGCGACGGCATCATCAGCGCCATCAATTTCAAGCTAGACATCAAGAAAGTTGAAGACCCCGACGGCGGTTCACGTGCCGTGATCACCCTCGACGGAAAATACCTGCCCACCAAACCCTTCTGAACCCGGCCTCGCGGCGGCGCGATCGGGGCGCCTGCTGCCCCATGAAAAAACCCTCCAGACACGGACAAATCATGGACTTCATCACTCGGTCAGAATGTCGCGTTTGTACTTGGCGGTATAGGTCCGCCGCCGAACACCCTCGGGAACCTGGGAATCGGGAACTTCTTCCACCACTACAGCCTGCCCGGTCGAGTTGGCGGCCAAGAATTTCCCGCAACCGCACACCCGCACACATTGGCTCGAAGGCTGTACACGTGCCCGCAAGCCAAACCCCTTAGAGCGGCACCTTCCTCTCGATAGCGCTCAAACTCAACTGACGTGCGGCTGAAGAACGACGCAGCAGTGGGGACCCGCTCTGCCAACACCGCCAGCCTCGAACCACTTTGGCGCAGCTGACGCTGCTCGTGGCGCGGTTGGCGCAACCCGTTCAGCTAGTTCCAGATGCTCGGCGCGGGGGCTCGCGTGGCGGGAGCCGCGGCATTGCGGCTCCACTCAAGCAGCCACTCGGGCACCGTCACATCGTCGGGGGCGACACCGATCGCCTCGAGCAGCTCGTCGATCGTCACCACGCCGCCGGTGCGCTTGAGAAAGCGGCCGCGAATGTAGCCGTGGGAGTAGATTTCGGGTGAGCCATCGGCATCCGGTCGCACGAAACGCTGCTCGACGTATACGGCTTTCTCGTCGAAGCCGAGGATGCGCGACTCCACCGTGAACTTCTGGCCGACCGTGAGCGACTTGCGAAAGCTGATCGTCTCAGAAACCACAACCGGGTACCAGCCGCGCTCCTGGAAAATGGCCCAGACGCCGGTTCGGTGCAACATATCGAAGCGGGCCACGTCCATGATCGACAGGTAGACCCCGTTATTCATGTGCCGCAAAATATCCAGGTCGGTCGGCATTGTCACGAAGTTGGTGCGAGCGACGTCGAAGTGACCGAGCCGAGGGCCGAACTTCGACAGCAGGGCATGAAGGAGGGTTCTGAAGAACATATGCACGACTCGATGCTAACGACACCGGCGCTCAGGCACGGTGACTATTGTGGGTGAGCACCAGCATCCGATGCCCCAGCAGGGGGTGATCGCGGCGACCCATGCGTGGTCCTGACCTAGAGTGCAGCGACCGCGCGCGGCGCGACAGCACGCACGAATGCTCCGAGGCGACGGTAGACCTCCTGCGATTCCGGATGCGTGTCGTCTTGCTGCCAGGTGTGCTTGGTATTGACGCTCTGTCGGCCATAAATCAAGGTATCGACGCGAATCTTGCGCGCCCGCAGCGCCTCGATGAAGTTGAGGTTGGCGCGGTAAAAGTAATCGCGCTCCGATGTCGTGACAAAGACCGGCGGAAACCCGCGGTTGAGCCACTCGATCGGCGACATAAAACGTGCGGCCGTGCGCAGGTGCAGTCCCCGCCCCCGATCGGGCAACAGCATCCTGACGAAATTGAGGCTCAGTACAAACCCGCGGTCGAACAGCACCGAGAAATCGGCGATGCTGCAGTGCTGCACCAGGCCGCGCAGGTTTCGCGGGGCGACCGGGGGTGCGATGTCATAGTGTGTGGCGAGTTCTGGCTCGAACGCCGCCGCTGTGAGCAGCGCCGCAATGTGGCCGCCGGCGGAATCACCACCGAGCACGATGCGTGTCGGGTCTCCCCCGTAGGCGGCGATGTTGCGGGCCACCCAGTCGAGCACGGCGTTGCCATCCTGCAACATGTGCTTGAGCTGAAACCGCGTCGCCATTCGATAGTTGGCATTGACGACGATCATGCCTTCGGCGGCCTGGCTCGCGCAGTACTTGGTGAGCGGATCTTTGTCACCCGAGGTCCAGCCACCGCCGTGAAAGTACACGTAGACGGGCAGCGGTTCCGCACCATCCGCGCGTTTGGGAGCGAGTACGTCGAGCCGGTGAATCTTCTGGCCGTCGCCGATGTAATCCAGATCGAGGTCGTACTCAACGGAATCGATCGGGTGCAGGTTGAATTTATGCACCGGAGCCGCCCGTCGCAGCATGAGCGCGCGCCACGCCCAGACCGGCAGGCGGCGAATCCCGGTCTCTCGATGAGCCGACCGGTCGACAGTGACGCCATCAGTGTGTAGACGGATACCGTGCAGCCAGGCCGGTACCGGCGCGGCACTTTCTGGTGTGGTGCGGTTTGGCGTGCTGCGGTTCGGCGTGGTGCGTTCTGGCAATGATGGGGAACGGTGCGGGGGGATGCGACTATCCCTGTCGAACGTGGTGGTGACTTGACTCATTGATTGAGGATAAGTCGACTCCCCCGAATCCTCGCTGGGAACAATCCCATTTGGGGTTGATTTCCGGTTTCACGTGGGTCGAACGCCGGGCGTTCAGGCAGCGGATGCCCCACCCGCGACCCCGGTCGCCTCCAATACTGCACGCGCAAGCGTGTGAAAGTGCAGGTTGAAGCCCAGGACGCCCGGTGTGGACTGCGGGTCGAGGTCAAGCGTTGGCACGTCGAGCGCGTGAACGATGAACTGGTAGCGGTGGGTACCGGTTTCCGGCGGCGGTGCGGCGCCGGAAAATGAGGTGAGTCGCAGCTCATTAGGCAGTACGAGCGAGCCGGCCGGCAACGATTGAACTCCAGCGGAAAGCCCAGTCACGGAGACCGGCAGGTTGGCTACAGCCCAGTGCCAAAACCCCGAACCGGTCGGCGCGTCGGGGTCGAACACGGTAAGCGCGAAACTCAGGGTCTCGGCTGGAAAACCCCGCCAGGAGAGCTGGGGGGAAACATCCGCTCCCCCGGCATCGGCACCGTACTGCGCTGACCGCAACGGACCGCCATCGGTCATGTCGCTGCTAGTGAGTGAAAACTGGGGCACCTCGCCGAAGCGGGCGAGCGGGTCGTTGGTCACAATGGCCTCCTGAATGCGCGTCTGGTTGTGGCGCTCCGTCAGCCTACGCCGCCGGTTCCCGTGCACGCTCAAGAATGCCGCTAGCGAGGGGCATGAAACCGTGGTAGCTTCCGAGCAGTCACCGTTGGAAACGACTCCAGCGAGGGGTGGCGCTTTGCCGTGCGCTCGAACAATGCGCGCACTCTCGTAAAATGAGCCCATGGCCATTCCGAAGATTCTGCTCTTTTACATCTTCACACCACTGGCCGACCCCGATGCGGTGCGTCTTTGGCAACGCGACCTGTGTGCCGGGCTCGGCCTGCGCGGGCGCATCCTCATTTCGAAGGATGGCCTGAACGGCACGGTCGGCGGCGACCTGCCCGCGATCAAGAAGTACATCCGCAAGACGCGCGGCTACCCCGCGTTCAAGAACATCGATTTCAAGTGGAGCGAGGGCACCGGCCTCGACGAGGACGGCCAGAGTCTGGACTTTCCAAAACTCGTGGTCAAGGTGCGCGACGAGATCGTGAGCTTTGGCGCGCCCGGCGAGTTGCGCGTCGACAAAGCGGGAGTCGTCGGGGGCGGCACCAAGCTGCAGCCAGCCGAACTGAACGCTCTGGTCGCCGAGCGCGGCGACGAGGTGGTCTTCTTCGACGGGCGCAACCGGTTCGAGGCTGAAATCGGCCACTTTCGCGACGCGGTCGTACCCGACGTGGTGAACACGCGCGAGTTCGTGGCCGAACTCGACAGCGGCAAGTACGACCATCTCAAGGGCAAGCCGGTGGTGACCTACTGCACCGGTGGCATCCGGTGTGAGGTACTCAGCGGCCTGATGAAGTCCCGCGGGTTCGACGAGGTCTACCAACTCGATGGCGGCATTGTGCGCTACGGGGAGGCCTTCGGCAACGAAGGCCTGTGGTCTGGTTCGCTCTACGTCTTCGACCAGCGGATGTCCATCGACTTCGCTCCCGGCGCTGCCGTGCTGGGCGTCTGCCAAATCTGTGCCGCGCCGACCACGAACATGCCTAATTGTGGGGATCCTTCCTGCCGGGAACAACTCGTAATCTGCTCCGAGTGTGTAGCCCAGGCGTTGCCGGCCTGCGACGCACACGCCGGGTTGCGCCGGGTAGAGAGGGTCGCCGCGGTCAACGAGCTTTCCTTCACCGTTCTGCCGGGTCGGGTCTCTGGGTTTCTCTAGGCCTTGGTCCGACCCCGATCGGCTCTGCCGTGAGCTGCAAAAAAGACGTCACCCAGCCAGACTCCCCCATGAGGGGGGCGTTCCACCCCCGCATGGGGGAGTTTGCCCCTGAGAATCTCTCACTAAGCTCCGATCTGTGCGGTGGTTATCCGGCGGCTGCGAAGAAAGTCAAAGTGAGGCCTCTCTGGTGCGCGCAATAACGAATACCCGCAATTGGCTCTTGGCCATGGTTGCTTCTACGGCGCTCGTTGTGGGCGCTCTCGCAGTGCCACTGGCCGCCGTCGCTGACAGTCGCCCCACGGATGCCACTACTCCCGTGACAGTATCGGCCGACTCGCTCCCCACCGCGCAGATCAATGGGGTCGTCTGGGCACAACTCATTGTGGGCGACACCGTTTACGTCGGGGGGGAATTCACCCGCTCGCGACCCGCCGGCTCAGCCGACGGCGTGAACGAGGTCGTGCGCAACAACCTGTTGGCCTACAACCTCACCACCGGCGTTCTTGTGGCCTCCTTCAATCCCGATGTCAACGGCGCTGTCCGCGCCTTGACCGTCTCTAATGACGGGTCGCGGCTGTTCGCCGGAGGCTATTTCACGAACATCGGCGGCGTCAACCGGTATCGCGTTGCCGCTTTCGCCGTACAGAGTGGCGCTCTTATTCCCGACTGGGCGCCGGTTCTCAACGCGGGCGTCAAGGCACTCACCTTCGCGGGCGATAGCGTATACGTCGGCGGCACGTTCACGTCGGCTAGCGGTAAGTCTCGCGCCAGGATGGCAGCCTTCAACGGCTCCACCGGCGCTCTGCTGCCCTGGTCGGGCACGCCGGCCGGTGGTACCGTCAACGCCCTCGTCGCCTCACCCGACGGCAGCAAGGTCGTCATTGGCGGATCCTTCACGACCTATAACGATAGTTCCAACCCTGGATACGGCATGGCCGCAACGGATGCCACAACCGGCGCGTCACTGCCGTGGAAAGTCAACGGCCTGATTCGAAACGCCGGCAGCCAGGCGGCCATCCTCAGCCTGACCGGATCGGCCGAAGGGGTGTTCGGCACCGGCTACGTGTTCGGGGACGGCGGCAACCTCGAAGGAACATTCCGTGCCAGCTGGGAGGACGGCAGTCTGATTTGGGTCGAAGACTGCCATGGGGACACCTATTCTGCGGTGCCGGCTGGCGACAAGGTCTACACGACCGAGCATGCGCACTACTGCGGCAACATCGACGGCTTCGAACAAACTTCACCGTGGACCTACCATCGCACCCTTGCCTTCAGCATGGATGTCGGCGGCGTCATCACTGCCGACACGCACGGCTACTACAACTTCGAGGGCACACCTCGACCCGATCTGCTGGCGTTTTATCCCGACATCAACACCGGTAGCTTCACCGGGCAAGGCCAGGGTCCGTGGCACGTGACGGCTGATACCCAGTATCTGCTCTACGGCGGAGAGTTCACGATGGTGAATAACAAACGTCAACAGGGCCTGGCCCGATTCGCCGTGCCGAGCATAGCCCCGAATAACGAAGGACCGCGTGTTACCAACGCCTCGTTCGATCCATCGGCGTTCCTGCCGTCGGTCATGTCGTTCGCGAGCGGAACAGCGCGTCTGAGCTGGAAGTCGGCTTACGATCGCGACAACGAGAGCCTCACCTATGAGGTGCTGCGCGACGGCGTCCCCGTCACCAGCGTTCAGGGGCTCTCCTCCGACTGGAACCGGCCGGCACTGTCCTTTACCGACACTGGACTCACCCCGGGCCAGAGCTACTCCTATCGAATTCGGGTCACGGACCCGTTCGGCAATACGCAAACGGGTGGTTCGGCCAGTGTCACCATCACATCCGACACCCTCAGCGACTATTCCGCGAGTGTTTTTGCAGACTCCCCCAAGTCGTATTGGCCACTGAATGAGGCATCCGGTGCCCCGGCTTTCGACTGGACCGGCGGCGCAGACCTGACCCGGAACGCCGGGGTCAGCCCCGGCGTTCCCGGAGCAATCGTGGACGCTGCCATCACGGCAAGCCGTTTCGACGGCACGGCGACCGGATTCGCCGCGACCAACGACGCCCAGAGCTCCTCAAATTCGTTCAGTGTCGAGACCTGGGTGAAAACCGAGACCACACAGGGTGGCAAGATTATCGGGTTCGGCAACAGTGATAGCGGCCAAAGCACCGATTATGACCGGCATGTGTACATGGACACGGGCGGTCGTGTCTGGTTCGGTGTCCACCCCGGCGGAGTGCAGACGATCGCATCGTCCGCTTCGTACAACGATGGCCAGTGGCATCACATAGTGGCCAGTCTCGGCAGCTCCGGCATGTCGCTGTTGATCGACGGCAAGAAGGTCGCGCAGCGCGCCAGCATCACCTCGGGTCAGGACTACCAGGGCTTCTGGCGCGTAGGAGGAGACAACGTCACTGGCTGGCCCAGCCAGCCCACGAGCGCATTCATCGCCGCCGACATCGCCCAGGTCGCCGTCTACTCCGCCCCCCTCACGCAGAAGCAGATCGTGGCACACTTTGTCGCCTCCGGCCGGACGAGTCCCGTCCCTTCGGCTCCTACCGACGCCTACGGCGCGGCCGTCTACAGCGCTGAACCTGATCTGTATTGGCGTCTGGGTGAAGACACTGGAACGAAAGCGAACGACTCATCGGCCTCCGACCAGCCTGGAACCTATTCCGACCCGGTCACCCTGGGCGCTGCCGGACTGCTGAGCGGCACGAGCAACACGGCCGCGTCGTTTAGCGGCGGAATCGTCAGCAGTGACACCCTGATTGAGGCTCCCGGCATCTATGCGCTGGAGGCCTGGTTCAGCACGACGACAACGCAGGGTGGAAAGATCATCGGCTTCGGCAGCGCTTCGACTGGATTGTCGGACAGTTATGACCGGCACGTCTACCTGCAAGACGACGGTCGCCTGGTATTCGGCACCTGGACCGGGCAGGCCAACACCATCGTGACCGGGCTCTCCTATAACGATGGAGCCGCGCACCATGTGCTCGCGCAGCAGTCAGCTGATGGACTGGCGCTCTACGTTGATGGCGCTCTCATCGGCACGAATCCGCAAGCGGGCGCCCAGGCGTATTCCGGCTACTGGCGCATTGGCGGGGACAACACGTGGAACTCGTCGAGCCCGTGGTTCGTCGGCACGATCGACGATGTCGCCGTTTATCCGCGTCCACTCAGCGGCGACGTGATCTCGCAGCACTACTCACTGGGCTCCGCCACAAGCGTCCCGCAGAACGCAGCACCGACCGCTGCATTCACTGTCGCCACCGATCAGCTGGCGGTCTCAGCGGATGCTTCGCCATCGGCAGATTCCGATGGGACCGTCACCGGATTCGCCTGGTCGTGGGGTGACGATAGCGTCAGTGACGGCGTCACCGGGCAGCACACCTATGCCGAAGCCGGAACCTATTCGATCAGCTTGACCGTCACCGACAACGACGGCGCCACCGACACGACTACTCGATCCGTCACCGTCTCAGCGCCGATGCCGGTGCCAACGGGCATCGCGACGGATGCCTTCACTCGCGACGTCAGTTCAGGACTCGGCTCAGCCGATGTCGGAGGTGCGTGGACCACGACCGGCAGAGTCAGCAACTATGCGGTGACCGCTGGCGCCGCTCACATGAGCGTGGCCGCCGGAGGGACGGCGAACGGCTATCTGGTCGGCGTCTCGTCGGAGAGCACCGATGTCACGGTCACCACGTCACTGCAACAGGCGACGACGGGAGCCGGCACCTACGTTTCACTGATCGGCCGACGCGTTGGCACCGACGACTACCGGGCGCGGGTCAAAGTTCTCGCAACGGGCGCCGTGCAGCTGCAGCTCATGCGCGGCGGCACCACTCTGCAAGCGAGCACTATCGACGGGCTGAGCTACGCCACCAATGATCAGTTGCACGTGCGATTGCAGGTTTTCGGGACGGCACCGACGACGATTCGGGCCAAAGTGTGGGCAGCGGGCACCACGGAACCCACGACCTGGCCGCTGAGCCGCACAGACGCAACAGCCACCCTGCAGCAGGCCGGATCGATTGGGCTCGCCGCGTACACCAGCGGATCAGCCACGACACCCATGACGGTCTCCTTCGATGATCTCTCTGCGATCGCGGTGGCGGAACCGTAACCGCAGCGTCGGCTGCCGAATCAGGCCGACAGCTTGAGCGAGTCGATGAGGTCGGTCGCGTGCTGGCTGGTGAGAATGACGCGGGCGAATTCTTCGTCGACGAGGTCAATCACCACGGCGGGGCGGTGACGTTTGATCGACACGAAATCCTTGCCGCCATGAAATTTCCAGGTTCCCGCGGCAAGGACGAGCGGAACGATCGAACCGAGGGCACGAATTCCGCGCAACCAGATCCAGGGATCTTCGGTGATGATCACCGAACGGATATTCTCCCGCTGCACCACGATCGACTCCCTTCGCAGCGCGAGGGTTCTTTCTGCGCGCGTCAGGTGGATCTCGAGCCGGTCAGAATGCACGCTCAGGGAAGCCATTGTTCCAGTCTGCCCGGTTAGGGCCGCAAATCTGTTGTTTGAATCTCACAAAGCAATAACGTCCCAGCGCAGGATCTCTCCAACGGCAGCGGATGTGCCCAGTCGGCCACGCTCATCCGCTCGCCCGGGTCAGCCCCGCGGTGTCGCGGCAGCGGCGGCCTTCGCCGCCGCGGGCAGTGCCTCGAAGATGCGTCCGATGGCGCTCTGGTCGTGCGCGTCGGAAACGAACCAGGCCTCGAACACACTCGGCGGCAGCGACACGCCACCATCGAGCATGGCGTGGAAGAACGGTGCGTAGCGAAAAGCCTCCTGGCGTTGCACGTCGGCGTAGGTGCGCGGGGCCGACCCCTGTGCCTCGTCGCCGAAGACGAAGCTGAACAGGTTGCCGGCTCGTTGCACCCGGTGGGCGACGCCCTCAGCGGTGAGCGAGGCGGAAACGGCCTCCGAGAGGATTATGGCGGTGGCGTTGAGACGGTCATACACGCCCGCGTCGAGCAGGTTGAGGGTTGCGATGCCCGCCGCGACGGCGACCGGGTTTCCCGACAGAGTGCCGGCCTGGTACACCGGGCCGGTCGGTGCGAGAAAGTCCATCACGTCGGCGCGGCCGCCGAGCGCGGCGACGGGCAGTCCGCCACCGATGATCTTGCCGAAGGTGAGCAGGTCGGGCGTGTAGAACTCTTCACCGGCCGACTCCAGGCTTCTGGTTTCCAGCCCCCAGAAACCCGCGCGGCTCACCCGAAAACCGGTAAGCACCTCGTCGAGGATGAGCAGGGCGCCGTTCGCGTGCGCGATCGAGGCTAAGGCCGCGTTGAAGCCGGCATCCGGGGCGACAACTCCCATGTTGGCGGCCGCGGCCTCGGTGATAATGGCGGCGATACGGCCAGGATGAGCCTCGAAGGCGGCCCGCACGGCCTCCAGATCGTTATAGGGCAGCACGAGGGTTTGCGCGGCGGTAGCCGCGGTAACGCCGGCCGAACCGGGCAAGGCGAGCGTGGCGAGCCCGGAGCCAGCCTGGGCGAGCAGGCCGTCGGAGTGGCCGTGGTAGTGCCCGGCGAACTTGATCAGCAGGTCACGATTGGTGAAGCCGCGGGCCAGGCGAATGGCAGTCATGGTCGCCTCTGTGCCGGTCGACACGAGGCGCAGCTTTTCAACCGCGCCGACCCGTTCGGCGACGAGTTCGGCCAGTTCGGTCTCGGCGGGAGTCGAGGCGCCAAAGGACAGGCCGAGCGCGGCAGCATCCTGCACGGCCTTCACGACCTCGGGATGAGCGTGGCCCAGAACTGCCGGGCCCCAGGAATTGACGAGGTCGACATACTCTCGGCCGTCGGAGTCCGTGACATAGGCGCCAGCAGCCTTGACGAGAAACAGCGGAGTGCCGCCGACTGAGCCGAAGGCACGCACCGGCGAGTTGACGCCCCCGGGAATCACCCGGCGGGCACGGTCGAAGAGTTCGTCATTGTGGGTGGCGACGTTCTCCACCGAAGTTGACATCGTGCCGGTCATGCGCGCTCCTCCTTGAGCCAGGTGGCCAGTTCAACGGCCCAGTAGGTAAGTACGGCATCGGCGCCGGCCCGGCGGATGCTCAACACCGACTCTTCGACGGCACGGCGACGGTCAATCCAGCCCTGAGCGGCGGCGGCTTCGATCATGGCATATTCGCCGGATACTTGATATGCCCAAACGGGAATATCACTCATGGCGGCAACTTCGGCGAGCACGTCGAGGTAGCCGCCAGCCGGCTTGACCATGACGATGTCAGCGCCCTCGTCGATATCGAGCTGCGCTTCACGCACGCCCTCACGCCGGTTGGCCGGGTCGAGCTGGTAGGTGCGGCGGTCGCCGACCAGGGTTGAGGCGACGGCCTCACGGAACGGACCGTAGAACGCGGACGCGTACTTGGCCGAGTAGGCGAGCACGGCGGTGTCTTCGAAACCGTTGACGTCGAGGGTTTCGCGCACGGCAGCGACCTGGCCGTCCATCATGCCTGAAAGACCAAGCAGCGCGGAACCGGCCGTGGCTTGGGCGAGGGCCATATCGCGGTAGCGTTCGAGGGTGGCGTCATTGTCGACATGGCCATCGGCCGCGAGCACGCCGCAGTGGCCATGGTCGGTGAATTCGTCGAGGCACAGGTCGGTCTGCACGACGAGCGCGTCGCCGATCTCGTCGACGAGAGCGCGAGTGGCGACGTTGAGAATGCCCGCGGGATCGGTCGCTCCGGTTCCGATCGCATCACGCACCTCGGGTACCCCGAACAGCATGATGCCTCCGATGCCGGCCTCCGCCGCCTCCACGACGGCCCGGCGTGCACTGTCGATGCTGTGCTGCACAACGCCGGGCATCGACGTAATCGGGCGGGCATCATCGCCTTCGCGCACGAACATGGGGAGCACGAGCTCGGCCGGGTGGACACGAATTTCACTGGCCAGACGACGGAGCGCGCCGCTGGTGCGCAAGCGTCGTGGGCGAATAACGGGGTTGGTCACTCCTGTACCCTACGCCGCTCGGCTGTGCGTTTCGTTATCCGGTCGTGACCTGCATGATCAGAGCGCCGGTGCCGCTCCGGCCAGTGCTGTATCGACGAGCGCCTCGATGAGGGACTCGGCGCTGCGCTCGGAGGCGACCACGTCAACGCGCAGTCCGAGAGCCCGGGAGTCCTTGGCGGTCTGCGGGCCGATGCACGCCACCAGGGTGCGTTCGGGAATGTCTCCAAACTGTTCGCGCACCTGACGTGCAACGCTGCCGCTGGTCACGAGTACGGCGTGCACGAGACCGGCTTTGACGTCGGCGACAACCTGGTCGCTGACCGGAACCCCGATGGTGCGGTAGGCGACGACCGACTCCACATCGTGGCCAATGCGGCGCAGTCCCTCACTCAGCAATGGCTTGGCGATCTCACTGCGTAGTGTGAGTACGCGCAGCGGGATGACGCCAGCGGTCGCCGTCTCCCATTCCTCCAGCAGGCCGCGGGCTGAATTGTCTTCGGAGGGAATGATGTCTACGTGGTAGCCGGCCGCGACCAGCGCGGCAGCGGTGGTTTCACCGACCGCTGCGATGCGGGTCCCCGGCGCCACCACAGCGCGGTGCGACGACAAAACGTCGACGGTCGTCGCGCTCGTGATGGTCATCCAGTCGAAATCGCCGGCGGCGAGACGGGCCAGCGCCGCGTCGAGGGCCGGGGCGTCGTCGGTTGCGGCGAAGTTGATCATGGGGGCGACGATTGGATGCGCGCCCTTGGCGCGCAGGTTGGCTGCCACCTGGTCACCCCAGGGTCCGCCGCGCGGAACGAGAACTCGCCAGCCCGCGAGGGGCTTGGTCAGTCGATTGATCACGTGGTCACTCAGTCACTTTCAGGGGAGCGAACTCGGCCGCGCCACCGGCCAGAAGATCTATGGATACTCGTTCGGCCACGTCGAGCGCAGCTTGGGTGAGGTGGAGGGCAGAGTGGGAATCGGGCGTTGCCGCGTGCGAGCTGGTGATCCTGCGCGAGCCGTCCGGGCTGTACACGGTAGCGGTGAGAAACAGCAAGCCATCGTCGACGACCGCGGTCGCACCGATCGGTGCGGCGCAGCCGGCCTCGAGGCGGGCCAATACCGTGCGTTCGGCGGTGGTCGTCGCCTCGGTCGAGGAATGGTTCATGGTCGCCAGCGCCACGCCGAGCAGACGATCGGGTTTGCCATCGCGCACTTCGATCGCGAGCGCGCCCTGGGCGGGTGCGGTCGGCCAGCCGGACAGATCGAGAAATTCGGGCGCCAGGGAATCGAGCCGGCCGAGGCGTCCGAGGCCGGCAGCAGCCAGAACGACGGCGTCGAGGTCCCCTTCGGCGACGCGCCCGACTCGGGTGTCGATGTTGCCCCGAATGTCAACGATCGTGAGGTCGGGCCGACGCTCACGCAGCTGCGCGACCCGACGAGGCGAACCGGTGCCGACTCGGGCGCCCTCGGGCAGGGTGTCCAGAGTGAAGCCGGCTCGTGCCACCAGCACGTCCCGGGCATCCGCTCTCTTGGGCGTTGCACCGATGCGCAAGCCAGGGTGAGGCGCGGTAGGGAGGTCCTTGAAGGAGTGCACGATGACGTCGCACTCGTCGTTCAGCAGGGCTTCGCGCAGGGCGCTCGCGAAGACACCGGTACCGCCGAGGCTCGAGAGCGGCTCGGTCGAGGTGTCGCCGTGCGTGGTGACGCGCACGATTTCCACCTCGACGCCAGCCGAGGCCGCGATGCGGTTGACGATCGTCTGGGTCTGCGCGAGCGCAAGGGCGCTCGCGCGGGTACCCACGCGGATCACGGTCATGGCGCCATTCCCGCGACGGCCGGCTTGAAGCCCAGGCGCACGTTTTCGCAGCAGCCGGGGCGGCACACGTCGTACCAGGGGCCGAGCGTGGTCTTCGCCGGGCGATCTTCAACCGGGGTATCGTTCAGGCGTTCCTCGATCAGGTCGACGAGGCCGTTCACGAAATCGGGCGAGACCCCGGGGGTCGGCACCCGCACGGCGTGGATCCCGAACTTCTCGCTGGTCTCCATCGCCTCGTTGTCGAGGTCCCACATGACCTCCATGTGATCGCTCACGAAACCGAGCGGCACGATGATGACGGCACGGATGCCGCGGGCTGGCAGCAGGGCGATCGCATCGTTGATGTCAGGCTCGAGCCACGGCATGGTGGGTGGGCCGCTGCGGGACTGGTAGACGAGCTGCCACTGGGTCTTCAGCGGCGCCTCGGTAGCGTCCGGTTCCACGAGGGAATCCATGATGACCTGGGCGACGGCGCGGTGCTGCGCCTCATAGGCGCCACCCTCGCCGAAACCACGCTCTGCCGGGCCACTCTTGTTGGCATCCGTCATGGGGATCGAGTGGGTTGAGAACAGAATCTCGACCTCGGTGTCCATATCGATGCCGGGAATGGCTCGTTGAACGTCTTGCAGGCCCTTGGTCACACCGGTGATGAAGGGGGTGACGAAGCCGGGGTGGTCGAAGAACTGGCGAATCTTGTCGATGTGCACCGTGTCGTTCAGGCCGGTGGCGGTCAGCGCCGCAGCGAAGTCCTCACGGTACTGGCGGCATCCACTGTAGGAACTGTAGGCGCTTGTCGCGATCGCGAGCAGACGATTCTGGCCGGCGTCATGAGCGTCCGAAATTGTATCTTTCAGGTACGGTGCCCAGTTGCGGTTGCCCCAGATCACGGGCAGGTCGATGCCGCGACGGGTGAGTTCGACCTGAAGCGCAGCTTTCAGTACGCGGTTCTGGTCGTTGATCGGGCTGACGCCGCCGAAGTGGCGATAGTGGGTCGCGACCTCTTCGAGGCGTTCCTCGGGGATTCCGCGGCCTCCGGTCACGTTGCGCAGAAACGGAATCACGTCGTCCTGGCCCTCTGGTCCGCCGAAACCGGCCAACAGAACGGCGTCGTACTGTGCCATTACTGCAGCACCTCGACGACCTCGGCGGTCGAGATACGGCGTCCGGTGTAGAACGGGATCTCCTCGCGCACGTGGCGGCGCGCTTCGGTTTCACGCAGGCCCCGCATCAGGTCGACCAACTCGGTGAGTTCGTCACTCTCGATCGGCAGCAGCCACTCGTAGTCGCCGAGGGCGAAGGCCGAGACGGTGTTGGCGAGGGCTCCGCGGAAGGCGGCACCCTTGCGGCCGTGGTCGGCAAGCATCTTGCTGCGCTCGTCGTCGGGCAACAGGTACCACTCAAAGCTGCGCACGAAGGGGTAAATCGTGAGCCAGGCCTTGGGGTCGACGCCGCGGAGGAATCCGGGCACGTGGCTCTTGTTGAACTCGGCGTCGCGGTGCACGCCCATGGCATTCCAAGTGGGCAGCAGGCTTTTGAGCAGGCGACTGCGGCGCAATTCACGGTTGGCCCATTGCAGGGTCTCGGCCTCGTCGGCGTGGGTCCAGATCATGACATCGGCGTCAGCCTTCAGGCCGGAGACATCGTAGAAACCGCGCACGGTGACGCCCTCGGCTTCGATCAAGGCCACTACGTCGTCGAGCTCATTGACCGCGTGCGGAACATCGCGGCCATCGAGGTCATCTGGGTTGTGCGGATCTTTTCGCAGAACGGTAAAGAGAGTGAAACCTTGCGGCGAGGCAGCGGGTACCTCGGGATCGGTGGGAGTGGTGGGCTGAACGCTGGGTACTGCCTCTCCGGCAGCCGGGTGAGTCATGGCTCTAGTGTGCTCTTTATTGCGCCCGGCACCAAAATGAACCCTGTGGTTCCTGTGAACCGACCCGGCTCGGTTTGATCGGAACTAGCGGTTCTTAACCACCGCGGAAGCACCGAACCAGACGATAACGCCGACAACGGTCGCCGCACCCAGCGCAATTCCCACGAGGGCGGACGGGCTATCCTCGCCGAGCTGGCGCAGGGCATGGGTCAGGCGACGGCGATTGATGCGCAACTGCTTGGGCACATTGAACTTGTACTCGATAGCATCGAGGGTCGAAGCGAGCTCGGCGCGCGCGTGCCGCGCTTCGGCCCGCAGATCACCGATGCCGCGCTTGTCGCCGCCAGCCCCGGTGAGCTCGAGGTTATTTGTGGTCATATTCGCCAACTCCCTTGAACGCATCAACGTCGTGACGGATGCTCGCGTGCACACCCTCCGGATCGGGTTTCGTAGCCGCCTTCACCCGGTTGACTCCGATGAGCAGAAGGATGACGGCGATGAGCACCAGCGCGACCGCCACGATGAGTGTGGCGAGCCACAGCGGCAGCACCAGGGCCAGGGCGATCACGGCCAGGGCGACGAATACCCCGAGGGCAAAAAAGAGGATAGCAGCGGCCACGATGAAGAGGGCCGCACCGACCCCGAAGTTCTTGGCCTTGGCGGCGAACTCGGCCTTGAAGGCGTCCAGTTCGGCCTTGACGAGGGCGCTGATCTGACCGGGCAGCTCCCCGATCAGTGCGAGCAATGGGCGCTTGCTCTTCGGGTTGAATCCACTGCTAGTCACGGATTGCCTTCCCTGTGCTCGGGTATCGGTGTTTCAGATGTCTGAATTCTACGAGCTGTTGTGTGCTTACTGCGCCGTGAAATCATCGCCCGCCGCGGGGGTCGGCTTGGGCTTGGGCTGCGCTGCACTAGTGCGGCTCGTGGTGGTGCTGGCCTTCGCGGCCGGCGTCGCGGCGGCGGTATCCGTTTTGCTGGCGGCCTGCCTCTTCTTCGCTGCAGCCTGCGAGACAGCTTTTTTACCGACCTTGTACAGGTTGGCGGGAATGTCGCCGACCAGTTCGAGGGCGGCATCGCGCACCTGCGTCACCCGGCGCTGCACGGGCTTGGCGTTCCAGAGATCATTGGCAGCGGCGGCGATCTGGTCATAGCGTTTACGGCCAGCGCGTGCACCGAGCACATAGCCGACGAGTCCGCCCGTGATGAACAGAAGCTTTCCGCGCATTGAGTCTCCACTTTCGTAAGGTTCCCCCAGAGTAACCCGGTTCGCCGTTTCGGTATCAGGCGCTCCGGCATGTCCCCGTGCGATCGTACCAATACAGGAAGTGCACAGTTTGGGTTAGAGGTCGGGAGCGGTGATGGTGAGGCCGAGGGCGGCGTGCCGAATACGGTCGCCGGCCTGGAGTGCATGCGGGATGACGGAGGCAAGGCCGGTTCCGGCCAACCAGGCTCCGGTGATCTCCAGCCCGGGGGTTGCGGCGACGGCCTCGCGCACCCGCCGCGTGCGTTCGGGCGCACCGAGAGTGGCAGGCGACAGGGCGTCGCGCCACTCGGTGCGGGCAAAGGCTCGCACGCAGCCGGCCGGCAGAGGAACGCCGAGCAGCGCAGATGCGTCGTGCAGCGCAAGGGCCTGAAGTTCATCGTCGGTCAGGTCGTCGGTCGGGTTAGGCGCTCCTGCCCGCCCGTAAGAGAGGCGCACGACATGGCGGCCGGGGCCGGCGGCTTCGGCGACCCAGGCCCATTTCGCTGTGACGTGGGTGAGTGCCTTCGCGGTGACGTCGGGAGCATCAATCGACACGAGCACCCCGGTGCCGCGCGGGTTCACATCGAGTGCGGGTGCGTCGAGCACGAGCGAGGTGAGGGTGACGGCGGTCGGGGCCGGCCAGTCGAGTTCGGCGAGCGCGTCGAACTGGGTGCCGAGCGAATTGACCAGTCGCAAGGCCTGCGCCCCCTGGGTCGCGACGATGACATACCGGGCGGTGAAGGTGTCGGTCGTGGACTCAGCCTGTGCAGCGTCTCGGCGGGCGGGGTCGGCATCCGCTCGCCGGGTGACGGTGACGGCCCAGGTGGGCTCGTTGTCGGTGCCGGAACGAGCCAGGCTCCGGGCCGTGGTGCCGGTGACAATGGTCACGTTGTGGTGTTCGAGGGCGGCAACGATGGCGGCGGGCAGGCTGGCCATGCCGCCGAGCAGTCCGCCCACGTTGGAACCGGCGGGTGCGCCGGATCGCAGGGCCGAGACCGCACCGGAGAGCGAGCCGGCCGTGGTGAGGGCTCGGTTGAGTCCGGGGGCGACAACGTCGATTTCGAGGTCGACGGCGCTCGTCGTGTAGACGCCGGAGGCGACGGGTTCGACGAGGCGGTCCAGCACACGCTGGCCCATGCGCTTCTTCACGAGGTCGCCGAGGCTGTGCTCTCGGCCGATCGTGAGGACGGGCATGAGCCGGTCGAGGTAGGCGCGCAGCGCCCCCTTCCAGCCGATGACGCGGCGCACGTCGTCGGCGAGCGGGGAGCCGGGAATTCCGAGCACGCCGGCCTTGGGCAGCGGAACGCTGACCGAGGCATCCGCTTTGCTGTGGGACTGCACTGGGGAACCCGGTTTGAGAGCGGGAAGGTGCAACCAGGCGCCGGCGACGTTCGGAGCGACGACCTGGTCGGTGAGGCCGAGGTCCTCGATGAATGAGGCCACGGTGCCGCCGCGCACGGCGAAGCTTTCGGCTCCGCTGTCGAGGCTGAGTCCGTCGAGAACGTGGCCGGCTACCGGGCCGCCGACAGCGTCGGTGGCCTCAATGATGGTGACACTCAGCCCCACCTGCGCGCATTCGCGGGCGGCGACCAGGCCGGCCACTCCGGCGCCAATCACGAGTACGTCGATCGGTGTGGTCATGTTGCTGCTCCTACTCGGCCGCGCTCACGTCGTGCACGAGGCTGACCAGCCGGGTCAACACATCGGGGTTGGTGTCGGGCGGAACGCCGTGGCCAAGGTTGAGTACGTGCGACGGCGCGGTGCGTCCACGTTCGAGCACGTCGCGCACGTGCGCTTCGAGCACCGGCCACGGCGCCGCGAGCAGCGCGGGGTCGACGTTGCCTTGCAGCGGGACTGCACCGCCCAGCCGGCGGTTGGCCTCGTCGAGCGGCACCCGGTAGTCCACGCCCACGACGTCGGCGCCGATGTTGTGCATTTCTTTGAGCAGTTCGCCGGTTCCCACGCCGAAGTGCACGATGGGCACGTTACGGTCGGTCAGTTCTTCTCCTTGGCCCGGCACTGTGTAGGTCAGGTCGCGCACGTGGGCGATCGCCGCGATCGACGCCGGGGCAACGGATTCCGCATAGTCGACTAATGAGAGAGCTCCGGCCCACGAGTCGAACAGTTGGGCAGCACTCGCCCCGGCGAGCACCTGGGCGCGCAGGAATCGGCCGGTGACGTCGGCGGTCCAGGCCATGAGCTTGGCCCAAGCTTCCGGTTCGGCATGCATGAGGGTACGGGCGTGGATGTGATCCTTCGACGGACCGCCCTCGACCAGGTATGCGGCGAGCGTAAAAGGAGCACCGGCGAAGCCGATCAGCGGGGTCGATCCCAGCTGGGAAACCGCCAGCCCCACGGCCGCGCTGATCGGTGCGAGGGCCGTATCGAGCAGGGCGGGATCGAGGGCGGTGAGTTCATCGACATCCGCTGGCGTGCGCACGGCCTTGCCGAGAACGGGGCCCTTACCGGCCACGATCGACACGTCGACCCCGACGAGCTTTAACGGCACGACGATGTCGCTGAAGAAGATTCCGGCATCGACCTGGTGCCGACGCACCGGCTGCAGCGAGATTTCGCTCGCTAATTCGGGGTCGAGACACACGTCGAGCATGCGCGTTCCGACGCGTAACTCGCGGTATTCGGGTAGCGATCGGCCGGCCTGACGCATGAACCACACCGGCGTCACGGCGGGCCGGGTGCCCTGATAGGCCTGGATCAGGCGGGAGTCGGCGGTGAGGCCGGAGGAGAGTGGATGCTGCGCGTCGAGGATCATCTCGATCATTCTCTCAAACATCTCTGGCGTCGCGCGCCGGAAGCGTACAGCATTGAGTCGTAGAATTGCGTAGTGCTAATTCTTTTGTCCGCAAGTCATAAAAACTCCACCTTCGATGTGTTGGAGAAGTTGTCTGTGGGCGGGGGCTCTTCGGCTACCCGCATGGTGGCACAGCACGGACCGCTCAGCGGTGCCGTCGTCGTTGCGACCTGCAACCGATTCGAGGCCTACCTTGACCTCAATGAGCCCTACGGCGTGTCGCCTCTTCCCGCCGTCTACGCCGCCATTGAGGCCGTGAGCGCCAGCAGCGGTCTCGACGCAGACCTCCTGCGCGACAATCTCACCCTCGTGCACGGCAACGGCGTCGCCGAACACCTGTTCGCCGTGACGAGCGGCCTCGAATCCGTCGTCGTCGGTGAGGTCGAAATTGCCGGCCAGGTGCGCCGCGCACTCGAGCAGGCTCGCTCCAACGGCACCACGAGCCCCGAGCTCGAGCGCCTCTTTCAGCGGGCTTCCCAGACATCGCGCGGTGTGAAGAACCGCACCGGAATCGGCTCGGCCGGTCGCTCGATCGTGCGCCTTGCCCTCGAACTGGCCGAAAGCCGGGTCAGTGACTGGTCGACCGCCCGCGTGCTTTTGGTCGGCACTGGCCGTTATGCCGGGGCCTCCCTCGCCGCCCTGCGTGACCGCGGAGCCGAGAACGTGCGGGTCTACTCGCCCTCCGGTCGCGCCGTCGGATTCGCAACGTCACACGGTATCGAAGCTGTTCCCACCGAGGATTTCGCCGCCGAGGTCGCTCGCGCCGACGTGGTCGTCACCTGCACCCTGCGCGATGACCACGTCATCGATGCAGCCCTGATCACCCGCGGGCGCACCGAAATTGGTATAAACCCGTTCGAGATTTCCGGCGCTACCGCCGATGCCCCGGCCCGCCTGTGCCCGGCCGATGCCGGCCCCGCAGCGCCACCACAGCTCATCATCGACCTGGGCCTGCCCCGCAACGTGGCACCCGATGTCACCCTGGTACCCGGTGTCGAACTGCTCGACCTCGAGACGATCAGCATCCATGCGCCGCTCGAAGAGCTCAATGCCACATCCGATGCCCGCGAGATCGTGGGCAAGGCCGCCCGCAAGTTCTCCGACGTCGCCGAAGAGCAAAGCCTCACCCCGGCCGTCGTCGCTCTGCGCAGCTATGTGTTTGAGCTGCGCGACGCCGAGATCGCCCGGGCTCGCAGCCGCGGCGACTCGAGCGAAGCCACCGAGGCAGCCCTGCGTCACCTGGCCGGTGTACTGCTGCACGCCCCCATGGTCCGTGCCCGCGAACTGGCCCGCGCCGGCGAGCAGGATGCCTACCTCACCGGGCTGGACGCCCTGTTCGGTATCGATGTGACGCTGCCCGCTGCTGGCGCGGCGGATGCCGCCGGCACCGGTGCGATCGCCTCTTAGCCCAGCTCGATCAGGGTGACGCCGGCGGGTGCACCGGAAGTCGACATAGCGGCAAGGGCTGCGGGCGCTTCGGCCAGGGTGATGCGGCGGCTGATCAGGTCTTGCGGGCGCAGCCGACCGCTCAGCACCAGGTCGAGCAGGGCCGGATAGTCGTGAGCGGGCATGCCGTGGCTGCCGAGTACGGTCAGTTCCCGCGCGATCACCGTGCCCAGCGGCACCCGCGGGTCGTCGGCCAGCAAGCCGATCTGCACGTGTCGCCCACGGGTAGCCAGCGAGCGGATGCCGATGGCCACCGTGTTCTCCCGGCCGAGCGCCTCGAGACTCACCTGGGCGCCGTCGGTTGTCAGGGCCCGAATGTGTCCGACCACCTCGTCGTCGCCGAGCCCGGCTGAGTTGACCACGTGCGCCGCCCCGACGCGGGTCGCCGCATCGAGCGCGTCCGCGCTGATATCGACGGCGATGACCGTGGCGCCGAGCGCCTGCCCGATCATCACCGCGCTGAGGCCTACTCCACGGCAGCCGACGACCACGAGCGTTTCGCCTGCCTGAAGGCCGGCCTGGTGTACGAGCCCGCGATACGAGGTCGCGAAACGACAGCCGAGCAGCGCCGCGGCGCCCGCGTTGAGGGCGTCGCCGATGGCGATGAGGTTCACGTCGGCGTTGTGCAACGCCACCCGTTGCGCGTAGGAGCCCCAGTGGGTGAAGCCGGGCTGGGTCTGGTTGCGGCAGACCTGTCCGTTGCCGGCGTCACATTCCGCACAGTCGCCACAGGCGCAGACAAACGGCACGGTCACCCGCTGGCCCACCCGAAACCGGCGAACCAGCGGCCCGACCGCATCAATCACGCCGACCAATTCGTGACCGGGAACGTGTGGCAGGGCGATGTCGGTGTCATGGCCCTGCCAACCGTGCCAGTCGCTGCGGCAGAGACCGGTGGCCTCCACCCGCACGATCACACCGGCCGCGCTGAGCTGCGGCTCGGGCACCTCGCGCAGCACCGGAAGAACACCGAACTCTTCGAAATAGACCGCTTTCATGGTCACAGTCTGCACGACGAGCGCCCGGGCAGGCGTTTTTCTGCCGTTAGGCCCCGCGCAAGCGCACCGCGAGGTAGGCCTCGAGGTCGACGAGCGGCACACGCTCCTGCGCCATCGTGTCGCGGTCGCGCACGGTGACAGCCTGATCGTCGAGGGAGTCGAAGTCGACTGTGATGCAGAACGGGGTACCGATTTCGTCCTGGCGGCGGTAACGACGGCCGATGGCTCCGGCGTCGTCGAAGTCGACGTTCCACAGCTGGCGCAGGGTCGCAGCAAGCTCGCGCGCCATCGGGGACAACTTCTCGTTGCGCGAGAGGGGCAGGATCGCGGCCTTCACCGGTGACAGGCGCGGGTCGAGCTTGAGCACGGTGCGCTTGTCGACACCGCCCTTGGCGTTCGGAACTTCTTCTTCGACGTAGGCGTCGACCAAGAAGGCCATGAGTGAACGGGTCAGGCCGGCGGCGGGCTCGATCACCCAGGGCGTCCAGCGCTCGTTCTTGGTCTGGTCGAAGTACGTCAGGTCTTTACCGGATGCCTTGGCGTGCGTTGACAGGTCGAAGTCACCACGGTTCGCCACACCCTCGAGCTCACCGAACTCGGTGCCGGTGAAGCCGAAGCGGTATTCGATGTCGACGGTGCGCTTGGAATAGTGCGAGAGCTTTTCGGCCGGGTGCTCGAACAGGCGCAGGTTCTCGGGGTTGATGCCGAGGTCGGTGTACCACTTCATGCGGGTGTCGATCCAGTACTGGTGCCAGGTCTCATCGGTGCCGGGTTCGACGAAGAATTCCATCTCCATCTGCTCGAACTCGCGCGTGCGAAAGATGAAATTGCCCGGTGTGATCTCGTTGCGAAAGCTCTTGCCGATCTGGCCGATACCGAACGGCGGCTTCGAGCGCGACGCCTGCAGCACGTTGGCGAAGTTGACGAAGATGCCCTGGGCGGTTTCAGGGCGCAGGTAATGCATGCCGGCCTCGTCATCGACCGGGCCGAGGTAGGTCTTGAGCAGGCCGGAGAAGGCGCGCGGCTCGGTCCAGATGTGGCGGTTACCACAGTTGGGGCACGCGATGTCATCGAGCCCGTTCTCGGGCGGGCGGCCCTTCTTCTCCTCATACTGCTCTTCGAGGTGGTCGGCGCGAAAACGCTTGTGGCAGCTCGTGCACTCGATCAGCGGGTCGCTGAAGACCTCGACGTGACCAGATGCCTCCCAGACCTGGCGCGGCAGAATCACGGACGAGTCAAGGCCCACGACGTCGTCGCGGCTCGTGACCATGGAACGCCACCACTGCTTCTTGATGTTCTCTTTGAGCTCGACGCCGAGGGGGCCGTAGTCCCAGGCGGAGCGGGAGCCGCCGTAGATCTCACCGGCCTGAAAGACGAAGCCGCGATGACGGGCGAGGGCGATGACGGAATCAAGATGAGTGGGCGTCGCCACGGTGGCTCCAATGGTCGAGGGCGCAAAATTTGGGCGAGTGCCCAATTGTCTATTTTACGTGCTCGATCCATGCCCAGTTCCCGCTCGGGGTTTGAGCCATTCTCGCGTCGCGGTAACGTACAGAAGCAGGTTCACAGCATCTGCCTTGGCTCAAGGAGGAGAAATGGGCGCAGCGTCCACCATGTCAGAAGGCACGACCCAAGAACCGACCGCTCTGAAACGGATTCCGCACGACCTCGCGGTCGCCTTGGATCCCCAGGAGCTCGACGCCCACGATCGCCAGTGGACACCCCTCAAAATTATCATCTGGTCTGCTATTTCGCTGCTCGGTGGCCTCAGCTGGGTCATGCTCGCCGTGGTGCGCGGCGAGACCGTCAACGCCATCTGGTTCGTCTTCGCTGCGATTTGCACCTACCTCATCGGCTACCGCTTCTACTCAAAGTTCATCGAGAAGCACATCGTTCGCCCCGACGACCGCCGGGCCACGCCGGCCGAGTACAAGGCAGACGGCAAGGACTTTGCCGCCACCGATCGCCGCGTCTTGTTCGGCCACCACTTCGCCGCCATTGCCGGCGCCGGGCCACTGGTCGGCCCCGTACTGGCCGCCCAGCTGGGCTACCTGCCCGGCACCATTTGGATCATCGTCGGTGTCGTACTCGCCGGCGCCGTGCAGGACTACCTCATTCTGCACTTCTCCATGCGACGTGGGGGCCGTTCGCTCGGCCAGATGGCCCGCGACGAACTCGGCGTGATCGGTGGCACCGCCGCCCTCATCGCGACCCTCGTGATCATGGTCATCATCGTGGCCATCCTGGCCCTTGTCGTCACGAACGCCCTCGCCGAAAGCCCGTGGGGCGTCTTCTCGGTCGG
Source organism: Cryobacterium lyxosi (assembly GCF_004403345.1). Taxonomy (NCBI): domain Bacteria; kingdom Bacillati; phylum Actinomycetota; class Actinomycetes; order Micrococcales; family Microbacteriaceae; genus Cryobacterium; species Cryobacterium lyxosi. Next base: position 110,158 of record NZ_SOGT01000002.1, read on the forward strand.
AATGACCATCCCGATCGCGCTGTTCATGGGCTGCTACCTGCGCTTCTTCCGCCCGGGCAAGATCACCGAGATCTCCATCATCGGCTTCGTGCTGCTCATCGCCGCCATCGTCGGCGGCGGCATGGTCAACGGCACCGAATGGGGCCAGACCTACCTGCTGCTCGACAAGGTCACCATCGCCTGGGGCATCATCATCTACGGCTTCATCGCCGCAATCCTGCCCGTGTGGCTACTGCTGGCACCGCGCGACTACCTGTCGACCTTCATGAAGATCGGCACGATCGGCATGCTCGCCGTGGCGATCGTCATCATCCGCCCCGAGATCAACGTGCCGGCAGTCAGCGGCTTCGCCACCACCGGAACCGGCCCCGTCGTCGCCGGAACGCTGTTTCCGTTCCTGTTCGTCACGATCGCCTGCGGCGCCCTCAGCGGTTTCCACGCCCTCATCGCCTCGGGCACCACGCCCAAGCTCATTCAGAAGGAACGCCAGACCCGGTTCATCGGCTACGGCGGCATGCTCATGGAGTCGCTCGTGGCCATCATGGCCCTCGTCGCCGCGCTGTCGATCGATCGTGGCATCTACTTCGCCATGAACGCCTCCCCCGCCCTCACCGGCGGCACCGTGCAGGGCGCGGTCGCGTTCGTGAACGGCCTCGGCCTCACCGGCGTCAACCTCACCCCGAGCATGTTGACCGACATGGCCACCAACGTCGGCGAAGAGTCGATCGTTTCCCGCACCGGCGGCGCACCCACGCTGGCCGTCGGGCTCTCGCACATCATGCAGCAGCTCATTGGCGGTACATCGATGATGAGTTTCTGGTATCACTTCGCCATCATGTTCGAGGCGCTGTTCATCCTCACCGCAGTGGATGCCGGTACCCGCGTCGCCCGCTTCATGCTGCAGGACAGCCTCGGCAACTTCTTCCCGAAGTTCAAGAACACCTCCTGGCGCCCCGGCGCCTGGGCTGCCACGGCTATCATGGTCGCGGCCTGGGGAGCCGTGCTGCTGATGGGAGTGACCGATCCGCTCGGGGGCATCAACACGCTGTTTCCGCTGTTCGGCATCGCCAACCAGCTGCTCGCGGCCATCGCCCTGGCCGTGTGTATGGCCATTGTCGCCAAACGTGGTTTGTTCAAATACCTCTGGGTGGTGGCGCTGCCGCTGGGTTTCGCATCCGTGGTCACCATTTCGGCTTCGTTCCTGAAGATCTTCTCGACCACGCCCGGCATCGGCTACTTCGCCCAGAACCGTGCGTTCGCCAACGCACTGGCCGCCGGCGAAACGAGCTTCGGCACCGCGCCGAACGTGCTGGCGATGGAGGCGGTCGTGCGCAACACGATGGTGCAGGGTGTGCTGTCGATCATTTTCGTCGTGCTCTCGATCATCGTTATCCTGACCGCGATCCAGGCCACCGTGCGCGCGTACCGCCAGCGCTCGAACGCCACGAGCGAGGATGACGCCGTGCAGTCGCAAACCTATGCCCCGGCCGGGTTCATCATGACCCCGCCCGAAAAGGTGCTGCAGGCGCAGTGGGATGCCCTGCCGGCCGAGAAAAAAATTAAGGTCACGGGCCACTAATGACCCTGTGGGCGGGCGTCCGCGCGGGCGCCCGCGGCGTGACCTGGTACCTCAAAGGCCTCCTCGGCGAGGATGCCTACGAGAAGTACGTGGCGCACCACGCCGCCTCCTGCGAAACGGATGCTGCCGGCCTCGACCGCGCGCCGCATCCGCTACTCACCGAGCGCGAATTCTGGCGGGACCAGACCGACCGCCAGGATAAGAACCCGCAGGGGCGCTGCTGCTAGCTCCGTCACGGGCAGCTCGTCTGGGGCGATGACGAACGCGGCGGGGCGGGACGGTTGAGCGCGCTCCGCTCTCACCTCGACCGCCTGCCGCCGTGGGGCCTGGTGCTGGTGATCTGGGCGGTGTCTCGAGTGCTCGTGGCCACCCTGCTCGGCGCTCTGGCCCCCCTCGCGCTGTACCGCCTGCTGGTATCTCGGGTGGGTGTTCACTCGGCGCTGTGGGCGGTCGCCCTGTTCTGTTTTGGGCCGTAGTCGTTCATTTTGCAGGCGGCCTGTGAAGCGGGTCTCTCAGACCCCGTAGATGAGTGCGCGTTGCTCCGCGTAGCGTGCGCGTACGTCGATGGCCCAGTCTCTCGTGGTCGAGGGCTCGAGTTCAGTGGCGATCTCGCGTTTCCACAGCGGGAAGTCACCGTCGAGCGCCCAGGCTGCCTGCCGGGCAGCCCCGAGGGCCACGTATTCGCCGGGGGCTGGCAGCACGACCGGCACACCGAAAACATCCGCGACAATTTTCTGCACGGCGGGCGATTGCGAGCCACCACCGATCAGAATGACCTGCCGCACGGGCACGCCCTGGCCGCGCAACGAGTCGAGCGCGTCAGCGAGGCTGCAGACCAGACCCAGAACGGATGCCTGGGCCAGGTTTTCGGGGCGCATATTGGCTCGGCGCATTCCGGTGAGCGAACCGGTGGCATCCGGCAGATTCGGGGTGCGTTCGCCATCGAGGTAGGGCAGCAGGAGCAGGCCGTCGGCGTCGATCGGGGCGGCGAGGGCGAGCGCGCCGAACCGCTCGATGTCGACGCCGAGCAGGCCGGCCGTCGCCACGAGGGTGCGGGCACCGTTGATGGTCGCGAGCAGGGGAAGCTGGCCGCCGGCAGCGTCGGCGAACCCGGCGACCGAGCCGGAGGGATCCACTATGCGGGCGGCAGTGCTGGCGAATACGGTGCCGCTCGTACCGATCGATACAACAACGTCGCCCTCCTCGGCGCCAAGGCCGAGGGCTGCGGCTGCGTTGTCGCCGGCGCCGGCCGACACGATGACGCCGCTTTGAGTCAGTCCAGCTCGCTCCGACGGCCCGAGCACGCGCGGTACCCGGGTGGCACGGCCGAGGGCGGCCTCAAGCAGATCGAGACGGTACTCATTGCTCTGCACCGAGAAATACCCGGTGCCGGAGGCGTCGCTGCGGTCGGTCGTGGCTTCGGCGGGCCGCCCGAGAATGTTCCAGGTGAGCCAGTCGTGCGGCAACATCACCTGCTCGACGCGCGCGGCGAGTTCGGGCCGGTGCTCGTGCAGCCAGGCCAGCTTCGTAATGGTGAACGAGGCGACCGGCACGACGCCGACCTCCTCGGCCCACATCGAGGCGCCATACTTTTCGGTGAGCGCTGCGGCCTGCGGGGCGCTGCGCACATCATTCCAGAGCAGGGCGTCATGAACGGGCGTGTCTTCGCGGTCGAGGGCGACCATTCCGTGCTGCTGCGCGCTCACGCCGAGGGCGAGCACATTGCCTGCACCCTCAGCGGCTGCGCCACCGCCGGCTTGCTCGAAAGCCTCCCACCAGCGTTCGGGGTTGATGCTCGTGCCATCGGGGTGGGGTGCGCTGCGCAGCTGTAACAGCTCTCCGGTGTCGGCGTCGACACTGACTACCTTGCAACTTTGGGTCGAGGAATCTACTCCGACAACCACGCGACGATTCAGTGCCAACGTATCTCCTTTGAAACTTACGTGTGATCAGCCTAATCGCCAGCAGCATCCTCGACCCCCGAGGTCGGCTATTCGTGCAGCTCCGAACAGCTAGCCCCCGAGCGGCTCACCGAGTTGACGCTGCCCGCAGTAGCGCCGTCTAAACCGGACAGGCGAAAATCGCTGCTGTCGTGATCATGCGGGTTGCTGGTCATCATGATTCGACCGGGCCTTTCTGTAAGTGGTCGTGCACGGTGGCGGAAAAAAGTTGCCAGTGGGCCGCTTGGTCGGAGAGCTCTTGCTGTCCGTCGTCGGTGAGCGAGAAGTATTTGCGGCCCGGTCCCCCTGCGCCCGGTCGCCATTCGCCGGCGATCCAGCCGGCCGCCTCGAAGCGGGTGAGCAGCGGATAGAGCGTGCCACCCTTGATGGCACCCAAGCCCGCCGCCTCGAGCGCCGACGCGATCGCGTAGCCGTAGGTCGGGCCCGGCGCGAGCGTGCGCAGCACGCACAGGCTCAGCGCTGCACGCATCCAATCGGCTGGCCAGGGTTTGGGTTGCATAACTACATAGTCTTACTAGCTAGCCAAACTGTCTACTCGGGATTCCATCCCGCCCTCGTCGAATCCAGCCGCGTCAGGCCAGGGTGCCGTCGACCAGTTTCACGATCATGGAGCAGTCCTTACCGCCGTGGCCCTGGTCGATCAGGCGTTGAAACAGCTGCTGCACATGCTGGCCGATCTCCAGCGGCGTGTCGGTGGCAGCGGCAGCGGCGACCGCCAGGCCGATGTCCTTATTGGCGAGGTCGGTCGTAAAGGTCGGCGCGAAGTCGCGGTTCACGGCCGCCGATGGCACGACGCCGGCAATTGGATACCAGGTGCGCAGCGCCCAGCTATCGCCCGACGAAACAGATGCGATATCCCAAAACACCTGCGCGTCCAGTCCCAACCGATCCGCCAGCACCGCCCCTTCAGCGGTCGCAGCGAGACTGATGAACAGCATCAGGTTATTGCAGATCTTCGCGGCCTGACCGGTCGTCGCGCCACCGGTCGGAATGATATTCGCGGCCATCGGCTTGATGTATTCGGTAGCGTCGCCGACGGCATCCGCAGCGCCTCCGATCATGAAGGTGAGCGTGCCATTCTCTGCACCGGTGATGCCGCCAGAGACCGGGGCGTCTACCAGGCGAAAGCCCGCAGCCGCCGCGGCATCGTGCAGGGCCTGGGACGATTCAATGTCGATCGTCGAGGACTCCACGAGCAGGGTTTTCGGGTCGGCGTGGGCGAACACTCCTTCGTCACCGAAGTACACCGCGCGGGCATGCTCGCCCTTGGGCAATATGGTGAAAACCACGTCGGCGCCTTCTACGGCCTCTTGGATGCTCGTCGCGCGCGTGACGCCGGCGGCCACCGCAGCGTCGAGGGCTTCGACGCTCAGGTCGAAGCCGCGCACGCTGTGCCCGGCCTTCACCAGGTTTGCCGTCATGGGGCCGCCCATGTGGCCCAGCCCAATCCATCCGATGACCGCCATGGCGTAGCTCCTTCGCGTCGGTGTCGGGCGTCACTGCCCGTCACCTCCACGATGGCACAACTTACCCCCAGTTAGTGCACGTACTCCAGCAGGTCGGCCCCCACCGAGCGCATGCCGTCGAGCACCGCGAGCCGGGTCATATGCCGAGCATCGTCGAACACCATCGACACCGCGTACGTCACTCCGGCCCGCGGACCGCGGAGGATTCCCACCTCGCTGCGAACGCCCGTAGTCGTTCCCGTCTTGTTGACCATGAGCAGACCGTGGTCGCTCTCCCGGTGCGCGAGCGGATCCAGGCCGAAGGCACTGGCCACGAGCGACAGGTCGGTGTTGAGCGACAGCCAGCCAATCACCCGCGCGCTGGTCTCAGCATTCACGATCTCACCGCGGGCGAGCGCCGTGAACAGCCAGGTGAGCTCCTTCGCGCTGCCCACTGAGAGCTGCGGCGCGTCGTCGGGGCCGCGTGTGTCGCGCACCAGATCGAGCAGCGCCGTGCGGCTGAGTCCGAGCTGTTCGGTACGGGCGCGCACCGAGTGCAGCCCGACGGCACGAATGAGCACGTTCGTGGCGAGGTTGTCACTCGTCGCGCCAACGAGGGCGGCAAGATCAGCGACACCGAGTCGTGAAGTCTGCAGGTGCTGCCAGACACCGGAATCACTCACGGCATCCGCGCCGGATCGTTCGAGCATCGTGGCCAGCCCGAATTCGGCGTCGTTCAGGCGCGCTGCCACCTCGATCAGCAGCAGCACCTTGCCAACGCTCGCCGTTGGCATCGACACGTGGTCGTCGACCGAGAAGAGCACGCGTCCGGTCGAAAGATCGGTTGCCCGGGCCGAGACCTGCACACCGTTGAGGGCGAGTTCGCCGAGGCACGCAAAGCCACGGGCGAAATTCTCAGGCGAGTCTGTTGTGCGGTGTTTGCCGCCAGGCACTGCCGCGTGGCGGGAACGGCCAGGCACGGCATCCGCCCGGCTGGAAGCAGCACTGGCGCCGTCGGCGTCGCGCCCGGAAACGATCACTCGGTTCGATCCTTTCCTCGGCATACGCCCCGCGCCTGCCTCATCCCCAGCTCAGAAGAGCTTGTTCCTACAGTAACCCGGACGGGGGGACGATCGCGCTACCAGATGGTGACGCGCTGGTCGGGGGCGAGGTAGAGGGCATCCGCTTCGCTAACCTCGAACGCCTCATAGAACGCAGGGATATTGCTGACGATCTGGTTGCAGCGAAACTCGTTCGGGGAGTGCGGGTCGATAGCCAGCAAGCGGATGGCCTCAGCGTCGCGCAATTTCATCTGCCAGGCCTGGGCCCAGGAGAGAAAGAATCGTTCGGCACCGGTGAGTCCGTCGATGACGGGGCTTTCTGCACCGTTCAGCGAGAGCAGATAGGCCTTCCAAGCGATGGAGAGCCCGCCGAGGTCGCCGATGTTCTCGCCGATCGTGAGTGCGCCGTTGACGGTGTGGCCGGGGATGGCCTGCGGCGTAAGGCCCTCGAATTGCGCGATGAGCGCGGTCGTGCGCAGCTCGAACGCGGCCTTGTCCTCGGCGGTCCACCAGTCGGTGAGGCGGCCATCGCCATCGTACTTGGAGCCCTGGTCGTCGAAGCCGTGTCCGATCTCGTGGCCGATGACCGCACCGATCGCGCCGTAATTGGCGGCCGGGTCACGCGCATCGTCGAAGAACGGAAACTGCAAGATGGCGGCCGGAAAGACGATTTCGTTGAATCCGGGGTTGTAGTAGGCGTTGATGGTCTGCGGCGTCATGAACCATTCGTCGCGGTCGAGCGGCTTGCCGATCTTGCCGAGCTCGCGCTGAAACTCGAACTCGCCAGCGGCCTTGACGTTGCTGATGAGGTCGTCGGCTGCGATCTCGAGGCTGGAATAGTCGCGCCACTTCACCGGGTAGCCGATCTTCGGCGTGAATTTGCGCAGCTTTTCGAGGGCTCTTGTGCGTGTCTCCTCGGTCATCCAGTCGAGGGTGCTGATGCTGTTTTCGTAGGCTTGCACGAGGTTGGCCACGAGCACGTCCATGCTCTCCTTGGCGCTCGGCTTGAAGTGACGCTCCACGTAGATGCGGCCCACGGCCTCGCCGAGAGCGCCCTCCACGAGTGAGACGCCGCGCTTCCAGCGGTCACGCAGCTGCGGGGTGCCGCTCAGGGTGCGCCCGTAGAAGTCGAAGTTCGCCTCCACGAATTCACCCGACAGGTACGCAGCACTCGAGCGGATGACCTGCCAGCGCAGCCAGTCCTGCCACGATTCGAGGCGGTCGTCTGACAGGGCGGTCGCGAGCCCCGCAATGAAGCTGGGTTCACGAACGACGACCTCCTCGAAGCCGCCGGCCGGGGCGTCGAGGCCCGCAAGCCAGAGGTCGACGTCGGCACCCGCTGCGAGCGCCGAGACCTGGCCCCAGGTGCGCAGGTTGTAGGTTTTCTCACTGTCGCGGGTGGCTACCTTGTCCCAGTGGTGCGAGGCGAGTTCGGTTTCGAGGTCGAAGACGCGCGCTGCGCGTTCGGCGGCGCCATCGAAACCGGCGAGGGTGAACATCCGCTCGAGAAATTCCTGGTACTTGGTGCGAATCTCGGCGAACTTTTCTTCGCGGTAATAGGACTCGTCTGGCAAGCCGATACCACCCTGCGCGATGAAGACCAGGTAGCGTTCGGGGTTGCCTGGGTCGTTGTCGACGTAGAGGTGGAAGGCTCCGGCGACGCCACCGCGCTCGAGGCGGCCGAGGGTCGAGAGAAGTTCGGAGATGCTGGTGACCGCGTCGACCGCGGCAAGGTCGTCGCGCAGCGGGCTGGACCCGAGCGCTTCGATGCGCTCTTCGTCGAGAAAGCTCGTGTAGAGGTCGCCGAACTTGCGCTCCAGGCTGCCCGCTGGCGCGGCCTGCGCCTCGACGATAATCTCACGCACGGCCTTCTCGGCGTCTTCGGCAAGCATCGTGAAGGAACCCCAGCGGGCCTTGTCGGCGGGGATCTCGCTACGTGCGATCCACTTGCCGTTCACGTGCCGAAAGAGATCGTCTTGTGGGCGCACCTCCGGGTCAAGTTCGTTCTCGTTGATTCCGGATGCACTCGCCAGCTCAGTCATGAGCCCAGCCTATCTGGGCGGAGTCGGTGGAAGCCGAGTGTGCGAATCAATATTCGATACTAAAAAAATGTTGCCCGCCAGCGCCGCATCACTTCGAATAGGTATCTGGGTTCGATTGTTGCGAACGAGACGGCCAAACCGACCCCTCGACGAAATACAATAAGGGATCGTTTATTCGGAGTTGTGAGGAGATAGTCGTGCCAGATTCCCGCGGCAGGCGGGCAGGCGGCTTGCAACACGGGAGTCGACACCGGGGTGCGTCCGCGTGTTGCAGAACTACGCCCTGTTCCCTACTGATGACCGCAAACCACCGGCGTTGCAACAACCCACGGCGCGCACCCGAGAACGGGAACACGATCTCGGGTGCGTGCTGTCGTGGTCAGTCAGATGTCGCTGGCAGTCTCAAACATTGAGACTTGGGGGGCGCTGGCTAGCAATGAGCCCAGTTCGGTCGCACCCGCACCCGCACGCCACTCACGGTAGGCCGCGTCAGCGTCGGCCGACGCCCACCGCTCCAGCAAGATCATGTGGGCGGGATCATCACAATCAAGCAACACGTCAACACCCAAACACCCCTCAAATGCTCGGGTCCCGGTAAGGATGTCTCGCAGCATGGCCGGCGCACCGAGAACGGCTTCCGGTTTCAAGCGAAGGTCAAGAAGTACTGTCAGGGCCATGAAAACTCCAATTCATGCAAGGGAACGGGGGCGGACGTGGTGCTTAGAAGTTGAGGATCTGGTAGCCCTGGACGACGAGAGAACGGATACTCGCTTCGCCTTTGTACTCAGCAAGTAGCGGCCAGCCGCCGGACTCGACAGCGTCGGTAACCCCGTGGGATGCGACGCAGAATGCGCAGGCGCCCCGGATGTTGTCGTGCAGGGCAACGGCGAGCGGGTTCATTTTGTGCTTAGGGTCTGAGATGGCGGCGAGGGATTCAACACCCGATCCGTCGAAAACGACGACGACATCATCGCCAGCATCCTTGAATTCGAGGGCGGTTTTGAGACCGCGATAGACGCGTGAGGTGTCGGAGCCGATGGGCTCATAAATGACGACGGCGATCTTAAATTCAGACATGAATAGTTACCTCCTAGTTAGACCGATCTGGTCACTCTTAACTGTACCGATCGGTCTGGTAATATCAAAGTATGCATTCGTCGACCATCACCCCGATAGTGAGCGCCAAAGAGCGCCTACTCGCGTCCGCGGGCCGCCTGTTCCACGAACACGGCATCAATGCAACGGGAATCGACCTTGTCGTGCGTAACGCGGGCGTCGCCAAAGCCAGCCTCTATAACAACTTCGCCAACAAAGAAGCTCTCGTCGTGGCCTACCTGGAGCAGGAACTAGACGGCTGGATCCGAAACGCCCACGTACTGGACAATCCGCTCTCACCACGCCGGGAGCGGGTCGCCGCCCTATTTGAGGCCGTCGCCCGCTCAGTCGAATTGAACACGTTCCACGGCTGCCCATTCACCAACGCTGTGATCGAACTGCCGGAATGCGCGGCGGTACGCACGGTCGCGCAAGACTACCGCGCCGTCGTTCGCACACACCTGGCCAACCTCCTCGGTGCAGACACTATGTCCACGGCAGTATCCCGCCTCGTCTTGCTCTACGACGCGGCTATCACCGCAGCGAAGGTCGGCCGCGACGCTGCTCTCGTTCGCGAAGCAAGCACCATGGCACAAGAACTCGTCGACGCTCACAAACACGAGGAAACGCAGCCGCCCGCTACCAAGGGAGAACTAACGAAACGTGACGCAGCTGCCCGTTAGCCGGCGGTGGTCAGCGCTTGGTCACTGCCTTCTGACTACCGGTCAGATCCGGCTCGGGTGGTGACCGGCAAAGATTCGGAAACCTCATCGGACGATAGGTCTTTGCGCGCCCAGTAGCTGGCGAGCACCGAACCCGATACGTTGTGCCAGACCGAGAATATCGCTGCTGGCAGCGCGGCCACCGGGTTGAAATGCGCCACGGCCAGGGCGGCGGCGAGGCCGGAATTCTGCATGCCCACCTCAAAGCTGAGAGCTCGGCGACTAGCGACGGGAAGCCCGAACAGACGCCCGATGTAGTACCCCAACGTCAGCCCGAGGGAGTTGTGCAAGATCACGGCGACGACCACGAGCACGCCAATCGATAACAGCGTAGAGGCACTCGCGGCGATGACGGCCGCAACCACGACGGTGATGCCGGCCACCGACAGCAGCGGCAAAACATCGAGAAACCGCTCCACCAGGCGCGGCACGATCATGCGCAGCACGAGCCCGAGCACCACCGGAACCAGCACGATCTGCACAATCGACACGAATAAAGCGCCAGCATTTACGGGCAAGGACTCTCCCACGAGCACCAAGACCAGCAGCGGCGTCAGCACAGGCGCCAACAACGTCGAAACGGACGTCATCGCCACAGACAATGCGGTATCGCCCTTAGAGAGGTAAACCATCACGTTGGACGCTGTACCTCCGGGCACCGAACCGACCAAAATCATGCCGGCCGTCAGCATCGGCGAAAGCCCCAACGCGACGGCAATCCCAAAGCCAAGCAGCGGCATCACAAAAAACTGGACGGCAACGCCGAGCAGTAGCGCCCACGGCCGCCTGGCAATAATCGCAAAGTCAACGGGACGCAGCGTCATACCCATTCCCAGCATGATCACGGCAAGTAACCACGGGATCGCCACGGTCAGGCCTGAAAATGCGTCGGGCACAGCAAGCGCCAACGCCCCCGCAGCCAAAACAATAACGGCAAACCAACGACCGACGAATGCGCTGACAATTCTGATGCGGTACATGATGAAACCATACCCACAATGAACAGGGACCTCGTGGCCGGCACCTGCTGGTTAGGCAGCATCCCCGAGGCACTGCCACTGAGTCTTCGGATTCAACACCGCCAAATCTACCAACTCCCGGAATCGGCGCGAACGCACAGGAACGCTGCCAGTCTCCGGCGCAACGCAACGCTTAATAAGTCAGGCGGCAGCGCGGCTCAGAACTGACCGGCGCGCCCCCGTAGAGTCGAACCATCAATATTTTGCGGGCACAGCCCATCGACCGCGACATTCTGCGGCTCGCCGTGCCCGCGCTCGGCGCCCTCATGGCCGAACCGCTGTTTCTGCTGGCGGATTCGGCCATGGTCGGCCACCTCGGCACCACCCCTCTGGCCGGACTCGGCCTGGCGAGCGCGGTGCTGCAAACCATCATCGGCCTCATGGTGTTTCTCGCCTACAGCACCACCCCGGCCGTGGCCCGCTGGCTCGGCGCCGGCGATACGCGCAAGGCAGTCTCCGTCGGCATCGACGGGCTCTGGCTCGCCGTCGGCCTCGGAATCGTTCTCGCGGCCGGTGGCCTGCTCGCGGTTCCGGTGCTCGTCGGCGCGTTCGGCGCCGAACCGGCCGTGACAGCGGATGCCGCCACCTACCTCAGCATCTCAATGTTCGGCCTGCCCGCCATGCTGCTGGTGTTCGCCGCTACCGGACTGCTGCGCGGCCTGCAGGACACCCGCACCCCGCTCTACGTCGCCGGAATCGGCTTCGGTGTGAACATCGCGCTCAACTATGTCTTCATCTACCTGCTCGGCTGGGGCATTGCCGGATCGGCCATCGGCACCGTCGTGGCGCAGTGGGGCATGGCCCTGGTCTACCTCGTGGTGGTCGCCACGCACGCCAGGCGCCAGAGCGCTACGCTGCGCCCGCACCGAGCCGGATTACTACTCGGCGCCCGCAGCGGAGGCTGGCTGTTTGTGCGCACGCTCAGCCTGCGCGCTGCCATGCTGCTCGCCGTGTTCGTGGCCACCCAGCTCGGCTCCCCCGAGCTCGCGGCCTTTCAGATTGCCATGACCCTGTTCGCGACGCTCGCCTTTGCCCTCGACGCCCTCGCGATCGCCGCCCAGGCTCTCGTCGGTCGCGGCCTCGGTGCCGGAGACGTGGCGCAGGTGCGCGCCGTGCTGCGCCGCTGCCTGGAATGGGGCGTGCTGGCCGGCCTCGTGCTCGCCGCGGTCGTGATCGGCACGAGCGGCGTGCTCGGGCACGCGTTCACGAACTCTGACGCGGTGACCTCACTGCTGCCGCTGACGTTGATCGTGCTGGGGGCATCCGTTCCCCTCGGCGCGGTGGTGTTCGTGCTCGATGGCGTGCTCATCGGCGCCGGCGACGCTCGCTACCTAGCCTTGACCGGGCTGCTCAACTTCGCAGCCTTCGTGCCATTGGCCGCCGCCGTGTTGATCTTTGCGCCGGCGGGCCCAGTTGGTCTCGCATTGCTCATGGCGGCGTTCGCCCTCGGCTACCTCGGCGCCCGCGCCCTAACGTTGAGTTTGCGCGCCCGCAGTCTGGCCTGGATGATCGTCGGCGCGCGCTGACTTCGCGCCGCAGATGCAGGACCGGCCGCGCATCGGCATCCACTGCCTGAACGGCACTAGTGCGGATCGACCGGATGCTCGATGTAGCGGGGGCTTTTCGGGTTCATGACGGAGTTGTGGCGACCGTAGAAGAAGTAGATGACCAGGCCGATGACGAGCCAGATGCCGAAGCGCAGCCAGGTCTCCCAGTGCAGCTGCGTGATGAGAAAGACAGAAGACAGCACCCCGAACACGGGCACCCAGGGCATGAAGGGCAGCTTGAAGGTGCGGGGAACATCGGGGCGGGTGCGTCGCAACACAATCACGGCGACGCACACCACGACGAAGGCGGCGAGAATTCCGATATTGGTAAGGTCGGCAATCAGCCGGATCGGGAAGACCCCGGCCAGTAGCGCCGCGGCAAGGCCGGCAATCCATGTGACCCGGGCGGGAGTTCCCTTCCGGTCGGTGCCGGAGAACCACTTGGGAAGCAGGCCGTCGCGGCTCATCGAGAACCAGACCCGGCTGACGCCGAGGAGGAAGGTCAGCATAACGGTGAGGATCGAGATAACGGCGAAGGCCGAGAGCACGGTCGCGACGATCGGAAGCCCGACGGACTGGAATGCGACGGCGAAGGCGGCGGTCGGGTCGATATCCTGCCAATTCTGCATGCCGGTGAGCACGAGAGTGGCCAGCACGTAGAGCACCATGGCGATGGCGAGCGAGAGCAAAATCGCCTTCGGCATGTGCTTCTTGCCATCTTTGGCCTCTTCGGCGGCGGTGCTCATAGCGTCATAACCAAAGACGGCGAAGAAGACCGTGGCCGCGCCGGTGAAGACCGCGCCGAACCCATTCGGCACGAATGGAACGTAGTTCTGGGTGTTGATGTAAAAGAACCCAAGAACGATGATTGCGAGGATCAGCAACACCTTGAGCCCGACGGCGACGAGCTCAAAGCGGCCGAAGGTCTGCGTTCCGCGGCTGAGGATGAAGGTCACGAGCACGCAGACCACGATGGCGGGCAGGTTGATCAGGCCACCGTCGAGAGTGTCGGGGGTGCCCTGCATCCAGGTCGGAACGTCGATGCCGATGCCGCTCATGAACTCGGTGAAGTACCCCGAGATGCCGATCGCGACAACGGCGACGATCGCGATGTACTCCAGCAGCAGGTCCCAGCCGATGAACCAGCCAATAATCTCACCGAGGGCGACATAACCGTAGGTGTACGCCGAGCCCGCGCGGGGGATCATCCCGGCGAACTCTGCGTAGCTGAGGGCGGCGGCCGCGCTCGCGAGTCCGGCGATGAGGAAGGAGATGAGCACGGCCGGACCGGCGCCTTCGCCGTCCGGGCCGCCGTTTGCAACGAGTCCAGCGAGAGTGAAAATACCGATTCCGATGATGCCGCCGACGCCGATCGCGGTGAGCTGCCAGAGTCCGAGGCTCTTGAAAAGACCGTTCTTGGCGGTCTCGTCGCCGATGTCGGTAATGGGTTTGCGCCTCATGACCGAATTGGAATTGCGCTCGTTCATTTAGCCTCCATTGGCTAGGCTACAACCGTTTCATGCGCGCTTGCACATGATTTCGGGAGGGCTTCGTGCGCACGGCTCGGAGCTCTCACCAGTCCCAAGGGTGGCACATGCGTGAGCTAACGTCATGCAACTCGCGCAAAGAGTAACTTTACGGACTGACTGCCGCACGGGTCAGCGGATGCAGCAGTGCGGCAAGTGAGAGGCTTTCAGACCTGCCGGTAGGAACTCGGGACCGCGGCCAAATCACGCGCCCAGCGGGTAGGCGAGAGCATTCTGGCGCACCCCAAGGGTTAGCCGGTCGCCGATGCGGGGCAGGTCGGGGGCCGCCACTCGGGCTCGCACGGTGAGGCCTGCCGGGAGGGCGAAGCTCACCAGGGCGTCGTGGCCGGCGTAGGCGATGGCCGTGGTGACGGCACCCGTTTGTCGTTCGGTCGATGGCAGAGCCAGGGTCAGCCATTCCGGGCGGAGCAGCACGAGCACCGGCGTTCCGTCGGCGGGGGCGGATGCCGCGCCCATCCAGTCCGCCGGGAGAGAGCCGAGGGCGCACTCCACCTGGCCGTCCCGCCACTGGCCGTCGAGTTCGACGGTGTCGCCGACGAATCCAGCGACCCAGGGGTCGACCGGGCGCTCATAGACATCCGCTGGGGTGCCGAATTGCAAAATCTTCCCGCCGCGCATCACGGCCACGAAGTCGGCAAGGGAGAGCGCCTCTTCCTGGTCGTGTGTCACGATCACGCTCGTGTTGTGCTGGCCACGCAGCAGGGCAGCGACCTCGGTGCGCAGGGCCGAACGCAGCAGCGGGTCGAGGGCCGCGAACGGTTCGTCGAGCAGTATGAGGTCGGGGCGAGGAGCGAGCGCCCGGGCCAGCGACACGCGCTGGGCCTGGCCACCGGACAGCTGCGAGGGGGCGCGATCCACGAGTTCGGCCAGGCCCACGAGGGTAGCGAGCTCCGCGATGCGGGCCGCGCGGCTGGTCTGGCGGCCGCGGTCGGGGCTGATCGGTACTGCAGTGAGGGGGTTCGCGTGCGCCGCTGTACCGGCCAGAACGGACACCGGTCGGGCGCGGTTGGCGCGACCACGCCGGGTGAGTCCGGCCAGCAGTCCGCCGACTCCGCCGGAAGTCTCGCCGGGTTCGCAGTAGAGGTCGTCGTTCTGCTTCGTGCGCGGCAGACCGAAGCCGATGTTTTCGCCCACCGACAGGTGCGGAAACAGGGAGGCATCTTGCGGAACCCAGCCCATGCCGCGCTTCTCCGGAGCTCGCAGCACGCCGGGGCCGGTCACGAGGCGCCCACCAACGGTGATCGTGCCCGAGTCGACCGGCAACAGACCCGCAACCGCGCGCAGGAGCGTGGTCTTGCCGCATCCGCTGGGACCGAGGACGGCCACGAGCGAGCCGCGCGGAATGTGCAGGCTGACGTCGTCAAGCACACGCGTGTCACCATAGGAGACGCTCAGCGCCTCGATCGTTACCCAGCCCACTAGTTCTCCCTTGCCGTGCCGCGAATGCCGGACAGCAGCACCGCGGGCACCATCGCCACGAGCACGAGCGCCGCCGCGTATGGCGCCGCAGCGCCGAACTCGAACAGGGCCGTGCGACTCCACAACTCGGTCGCGAGCGTCGAAATGCCCGTCGGCCGCAGCAGCAGCGTCGCTGGCAATTCTTTCATAGCTGAGATGGCCACGAGCAGTGCGCCGATCGCGATGCCAGGCAGGGCGAGGCGTGCGGTCACCCGCCACCAGGCCTGAAACGGTGACAGGCCGAGCATGCGCGACACGTCGCCGAGGCTGGTCGGTACCGCCGCAATGCCGCTGCGCACGCTGCCGATGGCGCGCGGCATGAACAGAACAACGTAGGCGAAAACGAGCACGAGCGAGGTTTGGTAAAACATTGGAACCGCAGCGAGCGCGAAGAACACGAGGGAGAGGCCCACGACGATACCGGGCAGGGCATGGCCGAGAAAGCCGACGGCCTCGATTGCCGCGACGAGCCTTCCGCGGTACCGGGCGGCGAGCGCGGCGATCGGCAGCGCCACGAGCACCGCGATCACGGCAGCCGCCAGGGCCAGCCCGAGGGTCGCGCCGATCGCCTCGACCAAACGCGACACGTCGATTGCGCGCAGGGTTTCAGCCTCGAGCAGGCGACTGAGCAATCCGACCACCGGAACCGCGACCCCGGCGAGCGGCGCGGCGAGGAGCAGCGCGACATAGACGGGCCAGGTACGGCCGGGCGAGCGCATCGGCATGGTACTGCGACCGGGAACACTGGAGACTTGGCGGCGGCTGCGACGTTCGCCGGCCACAACCACGAGGGCGAGCACGACCAGCACGAGGGCGAGCAGCGCGGCCTGGTTGCGGTCGAAACTCGCACCATACGCGGCATTGATTCCCCAGGTGAGCGTCTGAAACCGTAGCATCGCGACGAGCCCGAAATCGCTCAGCGAGTAGAGGCATACCAGTAGCGCCCCGGCGATCGCGGCCGGGCGAATCTGCGGCCAGGTCGCGGCCGCGAACGCGCGAAACGGGCCACGACCGAGGGTGCGGGCCACCGATTCCAGATCTGCGGATGCGCCGCGCAGCGCCGCCGCGACCGGCAGCGTCACGTAGGGGGTGCAGACCGCGGTCATGACGAACCAGCTGGCCCAAAACCCGTTGAGGTGCGGAAACCAGACCAGCCAGCCGTAAGCGGCCAGGTAGCTTGGAACCGCCAGTGGCAGCGCGGAAACCAGCAATAACGTGCGCTGCAGAGGCAAGCGGATGCGCGTGAGAACCCACGCGCAGACCGTGCCGAGCACGAGGCACGACAGGGTGACGGCCGAAGCGAGCAGCACCGTGTTGATCGTGAGCTGCAGCACGCGCTGGCGCATCAGGGTATCGAGCAATTCGGTGAGCCCTGCCTCGGTCGTGCGCGCCACGAGGTAGACCAGCGGTATGGCGGCAGTCGCCGCGCAGAGCGCGGCGAGCACCAGCAGCCAGGGCGGCGCGCCGAAGCGATGTCGGCCGGGCGCGCGCGGTGGCAGTGGCGCATCCGTTTCGAGCGGTGGAATGAGCAGCTCGGTCACGAGAGACTCCCGGCGCAGGGTAGGGCGCAGCCACCGACCCGAGCCCACAACCGCGCCTTCACTGCTGCAATGTTAGATCAGGCCGTGTTTGCCGAGCAGGGCCTGGGTGTCGGCGAGGGTGTCCAGGTCGGCCAGGTCGAGGTCGGGGTTGACGAGTGAGTCGAGCACGGGCAGTCCGGCCGGGGCGTCGATGCCGGCGATGAGCGGGTACTCGTAGGTCTCATCGACGAAATACTGCTGGGCATCGGTGCCGACGAGATAGTCGATGAACTCGAGCGCGTCGGCATCCGCTGTGGCACCTGCGAGCAGTCCGGCCCCCGTGACGTTCACGATCGATCCGGCATCGCCAGCCTCGGGATAGGAGAGCTGCGCGCGCATGTTGGCCTCGCCGGTTTCGGCGGCCTGGGCGAACCAGTAATAGTGGTTGATGAGTCCGGCCTCGATGACCCCGTCGTTGACGGCGGCGAGGATCGCGCGGTTGTTGTCGAAGATGACCGGGTCATTGGCGGCGACGGCGGCAACCCACTTGTCTGCGGCCTCTTCGCCGTTCAGCACCCGATAGGCGGTGACAAAGGCTTGAAAGCTCGCGTTGGCCGGCGCGATGCCGAACTTTCCAGCCCAGGCGGGGTCGGTGAATGCATCAACGCTTGAAGGCACCTCGGCCGCACTCATCACTTCGCTGTCATAGGTGATCACGCGAGCACGGCCGGTGACGCCAACCCAGGTGTCGTCGGTCGAGGTGAATCCGGCTGGGACCTTGTCGGTGGTTGTTGCTGGCAACGTCGCGAACAGGTCGGCGTTGCTCAGCGCTCCGAGCGCTCCGGCGTCTTGCGCGAGAAACACCTGGGCTGGAGTGGCCTCGCCCTCTTCGAGCAGCAGGGCGCCGAGCTCGGCGGTGTTGCCGTAGCGCACCTCGACGCTGATGCCGCTTTGCTCCTCGAATTGGTCGATGAGCGGCTGGATGAGCGCTTCGTCGCGCCCCGAGTAGAGGGTGAAGGCACCGTCTGCGGAGCTTGCTGCCGGCTCGGCGGCCTGCGTGCATCCGGCGAGGGCGAAAACGGTGGCGCCGGCAACGAGTGCGGCGACAGAGATGGGAATGCGCATGGGACTCCAGAGACGTGGCGAACGATTGCTAAGGTAAGGCTACGCTAACTTTGTCGACGGAGCGAATCGTGTGTCCATGTGTCCATTCGACAAGGGCAAGCCGAGGCCTGGCTGGCTGCGACGCCGGATGCGCGGCGGAGCGCGCGGGGAATAGCCCGAGTCAGCAGACCGTTGGCCCCAATGATCATGCAAGTCGAGTACTCGCTGCCCGTCTCGCCTAATTCGAAGGAATGACTATTGTGGATCTAACTAACCGATACGGCATCATCACCGGAGCAGGGCAGGGAATAGGGCGTGCCCTGGCTGTCGAATTCGGATCGAGAGGCGCCCACCTGCTCCTGGTCGGCCGGAAAGAGTCAACGCTCGTCGCGACAGCCCGGCTGGTCGAAGCCGCCGGCGGCACGGCCGAAGTTTTTACGCAGGATCTCACCCTGCCCAATAGTGTTGACCGAGTAGCTGAGGCCGTAGGGTCATGGGCCACCGTGGACCTACTTGTGAACAATGCCGGCAACGTGCGCGCCGGCCGGCTCGAATTGACCAGCGAGGCCGACATTCGGTCCATGATCGAACTCAACCTCGTTGCCCCCGTGCTTCTGACCCGGGCTCTGTTGCCGCGTCTTCGTACCGGCGCCGACCGAGACAGCATTGTCTTGAACATATCCAGCGGAATCGCCCTCGTCGGCATGCCATTTTATACGGTCTACGCCGCGACTAAGGCCGGCCTCGCTCGTTTCGGAGAATCCCTGCGGCGCGAATTGACCGGAGTGAAAGTGCACGTGACGACCGTCTACCCGGGCGCGACGGATACCGACATGATGTCATCTCAGAACGCCGGCGCCGACTTGGGCTGGGAGCGTCGATCCCTCGACGACGTCATTGCCGATGTGCTGGCCGGACTGGAGGCTGGCGACCACGAAATCAACACGGTCCCCGAAGACCGGCGCGGCATGCAGGAGCTCAACATCTCCGACCCCATGGCCGTCGATGCCGCGATGGCCCCCGGACTCGCAGATTTGGAATCCGCGGTACGAGACCACCGCAGCATCTAGGCAAATCGTTCGGGTGGCACTCGTTGTACCTTTGACCTGTCCGCCCGTCTCGAGTCGAGGCCGTCCGCCCCCATCCAGGAACCGTGATGCCGATTATGGCTAACCCCGCTGACTCCAGCGTCGCTATTGACGCCGTCGGCAGTGCGCGCCCCGCCCTGCTCGGCTGGCGCAATGCCGTCTTCGCGGCGTTCTTTGTGTCAGGCCTCGGCCTCGCGAGCTGGATGTCGCGGGTTCCCGCCGTGCGCGACGGCCTCAGGCTCGACACTGCTCAGGTCGGCGTGCTCATCTTTGGACTCTCCGCCGGCTCGGTCGTCGGCCTGTTGATCGCCGCGGGCCTGCTCAATCGCCTCGGCGCCCGCCGGGCCATGCTGCTCAGCGTCTCGTTGTCGGCCTCCGGGCTCGTGCTCATGGGCGTCGGTGTCAGCGTCGTGCCCTCGGCACCGTTCGTGTTCGCCGCCCTCGCCGTCTTCGGAATCGGCATGGGATCCGTCGACGTCATGATGAACGTCGAGGGCGCCGCAGCTGAACGTGCCATCGGTCGCACGCTCATGCCGCTCATGCACGCCTGCTTCAGCCTCGGCACGGTGGTCGGCGCACTCGGTGGCGCCGCCGCATCCGCTTGGCAGGTTTCGGTGTTCTGGCACCTGATGATCGTGGCGGTGCTCGTTCTGAGCACGATCGTCGTGGCCGTGCGTTTTCTTCCGGCGCCCGTCAACACCACTGAAGCGGATGTCCCCGCGCCAGCCTGGCGCAACCGCCTGCGAGATAGTCTCGCCGTTTGGCGCGACCGTAAACTGCTTCTGATCGGCGTCATCGTGCTCGGCATGACCTTTGCCGAGGGCTCGGCCAACGACTGGCTCGCCCTCGCCTCGGTCGATGGTCACGGCCTCAGCAACACCGACGGTGCAATCGTCTTCGGCGTGTTCGTGGCCGCGATGACCGTGGGGCGCGTCATTGGCGGGCCCGTGCTCGATCGCTTTGGCCGGGTTCTCGTATTGCGCGCCTGCGCGGGAATCGGCATTGCGGGGCTCGCGCTGTTCATCCTCGCGCCGAACACTCCGCTCGTGATCGCGGGCACGATTCTCTGGGGCATCGGCGCGTCGCTCGGTTTTCCGGTGGGCATGTCCGCGGCCGCCGACGACACCAAGAACGCCGCGGCCCGGGTGAGTGCCGTTGCCATCATCGGCTACTTCGCCTTCCTGGTCGGGCCTCCCGTGCTCGGCCTGCTCGGCGAGGCCTGGGGTATCCTCAATGCCCTCTACCTGATCTTGGCGCTGATGGTACTGGCCGGGCTGGCGGCTCCGGCTGCGCGGCCGGTGGCATCCGCCCCGGTTTGACCGAGCGTCTCCCAATAAACCAACTGACGGCCGCGCGTGCGGGTCACCAAGCTGGACCGATGGCCAGATCCGGACTGTCACGAACGACCTGAGGCCGTAAACTCGACCAGTGCGCCTTGTAATTGCGAAATGCTCCGTTGACTATGCCGGGCGTCTCAGTGCGCATCTGCCGCTGGCCACCCGCCTGCTGATGATCAAGTCCGACGGGAGTGTGCTCGTGCACTCCGACGGCGGCTCCTACAAGCCGCTCAACTGGATGAGCCCGCCCTGTTCGGTCACCATCTCCGAACCCGACAGTGATCAAGCGGATGCCGGCATCACCGCCCTCTGGACGGTCACCCACGCCAAGACCGCCGACCAACTCGTGGTCAGCGTCTACGACGTTCAGCACGACTCCGCGCACGAGCTCGGCATCGACCCCGGCCTGATCAAGGACGGCGCCGAATCGCACCTGCAGAAGTTGCTGGCCGAGCATATCCATCTGCTCGGTGAGGGATTCACCTGTGTACGCCGCGAATACATGACGGCGATCGGGCCGGTCGATATTCTCGCGCAGGACGCGAGCGGCCGATCGGTCGCCGTCGAACTCAAACGCAACGGTGACATCGACGGCGTCGAACAGCTCACGCGCTACCTCGAATTAATGAACCGTGACCCGCATTTGGCGCCGGTCAGCGGGGTTTTCGCCGCGCAGACGATCAAGCCGCAGGCCCGCAGACTGGCCGAAGATCGCGGTATTCGCTGCTTGCTGCTCGACTACGACGCCATGCGCGGACTCGACGACACGGCCTCGAAGCTCTTCTAACTCGCCGCGCAGCCCAAGCCGACACATACTAACCGGGCAAAAGCTGAGAAAAAATGGGTAAATGGGGTAACTATACGGTGATCGCCTAGGCTATTTTAAGTGAATCCCACTCTAACGCGCACCTGGAGCGCCATCCTCTTCGACCTCGACGGAACCATCACCGATTCCGCCCCGGCTATCACCAGCTCTCTGGCCCGCACCTTCACGTTGCTCGGCCGCCCCGTTCCCTCGGCTGCCGAACTGCTCGCCTACGTGGGCCCGCCCATGCTCGACGCCTTCCAAGAATACGCAGGCATGACCCCCGACGAAGCCCACGAGGCCATCGCGGTCTACCGGGCCGAGTACCACGGTGCCGCCGCACTGGATACAGCTGTCTTTCCCGGCATTGCGGGCCTGCTCGAGCGCATCCACGCTGCGGGCATCCCCCTCGCCCTGGCCACCAGCAAGCCCGAACTGAGTGCGATCGCCATTCTCACGCACTTCGATCTTGCGAAGTACTTCACGGCAACGGTCGGTGCCTCCGCTGACGAGACCCGCAGCCACAAGTCCGACATCGTCGCCGAAGCCCTGGCACGTCTCGCTGCGACCGGCGTCGACACCAGCGGCGCGGTCATGGTCGGCGACCGCAGCTATGACGCCATCGGCGCTCAGGCCAACGGCATTCCCGCCATTCTCGTGGAGTGGGGCTACGGCTCTCCCGCCGAAGCCGCAGCCGCGACAGCCGTGGTGTATTCGTCCGACCAGCTGGGTCGGTTACTGCTGGGCTGAGACCTCGCCCCTAGAAGTCGAAGCCGAGCCTCCGCGCGTCGAAGCTCGTGAGTAAGACATTATGTTTTTCCCGGTTGTGGTCGGCGCGGTTGAGCGCCCACCGGGTGGCCTGAATTCCAGCGGATGCGATCGGCTCGGCGGAAACGAAAGTGGACGCCCCGCACCATAGCCAGTTCAGTGCGTTCCGTGGTGCGGCCAGCCAGCTGATCGAGTACCACCCGGCGGCGAAGTGCGCCGCGCCGCCGCCAAGACCGGTGAATCCGGCGGCGTAGCTGATGCGCCCGCCGCGAGCCTGCCCGAAAAAGGCGCAAAACCAGGTTGAGGTGTCGATGGCACCGGCCCATTTGTGGCGGAACCGCACCCCGGCGAGATTGGTTGACGACGCTACCGCGGCCTGTACGGCCGTCGCATCGAGACACACCGTATTCTCGTCGGTGCTCTCCTCGTGCAACCACTGACCCTGGTGTTCCTCGATGGCCAGGTCGATGGTTCCGGTGCACTCAAACTGAGCAGTCAAGTCCGAGGTCGGCCACCGCCAGCTCAATGTCGTCGAGGTTTTCCTGACCGAGTTCGATCAGCCGGTCGATCTCCTGCGGCCAACGGCGGCGCCCGTTCTCTTCACCGCGCGTGTTGCGCACGAATGCATTGCGCCGGTTCGCCAGTTCGCCGGTTCGCCAGTTCGTCAGTTCGCCAGTTCGCCAGTTCGCCGGTTCGTCAGTTCGTCAGTTCGCCAGTTCGCCAGTTCGCCAGTTCGTCTCCGGACGGGGCCCGGGCCCCGTCCGGGCTTGAAGGCGGGTGTGGACCTCCGCTTAACGCGACAGTGCCGCCCAGCAGAAGCGGGACGGCACCAGATTAAACGCTGGGACTAGATGATCGCGGCGCGCAGGGCGGCAGCAGCAGCGGCCGGGTCCTCGGCGCCGTAGATTGCTCCGCCGGCAACGGCGACCGTTGCTCCGGCGCGCTGCACCGAAGAGATGGTCGACAGGTTCACGCCACCCGCGAGGGAGAAGGGAACCTTGGCGGTCTCGCCCTGGTTGAGCAGTGTTGCGAGCGAGAAGCCGGGCTCGGCCTGCTCGTCGAGACCGGCGTGCATCTCTACGAACTGCGCGCCGAGCGCGGTGACCTCGCGGGCACGGGTGACCTTGTCGGCGACGCCGATGAGGTCGACGACGATGCCCTTGCCGTGCTTGGTCGCGGCGGCGACCGCTCCGATAATGGTGCTGTCACCAGCCGTGCCGAGTACGGTCACGAGGTCGGCGCCGGCGGCGAACGCGATGTCGGCTTCGAGCTCGCCGGCATCCATCGTCTTGAGGTCGGCGAAGACGATCTTGTCGGGGTGAGCGGCCTTGATCGCAGTGACGGCGCGCAGGCCCTCTGCCTTGATCAGCGGGGTGCCGAGCTCGATGATGTCGACGTGCGGGGCAACCTGGGCAGCCAGCTTGAGTGCTGCTTCGGTGGTCAATACGTCCATTGCTACCTGGAGCTTCATGGGTTTCTGCTTTCTTTTAGTGACTAAGAGTGGAAAGTTTTTGGAAGGGTTCGCGCCCTATTCGAGGTTGGCGTGACGCGGCCAAAGCTGTTCGGCCGTGGCCCCGCTCGCTTGCCAGAGCGTGTGAAACAGGGCATCGCCAACGAGCAACAGGGCCTGCTCGAACAAACCGCCCGAATACTGGGCCGATACCTGTCCGGCATGGTCCTGCTTGGCCGCGGCCGGAATAACCACGGTCACCGCAGCGAGGCGCCCGAGCGGCGACTCGGGAGCCGTGGTGAGCGCGAGAATGTTCGCGCCCACACTCTGCGCCGTCTCGGCGGCTCGCACAATGGCGCCCGTCGTCCCGGAGCCACTCGCGACCAGCAACAGGTCGCCAGAAGCGATCGCCGGGCTGGTCACCTCGCCGACAACGTGCACGTCGAGTCCGAGATGCATCAGCCGCATCGCGGTCATCTTCAGCGCCAGTCCGGAGCGACCGGCACCCAGCACGAATATGCGGGGAGCCGCAGCGAGTGCGGTGGCCGCCTCGTCGAGCGAGGAAGCGGATGCAGACCGCAGCGCGTTCACGACGTGACTGTTCTCGGCAAAAATGAGGCCAAGAGCATCCGCTGCAGAGGGGGTGGTTGTCATTTCGGTCATAGGTCAATACTCCACTCCTTCGAGCGGGAGTGCTGCCCACCAAAAGGACGGTTTAACTATCCAAACGGATAGCTATGAGCGGGCATCAGGGATGGCCCGGGTAGGCTGGACCTATGACGATCTACGCAACCTCCCGAGAGCCCGGCACTCACGCCGCCGGTTCCTCCGGGCAAACCGCGCAGACCTCGCGCACCGCGGCGGCCGAACGCTCCAAACTCATCGCCGACCTAACCGACGCGCACGCAACCACGCTGGAAACCCTGCTGGCCGTGCTGCGCTCGAAAAGCACGAGTGACACGGCCGCCCGCCAGAAAGCCACCGAGCTGGCCGCCGCGGCGATGGTCGCATTGCGCGCGGTGAGTGACCTCGATCGCAGCCTGACCGAGGAACCCGTCGCGCAGGCCTTCGAACGCCTGCGCGACGATCTACGCCCGCTCGTACGTTTCGGCGACCTCGACGTACAGTTCATCGAGCCACCGGTGAATGGGCGCGCCCTTCCCGGTGAGGTCGCCCATGAAGCCCGCGCCATCGTGCGCGGTGCCGTGCTCGCCCTGGTCGAGCAGGCCGGGGTCGCCCGGGTTCGTGTGCAATGGGACTGCGACGGCAGCAACCTGCTCATTCGCATTCGCGACGACGGACCGGGCGATCTCAACGGGGAGGTTCCCAGTGTGCGTCAGCTCGCCGCCCGTGTCGTCGCGCTCAGCGGAACCCTGAACGTCGAGGCGACCGCCGGCTGGGGGTCCGAGCTAGCGGTGTCACTTCCGCTCGACGCGCCCACGGCATCCGTTTCTGCCGCTGCGACCTGGGGGCTCAGCCCGCGCGAACGCGGCGTGCTCGAGCTCGTGGCGTCTGGCGCACGCAATAAAGCGATCGCCGAGGCGCTGACTATTAGCGAGAACACCGTGAAGTTTCACGTGGCCAATCTGCTGCGCAAGGTGGGCGCCTCGACCCGCGCCGAGTTGGCCGCTCTCGCTCGCTGAGCGATTCCCCGCGCTCGTTCATTGCGCCAGCTATCGCTCCTCGCGCCCTCTGAAACTGGCGCCCACCCGTATCTGGCGCCGCGATCAGCGTTATGGTGATGATCGAGGGACCCGGCCAAACAGCATCCCCGTGCCCAGGAACGCGATGACGCTCTCTGCCGGGCCCGGTTCGAGTTCCGTTGGACCGACCCGTTCGCGCTCTCTCTCGACCCAGACACCGCGCAGAGCTTCCACGACGAAACGCTTCCGGCTGGCCCGGCCAAGGCCGCCCACTTCTGCAGCAGGTGCGGTCCCAACTTCTGTTCCATGCGCATTTCAGCGGATGTGCGTGTCTACGCCGAAGAGAACGGCCCTACCAGCCTCGAGGCCATCGAGGCCATCGATGCCGGCGTGGCCGAGAAATCGGCCGAGTTTGCCCGACTGGGCAGCTCGGTATACCTGCCACTCCGGGTGCTGACGACGCGCCAAAACTGATGCTGGCTGGAGGCTGATCGCGCGAGCAAGAGCACGCGCATCCGCCTCCGCCTCCGCGTGCGCATGCGCACGCGCATGCGCATGCTGCTCGGGCTCACCGGGACACGTTTATCTCGTGGAACCGGGCACCACACGGCGCTCTGAGAAAACCTCCCTCAAATTGGGGGTAAACGCCTACTCCACACGCGGCTACCCCGCTCATCGACAAGCGGGCACCATGGTCGTATTCCAACAGTGGAGGTCGTAATGACAACCGGATTCGACATACGAAAACAGCCAACCGCGACAACTGTGATCCACCTGAACGTGCACGTGTTTGGAAACCTCAGCGTTCGACGGGGGCCGGTCGTACTGCACGCTCACCAGCTGGGCGGACCCAAACCCCGCCAGATCTTCGAAATTCTGCTCGTTCACCTCGGGCTGCCCGTTTCCAAAGACCGCCTGATTGAAATGCTCTGGGGCGCGAATGCTCCGGTCGAGGCGCTGCCCACCCTCGAAAGCTACGTGAGTGTTCTGCGTCGGCATCTGCAGCCGGGCGCGGGAAAATTCGGTCCGCTAAAAACCACCACTGGCGGCTACGTATTGGACCGTGACCTGGTCGACGTCGACCTGGACCAGTTCGACGTACTGTTGCAGCGAGCGCAGAGGACCGAACCCACCCTCGCCTACCCTCTGTTGTTGCGGGCGTTGAACCTCGCCGACGCACCGCTTCTCGGCGACGAACTCATTCCGGCCTGGGCGTCAGAAGCCCGAAACCTGCACGCCGCTCGCCTAACCAGCGCCCGCATTCTCACCTCGGAAATCGCCGCCGTCCTGCACCGCATCGATGACGCCCTCGTTTTCGCGAATCTCGCGCTGATCGACGAACCACTGAACGAGCGGGCATGGACGGCCCTTATCCTGGGATTAGAGACCAGCGGGCGTCACGCCGAAGGGCTTCAGGCCTATCACCGGTGTCGTCGTGCGATGCAGGACGAGTTGGGCTGCGCTCCCGGCCCGATTCTGCGCGCCGCCCAGCTGCGGCTGCTGCACGCGACAGCCGATGGGGACGGCGACCTGGCCGACGTGCTTTCCGCCCTGATCACGTTGCACGACCAACTCCGAGTGTCATCCGCCAGCGGCTCGGCCTTGCGCCGTGCCACCACTAATCATCCTCGCCCAGAGCCGGTCGAGGATTCCCTCCAGGAGGCTACTGATGTTGTCACGTCATTTCTGCGACGCGCCGTCGCTCGCGCTTGAGCTGGCCGCGCCTGCGCGCGCCGACCTACCATATGGGGGGGCAAAGAGTAAGCCCTCGACAAAAACTGCGCTTCTCCTGATACTGACTTCGTCAATTGGAAAAGTACGGCGTCTTCCCACGCTACGGAAGCTCACGAACGGGCAGAGAGGTCTCCGCACATGACCGCGCAGATGTCCCCGATCGAACCCAGCGCGCAGGGGACTACCGCTACCGCATCCCTGACCGGTTCCATCCCGGTGGTTGAAACGACGACGGGACAAATCCGCATACTCATCGTCGACGACCACACTACGTTCGCCGAACTGCTCATCGGGTCCCTTAATCGCGAACCCGATTTGTGCAGCGTAGGTTCGGCCAACAGCGTGGCCAGCGGCATCGCCGCCTGTTTAGAGCTGCTCCCCGACGTCGTCGTCATGGACTACCACCTGCCCGACGGCAGTGGCCTCGTTGCGGCCGCCGCCATTCTCGCCCGCGCGCCGAATACCCGCATCGTCATCCTCACAGGCGACCCTGCCCTCGAGGCCCTTGAGCAGTCCGCCGCGATCGGGGTGTGCGCGTTCCTGCCCAAGGACGGATCGCTCGCGACGGTGCTTGACACCCTGCGGCACGCACGTAACGGTGGCTTCATCGTGCATCCGTCCCTTGTCGGGCTGCTCAGCGCCCGACGCCGCCAGCGCAGCGAAGAGATCCCCTTTCCCGAGCTGACCAAGCGCGAGTTCGCCGTGCTTCGGCTCATGGGCGAAGGCTCCGACGTGCGCGCCAACGCCAAAGTTCTTGGCATCTCGGAGAACACCTGCCGTGGCTATGTCAAGGCAATCCTGGGCAAGCTCGGCGCACACTCGCAATTGGAGGCCGTTGTGATCGCGACCAGACTCGGCTTGGTACCGGCCCAGCATGTCTAAACGGCGGCCGGGCTCGTCGCTGCCCAATTGGCACGACGACGCTCAGGCCGCCGAAGGCTCCGGGGTTCGCGCCGCGGTTCAGCGATTTCTGCTCATGGGGCTCATCGCGATGGTGCTGGTCGCTGTGCCGGTATCGCTCTGGGTACGCGCGCAGTCCGCACATAACGCCATGGCCAACGCGGTGCTGCTCACCCACCGGCTGGCCGACTACTCGATCGGGCCGCTGATCACTGATGCCGTCATTGACGGCGACCCCGGTGCGCGTCGACAGCTCGACGAACGGCTCGCCCCGCGCATCGCCGACGGTTCTATGGTGCGCGTCAAAGTGTGGGATACCAACGGCACCATCGTCTATTCCGATCTGCCGCGGTTGATCGGTCAGACCTTCCCCCTGCCCAGCTGGACCTTCGAAATGCTGGCCGATGGCAAGGGTCGGGCCACTCTGGAAACGCAGACATCTCCCGATGACCGACATGAAGCCGATTCGGGCGAACTCGTCGAGGTCTACGTGCCGACAATCGCCTCCACTGGTGAAACGTTTGTTCTTGAGGCCTATTTCAACGTCGATGGTGTGCGTCAGGAACAGAATTCCGCACTGCTCGGGCTCATCCCGGCGTTCCTGCTTGCGCTGGGTGCCCTCCAACTCGCCCAGCTCGTTCCGGCAGTGCAGCTGGCTCGCCGCATCCAAAAGCATCAATCGACCAAGCGTAAATTGTTGCAGCATGCGATCGACGCCTCTGATCTCGAACGCCAGCGTATTGCGCGCGACCTGCACGACGAAGTCATTCAAGATCTGGCCGGTTTGTCTTATGCCCTCGAGGCTGAGGAGATGCACTCCTCGCCCGAGAATCGTCCATTGTTCAGCCAGGCGAAGGCCATCCTCCAGAAGAACGTGCGCACCCTCCGAGCCATGACGACCGAACTGTATCCCCCCGACCTGGAAGAACTTGGGCTGCCCGAAGCACTGGCCCGCCTCACCGCACCGTTGCTCGAGCAAGGGATTCAGGTGAAGCTAACCGTGCCGCCCAATTGCGACCTCGACCGCGACCGGTCAGCGATGTTCTACCGAGTGGCCAGGGAGGTGCTCGCCAACACCGTCAAACATGCCAGGGCCAGCACTCTCGAGCTCACCCTGATGCAAGACGATGACTGCACCATTTTGCTCATTCATGACAATGGCTGCGGCTTTGATTTGAGTGCCGATCCCCCCGACAACCATCTGGGCCTGCGCATCATGCGCGACACCGTCTATGTTGCCGGCGGCTCGCTTGAGGTTCGCTCCTGGGCAGGCCGCGGTACCTCCGTCATGGCTACTCTCGATCGTGCAGCTCCGGTTCGCTCGCGTTAGTCGACCGCCCGGCGCCGCCTCGCAGAAAGCATGACCCCGACCAGCGACGGCTATCGCGGCCGGCTCGGGCTCTGTGGCCATGTCCACGCGGCCTCCACCCGGCGTTCCGGCACCGATCAAGCTGCCATAGTCACCGAGATCATCCATTTCGATCAGACCAAGCACACCGAATGCGCCCAGCTGGAGAGCGTTCCTGCGTGACGTCATGACCTCTCCGCAAGGCTTTCCACTGATGTTCGTTGTACTGCAGAACATGGGGAAAGCCGGCCGGCGACTGAGATCCAATCGCCGGCCGGCTTCGAGTTGTTGCTGGTGTTCGGTTAGAGCGCTGCGCCGGTCGTGAAGGTCCACGTACTCGTTACCAGGGGGTTACCCGCCAGGTCCCGAACGCTCGTGTTGCCGCCGGTAATTGTGACCCGGTATTGAACGTTGGAGCTGAGGCTCACCGAGGGATTGATGGTCAACACGTTGGTGGTGGCATTGAACGCTGCCACCGATGTGACGACCGCCCCGGTGGAGACCTGCGTAATACGAACCGTGGTGGCGTTGACTCCGGTGATGTCTTCACTGAAGGTTGTAATGACGTTGGCGTTTCGGCGTACCGCGACAGCTCCGGGTGCGGGAGTCCTATTCTGGATCCTCGGAGCCGGGCCTGTGATGAAGGTCCACGAGCTAGCCACCATCGTGTTGCCCGCCACGTCACGGATCCCCGAGAGGGTGGCCGTGTAGGTGCGGTCGGCGAGCAGGGTCGCGCTCGGGTTCAGCGTCGCGACCTGAGTCGTGGCGTTGTACGACACCGAGGCGGAGACCGCCGTGGCGCCAAGCCGAAGCACGAACGTCGTGCGGCTGACGCCCGTGACCGGTTCGCTGAACGTTGCCGTCAGGTTGCCGGTCTGGCTGACCGAACGAGTACCCGCTGCCGGGGTGCGCGTTGTCACGGTCGGCAGCACAAACTCCGTGCGCGGCGTGACGACAATCGAGCGAGCCGAGGCTGCTCCGGTACCGACCGCGTTGATCGCGGCAACATCGAAGGTGTACCCGGTTCCGTTCGTCAGTGACCCGATCACCGCGGCGGTCACGTTCGCCACCGTTGTGGTGCCCGTGGCCGTGGCGCCAGCACCGATGAAGGTGCGAACCCGGTACCCCGTGATCGGTTCCGCATTGGCGACCGGTGCCGGGGCAGCCCAGTTCACGGTGACCGACGCATTCCCCGCGACCGAGGTTCCGATCGTCGGAGCTCCAGCCACCTCCTGCACGACCGGCGCGGTCGGTGTGACGACCTCCGAACGAGCCGAGGGCGCTCCGGTACCGACCTCGTTGATCGCGGCGACATCAAAGGTGTAGCCGGTTCCGTTGGTAAGCGACTCGATCACCGTGCTCGTGACATCAGCCACGGTCGTGGTGCCGGTAGCCGTCGAGCCCGCTCCGATGAAAGTGCGAACGACGTAGCCGGTGACCGGCGGGGCATTGGGAACCGCGCCCGGTGCCAACCAGTTCACGGTGACCTCGGCATTACCAGCGACCGAGGTACCGATCGTTGGCGCGCCGGGCACGACCGGCACGACCGGCGCCGACGGTGTCACTACGTTGGACGAAGCCGAGAATGCGCTTGTTCCTTCCGCGTTGGTCGCCGACACTTGGAAGGTGTAGCTGGAACCGTTGGTCAACCCGGTGACAATAAGGTCGACTGCGGTTGCCGGTGCGGAACGCAGCGCACCCACCTCGACTCCGGCCGAATCGAGCACCTTCACCGAGAAGCTGGTGGGGATACCGGTCGGGGAGGATACCCAGTCGACAGTCGCCTCACCGTTGCCGGCGACCGCAGAGACTGTAGTGGGGGTTCCCGGGGCCACGGTGTCACTGAACTGCAGGCGTTCGATGTTGCGCAGGGTGTCGGTACCGTCGGTACCGCGGTTGTCGAGCACGGTCGTGGTCGATCCGGCCGAGCCGAGCGTGCCATCGCCACCGGTGGTGGTGATCGCATAGTCACTGGTCAGTCCAGAGAACCGAGCCGTGTCAATGCCCCCAGATCCATAAAGGATCTCGCGTACCGCCACGATGTCACCCGGGTCGACCGAGCCAGCGAAGACAGCTTGCTGCAGGGTCGGACCGAAGAATCCACCAGCGCCGTCGGAGAGGTACTGGCTGGCCATTGCACTCTGGTTCGTGCCGGTGATGCTGGCACTGCCGATCTCCGTCGCCGAGTCGCTCGGGTTGGTCCGAACGCTCAGGCGAAGGCTGAGGAACGCGTCACCGTCAATGATGTCATCGGCTCCTCGTCCCTCGATCAGGTCACTGCCCCCGCCGCCGAGGAGCACGTTGCCGGCGCCCCAGACGTTTGGACCGGTCAGGATCGGGCAGTCGCCCTGTGCCGACACCGCAACAACGGATGCCAGCGTGGTCGTGAATTCTGGAATCAGCGCGTCGAGGCCCGCGATGCGGTCTACTCCGGCCTGGTCCACAACGTCACAGCCGATAAAGCCGCCGCCGCCCACGGCGCTGGGAACCCGGTCGTCACCGCGAAGGGTGTCATTCAGCTTCCAGCCCGAAAGTGCCTCGACTTCGTTGTACTTGTCGCGGACGCCGACCTGCAGGATGTCCAGCGGAGCGATCGGTAGAGCCAGATCGGAGTCCTGAGCCTGGGGGTCACCCTGGCCAGTCGACCAGTCGTAGCCGGAACCGCCCGCGACCTTTTCAATGCCGGGACCACCGACGCCAATGTCGTCGCCGCCCTCCATGTCGTAGTCGTCGTCGCCGCCCTGACCGATCATGAAGTCGTTCCCCGGCTTCTGTGAGTCGTCCAGGAAGAACAGGTTGCTGCTGTCTCCGATCATGAGGTCAGGCTGATTGCCGCCCTCTTCCCAGTCGTCGCCACCGTCTCCCAAGGCTGCATCAAGGCTTTCACCGAGCATGATGAAGTCGTCATCGGCGCCGCCGAAGGTTGTGTTGGCATTGGCTCCACCGTTCGTGAAGTCCTTGCCTTCGCCACCCATAATGATGTCGAGCCCGGGGCCGGCATCGATCGCGTCGTTGCCAGGACCGCCCTTGGGTACATCGTCTCCGGCGACGTCGGTGATGATGTCACTGCCTTCACCGCCAAGAGCCACATCGGCACCGCCTCCGCCCTCGATGAGGTCGTTACCGAGACCACCCCAGAAGGTGTCGTTGTCGTTGCCGCCGTAGATCCGATCCACCTGGCCCGTGCCGTTATAGACGGCCTGGCCGTTGATGCCGGCGGGGTCGACCGTGTTGCGGGCACGGTACTTGATCGTGCCGTCAGGCATGCGAATCAGAAGCGCCGTCTCGTTACACTCAGATTGCGGATCGTTCGCGACGGTGTTGCCCGAAGCCGCGAACCCTTCGACGGTTCCCGCCAGGTTTTTCAGCTCGAACTTGCAGTCGGCCGTGGCGAAGGGGTCAGCCTTGAGGGTGTGCGCCGTGGTGTTGCGCATCATGAGTTCGGCAAACGAGTTGCCCTCCAGCTGGGTGCGGAGGTTCATGCCGGGCGTGCGGGCGAGGTAATACAACCGGTCTCCGTTTTGCAGGTCGGTCATCTGTTTCTCGAACACATAGTTGAACGTCGTGCCGAGCAGGCCACCGAACGGGGTCGTCATCTCAGCGAGGCCGCCGACCCAGAGGTCGACGTCGTCGAGACCGGTGATCGAGTGCGTGCCCGAGTTCACCCACGCTCCCGTGCTGTTCATGAAGTCCATGGCACCGTCCGGAGAAAACTCTCCGGCCAGGGCGTCGGGACTGACGATCAGTCGGGCAGCATCACGCTTGCCGTCGAGCGTGGTCGCACCGGTAATGGTGGGGAACTGAC
Organism: Cryobacterium lyxosi; assembly: GCF_004403345.1. Lineage (NCBI taxonomy): Bacteria > Bacillati > Actinomycetota > Actinomycetes > Micrococcales > Microbacteriaceae > Cryobacterium > Cryobacterium lyxosi. The sequence goes on from NZ_SOGT01000002.1 coordinate 143,136, forward strand.
CATAGGCGGCCACGAAGTTGATCAGCGATTCCGGGTGCTTGAGGTTTTCACCGAAGTCGATCCAGTTTGTGTACGGCCTGAGCGCGCCGTCGTTGGTCTTGTTGAACAGATCGCGACGAAAAACGTTCAACCGCGGCACACCTTCCGAACGTGCACGGGCCATATTGACCGATGCCAGGTCGAGCGGCAGGCCGAGCAGGTTGTTGCGCAGGGTGTCAGTGACGAACTCGTCGAGTTCGTTGCCGACCTGATCACTCATGCCCATGATGACGCTGCCCGCCGCCTCTTCAGAGGTCAGTTGACCATCGGGTCCACCGTCGGTATAGGCGGGTGGGTTAAGGAACCCTTTGAGCAGCGAGACATCGTTCTGGGTGCCCAGAACGTCGTCACTCGTGCCGAACACTCCGTCAGTTCCAGGCTTGTCCTCGTTGCGACGCGAGATGGTTTCGGTCAGCATGGAGTGACCGAAGCGATACACCGCGTGAGCGAATTCAGCCGTGATTGCCGGATTGATTTCGGTCTGCGTGAATGCGAAGGGTTCGAACGGGTTGATACCGGGCTGCACCTTGCGCGCAAACTCCTCGAACACGAGGTGCTGGTACTCCATCTCGGTGACGAAGCGGGCAGCCTGAAACAGGCGGTCGCCGTTCCATCCGGCCGCTCCGCTGGCCAGTTTCCACTCGGCCAAGGCTGCAATGCCCTTGGCGGAGGTGTCGTTGGTCAGGGTTTTCTCAATGTCGCCGATCAGGCGGTCATGCTCCGAGTGGAATACCTGGTGAATGGCGGTCAGTCCGATGTTCTCGTTGACACGACCATCACCGGCGATGAAGTGAGTATCGAGCATCTCATCGTCGTAGGTCCCGGCCGGCTGGCTGGCGAAGTCCGCGGAGGCCGTGGTGTTGCTGTCCGGGGTCAGTCCAGCCTTCGGCTCCGCGTTGTGCGCGATGTCGGTCAGAAATGGGGTTTTGAAATACAGCGCGTTAGCCGGAACGGGCACGGGGCTGGCCGTGTCACCCTCGACCAGACCGGTCGCGGTGGCGTATTGCGGCATACCGCGCGCGGGCCCGGGGATGAACTTGCCGTAGGCATCCGCTGCGAGCATCGGCACGTTGAGCACGTCTTGATCGGTCAGCAGAAGGCCAAGAACATTGGCAGCCTGGGCCTTCGTTGTAGCCCAGGTGGCCATGCCTCCGGCGGAGGGTCCGGTAGGCCCGCCGAGCATCTTGCCAGTGGCAACGGGATGACCACCCTCGGTCACGTACTCGCGCAGGAACACTTGGTGCGAAGGGTGTGAAGTATAGGTCTGGCTTTGGTCGACCCAGGGCGAATCCGTGTTGAGGGCATCCTGCACATCATCGGCACTCTCGTCGGCCGCGGTGGCCGGGTCGTCACCGGTGACGCCGTCGGGGCCAGGCTGGTTCTGTCCCCGAGTCAGCACCATGAAAGCCTGACTTGCGAGTACTTCATCGCCGTTGCCGGCGATGCCGTCGGGGCCGGAAACGCGCAGCGGGTCATCCGCCTTGAGGGGCACGAAGACCGTGCCGCCGCCCTTGACCGTCTGGTCGATACCGTGGTCGAAGAACTGGCCGAAGAGGGTGAACAAAGAGTTGTACGGCGGAGACAGGCCTACATCCGTCGTCACGTTCGGCATGAACAACGTCTCATTAGACGGGATACAGCCTGCGGGAACGCCGAACGGCACGTCCGGGCTCGGGTCGGTCGTGCAGGCCACGACACCCTCATTGCCCTGGGTGCGCACCGGGTTTCCGGCGGCAGCGATGGCGGCTGGGTTGGTCGAGGTTTGGTCGACGATCAGGTTGCTGACAGTGCGCGGTTCACTGTCGAAGATCAGGCCTTTCTTCTGGGTATAAGAGGTCGGGTTTGGCGGTCCGAAGCTGGAAGGAGTGACATCCGCTGGAGAGAAGGTCGGCTTCGCGAGGCGCGGGAAGACCTGGTCTGCGGCACCGAACTGATCCTGGCCAGGCTGCAGATTGTTGCAGGAACCGTCCACGGTGCGCAGTCCGAGCGAGAGCAGCGGGCTGCCGATTTGATTGGCACCGGTACCAACGAGGGCGCCGCACGGGCCGGTAGCCGAGGTGGTGTTGGCCACGTGGGCTTCGGCGATCTTGATCTGTTTGAGAATGTAGGCGAGGTCCGAGGTCGTCACGGTAAAGCCCTGGCCGACCGGCGCGACGACCGCGCTAGCACTGATCGCGGACCCGAGCCCGAGTCCGGCGTAGAGCACGACGGCCATCCCCGCAGCGACGACGCGGGTAGTCGTGCGAAAAGCGCCCTGGGGGGCAGGGGTGGGTCTTTCAACGCCTGGCGAAGATGGACTACCACGCATTCCGGTTATGCCTCTTGTGCTGCGCACGATTTCTTTTATTTTGAACCTGCTCATGACGCACCTATCTCTTCAGGGTGAGTAAACGCTGTAAGAGTGCGATGTAGACCCTATGGAAACCTTGGGCATTCGCCAGTCGGGCTGCCCGTTGATTCCCCCGTTGATTCCGTGCTAATTTCGCCTGATAATGCCTGATCCGTCCGCAGCATCCGCGCGCCCCAACCTCATCCTCCCGCCGGTCGCTCGGCTAGCGGAGGCCCGCAGCCGCGTCGACGTGGCCGACATCGCTGTTCGCCTGTTTCAGGCCCAGGGCTACGAAGCCACGAGCACCACTCAAATCGCCGCTGCCGCCGGAGTGTCCCGAAGTACCTTCTTTCGTCAGTTCCGGTCGAAAGACGACGTGATCTTCGCCGACCACGACGAACTCCTGGAACAGATCGACAGGTACTTCGCGGTCGAGCACGATGATCCTTGGCTGGCCGTCTGCGACGCGGCCGCGCTCGTGTTCGAGCGGTTTCGGGAGCGTCTCGAGATCGTGCGGGTGCGCGATCTGCTCGTGCGCCAGACATCCGTTCTGCGTGACCGCGAAACCGTCATGGTGTCGCGGTACGAAAAAATATTCTCGGCTTACCTGCGGCGCTCGCTGCTCGGGGTCGACCCGGTCATCGCGATTCAATTTGCGGCAGCCGTCACCGCCACGCACAATTTTGAACTGCGCCGCATGATTCGCGCCGCCGACTCAAGTCAGCTGCTCGACACGGCCGGGCTTGCGGCCGAGCTCCACGCGGTGCGCCATCGCTTCGATCCCTCCGCGAGCTCGCGGACCACAGACACGGTACCGGCGGCCAGCGAGCTGCTGGTCGCCGTGTTTCCCGCCTCGGCCCTGCCGGAAGACGTCGCCCGCGTGATCGAGAAGAGGCTTCGATCCACGGTTATTTGACACTTCGTGTCACTTGACCTGAGACTCAGTGTCAGATAGAACTGATGTCACCCCCGCTACCGCGAAAGGCACTGATGCCCGATTACGATGTCTCGGCCCCCCTCGACACCGATTACTACGGCGTTTTTGCCGATGTACCCGAAGCTGATCGAGCGTTCTGGAGCCGGGCCCGTACCTTTGCAGTGGAGACCCTCGACGAGCTGAGCGAAGCCTGGGACAAAGCGGAGTACCCGCTGCACCTGGCTCGCCGCCTGGGCGAACTCGACCTACTCACCGACGGCGTCGAGGGGCCTGGGCTCACCCCCATGTCACCGCTCGCCGCCGGCCTGGTGAACATGGAGATCTCGCGCGGTGACGGTTCAATGGGCACCGTCGTGGCCGTGCAGGGCGGACTCGCCCTGCGCAGCATCGCCATGTTCGGTAGCGATGAACAGAAAGCCACCTGGCTGGTGCCGCTGGCCCGCGCCGAGAAGCTCGGCGCCTTCGCCCTGACCGAGCCGGATCACGGGTCGGATTCGGTGGGCCTCGAGACCACCGCCCATCGCGACGGCGACGAATGGGTCATCAACGGCGAGAAAAAGTGGATCGGCAACGGCTCAGTCGGCGACCTGACCGTAGTCTGGGCACGCGACAACGACGACAACGTGCGCGGCTTTCTGGTGGACCAGTCCCTGCCGGGGTACCACGGCGAGACAATGCTGGGCAAGGGCTCCCTGCGCGCGGTACATCAGGCCCGCATCACGTTGACCGACGTGCGGATTCCGCTCGATGCTGTACTGCCCGGCACCCACACTTTCAAAGACACGGCCGCCATTCTGTTCGCCACCCGGCTCGGTGTGGCGTGGTCGGCACTTGGACACGCCACCGCGGTCTTCGAAGCAGCCCTCAACTATGCGCAGCAACGTGTGCAGTTCGGTAAGCCGATCGCCGGTTTTCAGATCGTGCAGGAACGCCTCACCCTCATGCTTTCTGAGCTCACGTCGATGCAGTTGCACTGCATGCGCTTGGCCGAACTCGACGCGGCCGGAACCCTGCGGCCCATCCAGGCCAGCCTCGCCAAATTTCACAACACCCGCGCGGCCCGGTCCCTCGCCTCTCTCGCCCGCGACATGCTTGGCGGCAACGGAATCCTGCTCGAAAACCACGTCATTCGGCACCTGGCCGATATTGAATCCATCCACACTTACGAGGGCACGGAGAGCATCCAGTCTCTGCTCATCGGTCGCGATCTGACCGGGGTCAGCGCCTTCCACTAGATTCGACGTGTTTTCGCTAAACCCGACACGCTTTTCAGAGAAATCACTTTGCCGGCGGTGTCTGGGTGAAGTTTCTGACAGGGCGTCTGACGTGCTCCCTCTGTATGACGACAGGCGGGTCGAGAACCAGACCTGAATTTGATTCTCCTATACCCAAGCGGCACACCACCGAACGAACTACTCTTACTTGGATGCTGATGGAAGAGACGAATGATCCGGCTCCGGCCGCCCTGCCCGGCAATGGTTTCGTGCGCGTGCGCGGGGCCCGCGAGAATAACCTGCGTAATGTGAACGTCGACGTACCACGGGACGCCATCGTGGCCTTCACCGGGGTCTCTGGGTCGGGCAAGTCCTCGCTCGCCTTCGGCACCATCTTCGCGGAGGCGCAGCGCCGTTTCTTCGAGTCGGTCGCGCCATATGCGCGCCGATTGATACAACAAGGGCATACCCCGCACGTTGACGAGATCACCGGGCTGCCACCGGCCGTCGCCCTGCAGCAACGCCGCGGAACGCCGAGTTCGCGCTCGAGCGTTGGCACAGTCACGACGCTCTCCAATTCCCTGCGCATGATGTATTCTCGTGCCGGCATATACCCGGCAGATGCAGACGGTCGCCTCGAATCGGATTCGTTTTCGCCCAATACCGCTATGGGAGCTTGCCCGCGGTGCCACGGCCTGGGTATGGCCCACACCGTCAGCGAGGAGTCGATGGTGCTTGACGCCACGCTAAGCATTCGTGATGGCGCAATCACTGCCTGGCCAGGAGCCTGGCAGGGCAAGAATTTGCGTGACATCGTAGCCGTGCTCGGCTACGACATCGATGTACCGTGGCAGGAATTGTCCCGCGCCGACCGGGACTGGATTCTGTTCACCGAAGAGCAGCCGGTAGTCGAGGTCGTACCGCAGCGCGATCGTATCGCCAAGCCCTATCAGGGCCGTTTCTGGAGTGCGAAGAGCTTCGTGCTGCACACGCTCGCCGACAGCAAAAGCCCCAACGTCCGGCAACGTGTGTTGCGCTACGTCGACACCGGCCCCTGTCCGGTCTGCGGCGGCAGCGGGCTGAAGCCCGACGCTCTCGCCGTCACCGTGGCCGGGCACTCGATTGCCGTACTGAACACCCTGCCGATGACTGCCCTCGCCGACATTCTGCGGCCGATCGTAGCGGGTGATACGGCGTCGGAGGTGGCCATGACCCTGGCCAGCGACCTGCTGCGCCGTATCGACGTGCTGCTCGAGCTCGGTCTTGGCTATTTGGCCCTCGGCCGGTCGACCCCCACGCTCTCGCCGGGAGAAATGCAGCGGCTGCGCATCGCCACACAACTGCGCTCGGGCCTGTTCGGCGTCATCTATGTGCTCGATGAGCCCTCCGCCGGCCTGCACCCAGCCGACGCGGAGCCCCTGCTTCTCGTGCTCGAGCAGCTCAAGCTGTCGGGCAACTCGGTCTTCGTGGTCGAACACAATATGGACGTGGTCAGCCGCGCCGACTGGGTCGTCGACGTGGGTCCACGGGCCGGTGAAGGTGGCGGCGACGTGCTCTATAGCGGGCCGACCGCTGGACTGGCCGAGGTAGAGACTTCCGTGACGCGGCGGTACCTGTTTGCGGAACACCGCGATCTGGCGCCACGAGCAAAGTTGCGGCATCCGCTGGGGTGGCTGGGCCTGACGAATATCACCCGGCACAACCTGCAAGGGCTGGACGCGCAGATTCCGCTCGGGGTACTCACTGCCGTCACCGGCGTTTCGGGGTCAGGCAAGTCGACCTTGGTCAGCCACGTTCTCGCCGAGGCCGTGGGCCTGCATTTGCATCCGGCTCTCGACGATGAGCCAGCGCTCGACCTCGGCGACCCGGATGCCGCTGGAGAAGCCGCAGCAGAAGCGGCTGCTGATGCGGCGTCCGGTGAGCGAATTTCCATCGCACAGGTCACCGGACTGGAGACCATCGACCGTTTGGTGCAGGTCGATCAAAAACCGATCGGGCGCACACCGCGGTCAAACCTCGCCACCTACACCGGGCTGTTCGATGCCGTTCGGGCGACCTTTGCCGCCACGGACGAAGCGCGTCAGCGCGGTTTCAACGCCGGTCGATTTTCTTTCAATGTCGCTGGCGGTCGCTGTGAAACCTGCCTCGGTGAGGGCTTCGTGGCCGTCGGGTTGCTGTTTCTACCGGGAAGCTATGCCCCCTGCCCCACCTGCGGCGGGTCACGCTACAACCTCGAAACCCTCCAGGTCACCTACCATGGCAAGAACGTCGCCGAGGTGCTCAGCCTCACAGTGGATGCCGCGCTGGTCTTCCTCGCCGACGTCGCCGTCGCCGCACGCAGCCTAGAGACCCTGCGCGAGGTGGGACTGGGCTATCTGCGTCTCGGCCAACCGGCCACCGAGCTTTCCGGCGGCGAGGCGCAGCGCATCAAGCTTGCGACCGAACTGCAACGCGCACGGCGCGGCCACACGCTCTACCTGCTCGACGAGCCGACAACCGGGCTGCATCCGGCCGACGTGGAGCTGCTCATGCAGCAGCTCGGGCGCCTGGTCGACGCGGGCAACACCGTCGTCGTGGTCGAACACGAGATGGACGTGATCGCCGCCGCCGACTGGGTGATCGACCTCGGCCCCTCCGGTGGTGACCAGGGCGGCCGCATCATCTCCGCTGGAACTCCGGCAACGGTAGCGGCCCATCCCACCAGCCGCACCGGACCGTACCTGGCCCGCCGCCTCACCTGACCTCCCCGCACCTCATTGGTTTTCCCGAGGCTAATTCCAATGAATAGTGCCTGAACGAGCGGCGGCTCGGTCAATGCTGGTGCGGCGAATTAATTCACACCCTGCACAACGCTTCACCTGGAGGCGCCCACAGCGAGCCGTCACGGGGCGCTCACGGGGCGGGCCACCCGCTCATTTTCGCACTTCCCCCTTTCGCACGACCCCCTTTCGCACGACCCCCTTTTGCACGACCGTCAGGATCCGTTATGACCACGACAGCAAGCGCGCCCACCACCAAGGCCGACCTGCACCCGGACGCCCAGCGCAACCAGCTGGTGATCCGACTCCTATTGGTCTCGGCCTTCGTTGTAATTTTGAACGAAACCATCATGGGTGTGGCGCTGCCGCACCTCATGGACGACCTCGACATCACGGCGACCGCGGCGCAGTGGCTGACCACAGCGTTCATGCTCACCATGGCCGTCGTTATTCCGATCACCGGTTTTCTGATTCAGCGCTTCAATACGCGGCCGATCTTCATCGCCGCGATGACACTGTTCAGCACCGGCACCCTGATCGCCGCTGTCGCACCCGGCTTCGAGGTGCTTCTGGTTGGCCGCATCGTGCAGGCCACCGGAACAGCCATCATGATGCCGCTGCTCATGACCACCGTCATGACGCTCGTCGCACCCGCTTCCCGCGGCAAGACGATGGGAAACATCTCCATCGTCATCTCGGTTGCCCCAGCCATCGGCCCCACCATCTCCGGCATCATCCTGAGCCTGCTGGACTGGCGCTGGATGTTCCTGATCGTGCTGCCGATCGCTGTCGGCGCGCTCATTCTCGGTGCCTCGCGCATGCAGAACGTGACAACGCCGCGCACGGTTCCCCTCGACGTGCTCTCCGTCATCCTCTCCGCCTTCGGCTTTGGCGGCTTCGTCTACGGACTCAGCAACCTCGGCACTGATCCCGCGACCGGATGGCTGCCGCTTGGCATCGGCGTGTTCGCCCTGTTCGTGTTCGTGTTGCGCCAGCTGCAGTTGCAGCGCACCGATCGCGCCCTCCTCGATCTGCGCGTGTTCACCTCGCGCACGTTCACCCTCTCGATCTCGATGCTCAGCATCAGCATGATCGCCCTGTTCGGCACCATCATTCTGCTGCCGCTCTACATGCAGAACGTGCTCGGCATGACCGCACTCTCCACCGGGCTGTTGCTGCTTCCGGGAGGGCTGACCATGGGCCTGTTCGCGCCGTTCGTCGGCCGCATCTACGACCGCCGCGGCCCGACCATTCTGCTCGTTCCCGGGTCGATCATCGTCAGCGGCGCCTTCTGGGCGATGACCATGATGGGCCAGACCACACAACCGTGGATGCTCATGGTCAGCCACATTGGCATGAGTGTCGGCCTGTCGATGCTGTTCACGCCGCTATTCACGTCGGGCCTCGGATCGCTCCCGCCGGAGCTGTATTCCCACGGCAGCGCAGTTGTCGGCACCATCCAGCAGCTGGCCGGCGCCATCGGCACCGCACTGTTCATCGCCGTGATGACCTCACAGTCGGCCGCTCTCATGAGCCAGGGTGCCTCCGAGGTCCCCGCGACGGCATCCGGTATTCACGATGCGTTCCTGTGCGGCGCGATCATCTCGCTGTTCGCGATTCCAGCGGCGTTCCTGGTGCGGCGTGCACCGCTCGGTGCGCCGGCACCCATCGGGCACTAGCCCGCGCAGCTGCACGGCACAGCACGCCGGTTCAGCGGATGCGCTGGGCCAGCACTGCAGGGTGGTCCGCGGGCAGTCCGTGGCGCCGTCCGTTCCGCAGCAGCGCGACGTTCTTCTTCTCCCAGTCGCGCAGCGCCTGGCGCAGGGGGTCGATCGCGGCGCTCTCGGCGCAGCTGCCGGCCGTGCGCCCGCAGGAACACTTCTGCGTCGCTGAGTCGTGGTGCAGCGTTTCGATGCGCCAGATGCCGGCCATGGCCCAATCGATCTGGCGCCGGGCCAGATCGGTGTTGCGTTCAGCCCGCTTGACCAGGTCGTTCTGCAGCAGACCGCGCACCCCATCGATGCCGGCCGTGAACTGGCCCGCCACAACGGCGCTGAGCTCAGCGACCTGATCGCGCAGTGCGGTCAGGTCGACGTCGCGGGCGACGAGCAGGGCATCCGTTTCGGAGACGAAGTCGGCGTGGCCGGTCTCGGACGCCGCCCACCGAGCGGCCCACAGTCGAACATGCTCGAGATCGCGACGTTCTGATTTCTCGGCCCCCAGATGGTGCACGCACAGCGCGCAGACCACCTGGTCACTCAGCGAGGTGAAGTGAAAGGGCTGCGGCGCGAGGCAGCACAGGCACGGCACCTCGAGGTCGACATGCAGCCGGTGCGCGTGCGTCACGACTGCCCCCTCTCACTGTTGTTCCCTCGAGAATACCGGGTACAGGGCACGGAACCGAGGCACGCACCGGAACATCGGAACGCTACGGTCACTCCGTCCCGCCGCCGGCTCGCAGCGTGGGCCGCCGAAATCACCGACACCCCCGGGGCGACACGGGCGGTTCACGGCAGCCCGGCCTGGCAGACCTCGCGCTAGGGTTTTAGGGTGCCGCCTTCGACGAGTCCCAGCGCCTCACGCGAATTCTTCGCCGGGGCCGGTTTTCTCGGTCGCGGCCTCAAAATGTGGATCACGTCACCACGCCTCATGCTGCTCGGCGCACTTCCGGCGTTCATCGTCGGCATTGCCTACCTCGCCGGCATCGTGGTACTGCTCATCAACCTCGAAGCCATCGCCGTGGCCATCAGTCCGTTCGCAAGCGGCTGGGGGGAACCGTGGCGCACGGGTATGCGGGTCGTAGCCGCCGCGGCGGTCACGGCCGCCGGCATCCTCTTGTTGGCGTACACGTTCGTGGCCGTGACCCTCGTCGTCGGCGACCCGTTCTATGAGCGCATCTGGCGCGCGGTCGAAACCAACCTCGGCGACGCGCCGGTCGAAACCCCGCGCGGCCTGCTGCGTTCCATGGTCGACGCCCTGAAACTGGTCGGCCTCGCCGTTCTGGGCGCTCTCACACTGCTGCTCTGCGGCCTGATCCCCGGGCTCGGCCAACTGCTCGCGCTCGTTCTCGGGGCGCTGTTTGGCGGCTGGATCCTCTGTCTCGAACTCACCGGCTTCGCCTTCGATGCGCGCGGCTTCACCCTGAAACAACGACGACGGATGCTCCGCGCCCGCCGCGCCCGCACCCTCGGTTTTGGGGTGCTCACCTACCTGTTGTTCCTGATTCCCGGCGCCGCCGTCATCGTGATGCCCGCAGCGGCGGCCGGCGCGGCCATGCTCAGCCGGGACCTGCTCGCGTCGAGACGTGCCGCGGGTTAACGCTTCCGGTGAATGATGCGGCCGCTGCGAGCCGCGATTGCACGCACGACCGCCGGACGCACGCCCGCCCAAATTCCGGCCGTGACCAGCAGCGCGGCCACGACGACCCAGACGCCGGTCCATCCGTCATCATTGCGCGCGGCATACATATGGTTGAGGTTTGCACGGGCACCGGTCGTGAGCACGAGCGTCACGTGAATGACAATGAACGCCACAAAGAAGATCAGTACCGCAAAGTGCAGTTTGCGCGCAACAGGCAGAGGAAAGACGCGATCCAGCCGGCGAAACCGGGCGGACAGGCCCGGGGACATGCGCAGGCCGGTCACGAGCGCGATCGGCGCCGCAATGAACACCACGACGAAGTAGCTGAGCATCTGCAGGGCATTGTAGTGCACCCAGCCGGTGCCGGTCGGCCAATTGAGCGAGGCATATTGCAGGCCGGCCGACACCGCGTTGGGAAAGACGTCCCAGTTGGTGGGCACCAGGCGCAGCCATTGACCGGTCGCAAACAGCAGAACATAGAAGAGTATGCCGTTGACAGCCCAGAGGGTGTCGAAGACGATGTGCTGCCAGAGGTTGAGGGTGATTCGAATCGGGGGATTCTTCGTGCGAAACAACCCGGTGTTCGTACGCGTCCAAAAAATGGACGGACGTTTAGTCGTACGCACCTGCCAGCCGGTACGAATGACGAACAGAATGAAGAAGGCATTGAGACCGTGTTGCCAGGCCAGCCAGGCCGGTATTCCAACCGGGGTCGCGGCGAGGTGCGTCGAGACACCGGGGTAGCTACGCATAAACGATTCGACTTGCGGAAGGCCACGAATCCCATTTGCCGCGAGCACAACGAGTGCCAGAGTGACGAGCACGGCAGGCACAACCCAGGCGAGCCAAAACCACCGGTTCGGCCGAACCAGGCTCAGCCGAGAGGCACCCGTCGTCATGGTGATCCGTTCCGCGCTCGGGCGGATTCCCACAGCGTCCTCGTAAGGTTACTTGCCCGTCTGCCTCCGGTGTCGATCACTGACGCGGTAGGTCATATTGTCGGCGACGAGGGCTCTTTGCACGGGGACTGATGGTTCCTTAACGACACAGGGCCTCCGATTTCTCGAAGGCCCTGACTGTTCGCATGGATTGTGCAGCTATCCGCACCCACCCGCAGTGGGTGTTTCAGCTTATTCGGGAGGACGCGCAAACATTGGCCACTTTTCTCACTGCCGAAGCACCGTTCCAGGCTTAGGACGAAATCGTTCCAGCGCTACGACGTGGCGAGGTCGAGTACGTGCGTGGAGCCGACCATTGTTGTCCGGCAGACCCCCGTCGAATCAGGCAGGAGTTCTCCGACGAACTGCGCGTCATGGTCGGAATTGGGCATCGGGGTTCCTCTGCTTTGGGTGTGGCTCGCGCAATAGCAGGAAAGCACGGTGGCCACTCTGACAAGCCGATCCGCCCCGTTTGCTGCGATCACGCGACCGTAGCGAGGTCCTGACCGCGCCGTTCCCGTGAAGGGACAAATCAGAGCCCGAAACTCAGATCTGGAGGCGAGGGCGTGCTGAACGTGAACGTGGTGATGCCGGTTAGGAACTGTAAAGCATTCGCAATCCCGTATGAGTTCATAATGATCGCTCTTAGCTTCACTTGCGACGCATGGGTGGGGCCAAGCCCTGTCTGCGCAACACGTAGGTGATCTGCGTCGCTCAACGTCCGGGTTACGGCTGGCCGGCCGGGTCCGCGTTCAGCACGGTGTAGCGGACGTTCTCAGCGCGCTCATCGTTCACCACGACGCCTTCCTTCCACGTGGCACCTTCGGCACTCGTCGTTGCGATGATCGTTGGTGTTGCGAGACGTTGATCCACAGCGAGAGGGCTTGGAGGCACGAGGGTTCACTGTCGTCGGCCGATCTTGGAGTGCCCGGCTTGAACTGGCGGATCCACCAAATCTGTCGAACTTCCGCCAGGCGCTCTCGCGAGTTCAGGCTGCCGGACTGAGCGTTTCCGAATTGACTGTGACCTCCGCGGCCGATCTGTATGAGCTGGAAAATACAAACAACGCCGACTACCCATTCACGCCAGCCACCCCGCACGAGCTGTTGGATGCCGATGCCACTCGAGACCTCTGGAACCACGGCTTTCGCGTGTTTGGCGCGTACGGCCGCGACGAACTGGTCGGGGCGACCCTCAACACACATCGCGATCGCCACGCGGAGACGGAATGCACGTCGGTGTTGGCCAGTTAGCGAGGCCGCGAAAGCCCTAGCTATGGCGATGGCTGTGCACTTACGTGCGGGCTCCGGCGTGCAGGGCGATCGAGTCGCCGGCGCCCACGGTAGCAGTGAAGGTTCCGTCAGCGGCGACGAAGTAGCTTGGGCCCGAGCAGGAGCCGCCCGCGCCGGGGTCGCCGTGCTGGACGTCGCAGTAGCTTCCTGCGGGCAGGGAGGTCTTGAACGTCTGCCTGATCGCGCCACCCTCGTGGTTGATCACGACGAAGCCCCCACTCCCCCGACCGAAGGCGATCGCGTTGTTGCCGTTAGACCACCAGTTCGTCACCGCGGTGCCCGTCACGGTATTGCGGAAGGCGACCATGTTTGCGATCTGCCGCCAGGCGTGCTGGCACTTCCAGCCGTCGCTGTAGCAGGCGTTGACCGTGCCGCCATTCGGCGGGCCAGCATCCGTGTTGCTGAATTCATAGCCCGAGTACACGTTCGGCGAGCCGTAGGGCCAGGCGAGCATGAAGATGTTCGCAAGCGTGTAAGTGTTGCCGTCCTTGTAGCTGAGGGTCGAGCCGTTGCGCTCGGTGTCCCAGTTGTCCACGAAGACCCGCGCCTTGTTGCTCGCGAGGTAGCCCCAGGACTCGCCCCATGTGTTCAGGTAGGCGATCTTGTCGCTGGTGAACATGCGTTTGAGGTCGAAGGCCCCACGGAATTCGTCGACATCGCCGGTCGAGGTGTATTCGCCCGGCTGGACCGCCTCGTTCCCACCGGCGATGACCTCCTGCGCCCAGTAGACGCTCGGGTTGGTCAGCTTTGCCTTGATGGCGGAGAGGTCGGCCGCGGCCATGTGCTTGGCGCCGTCGATCCGGAAACCGTCGACGCCGAGGGTGCTGAGGTGGTTGAGGTACGCCGCGATGGTGGACTGCACGTAGGTGCTCGCCGTGTTGAGATCGGCGAGGCCGACGAGCTCGCAGTTCTGCACGTTGGAGCGGTCGCTGTAGTTGGTGATCGGGGTCCGGCAGGAGTGGAAGTCCTGGTTCTGGTAGTAGCCCGGGTAGTCGTACTTGCTGTAGACGGTGCCCCCCGTTCCCGTGCCGGAACCCGCACTCATATGGTTGATCACCGCGTCGGCCACGACCTTGACACCGGCGGTGTGGCACGTGCTGACCATGCTCGAAAAGGCAGCCTCGTCGCCGAGTCGCCCGGCGATCTTGTAGCTGACCGGCTGGTAGGAGGTCCACCACTGCGAGCCCTGGATGTGCTCCTGGGCCGGCGAGACCTCGACGAATCCATACCCCTTGGGACCAAGGGTATCCGTGCAGGCCCGGGCGACCGATGCGAAGGACCACTCGAAGAGCGTCGCCGTGACGTCCTTGGCACCCGGCGGACTCGCATCCGCCCGGGGCGTTGTCACTCCCACATCGAGGCCCAGGGTCAGGACGAGGGCCAGGCCGGCCACCGCTGCAAACAACGGACGGGTAGATCTGCGCACGATGAAACTCCTTGTCGCGCGCGCCAGCGGACCACGCCAACGCACTCCATTGGGAACGGGCGATTGCGAGCGGGCCGCGGAAGCGGAACTCGGCAAACGAGGTACTAAACCCCCGGGTCACGCTACTGCAAGCGTTTGCAATGGGGCAAGCGCATGCCGAGGAATTGTGCGCCAGCCCCTCAACACGCGCCCGAGGGCTGGTGGAATCCTTCCGGAACGCCGGCGAGGGGTGCTCTCACCCTCGTCGGAAGTCGCCTGAAAGACGAGTCCGGGGGCGATGAAGCCGAAAGGCCGACCAGACAAAAACGGATTCCAGCGCTTCATCTATCCCACACCCGGCACCTACATGGCCATTGACCGCGCTAACGGGAAGCGAGTGAAACCCCAGACCCCAGCGAGCATCACCATTCCGCAGGATGCTGGAGCACCCGCCGCGAGGAATCAGGACCCGCGATTGGCGCTGAAGCACCTCCAGAAATTCGCGTTCAACGGGACTCCGGGGAGAACCTCTGCCGAGAACGCAGGCGCAAGGAAGCCGCAGGAACACTCTTGATCAGGCACATTGCTCTCCCGGCGCTGGCGCCGCCGCAGTAGCGGCCGCCGTCCCCACATTCCGCTCGAAACCCCCGCACTCGGAACGCTTCAGCCTGCCCACAAGCAGGCTGATTGGCGTTTAGCGGGCCGAGTCCTCACCCAAAGGCCAAATCAGGACCGCGCGAGACCTTAAATGAAGAAGGCCGGCTAGGCATTTCTGCTCAACCGGCCTGTCCACTTGGATTCATGAAAACCATTCCTGGATTTCCTGGAACACCCACAGTGCGCGAGAGGGGACTTGAACCCCTACGTCCTTTCGAACACTGGCACCTGAAGCCAGCGCGTCTGCCAATTCCGCCACTCGCGCGAACTTAGGAATGCTAACACTACGAGAGGGGTCAGCGCCATTCGGGCACCCGTCGCTCGCCCCTGCGGGCCGTATCCGGCGTGAGCGCGCCCGATGCCGGTGGCCGCGCCACCTATACCTGGCGCCCCTGCCCGTAGCTGGCGCGCCGACACCATCGCCGCCAACGGATGCCCGTGCGGCCACGCCCGCCCCCCACAAAAAAGTCCCGCGGAATGCCCCGAACACACGCGGAATTCGGTCAGAGACGCTCCGCGGGTAGTATGACTGTTCGTGCCGTTTGCGCCCCCAAGGTGGGTTGTCACCCGAGACAAGTAACATGCTCATAGCCAAACGGACCGGATCGGGAGACCTGTGGGCATACTGGATAACTTTGAAAAGGGCTTGGAACGCGCCGTCAACGGAGCATTCGCCAAGACCTTTCGATCGGGCTTGCAGCCGGTGGAAATCACCTCCGCGCTGCGTCGTGAGCTCGACACCAAGGCCGCAGTAGTCTCGCGGGATCGCATCCTCGCGCCTAATCGCTTCACCGTGCGTATGTCCCACGCGGACTACGCCCGCATGAGCGCGCTCGGCGTCACCCTTCTCGACGAGCTCACCGCCCTCGTGCAAAAACACGGTGCCGAACAGCGCTACCAGTTCACCGGCGGCATCACGATCACCCTGCAAGACGACCGTAGCCTCAGCGAGGGCATGGTGCAGATCGACTCCAGCTCGGTCAAGAGCAGCGTCACCTGGACCCCGGTCCTCGACATCAACGGCACCAGGCACCCGCTGGTCAAGTCCCGAACCGTGATCGGGCGCGGCTCTGACGCCGATATCACCGTCGAAGATACCGGCACCTCGCGCCGCCACGTCGAAATCCTCTGGGACGGCGCCCGCGCGCAGGTGCGCGACCTCGGCAGCACCAACGGTTCCCAGCTCAACGGCGCTCCCGTCAGCCAAGCCATTCTCGAGCCCGACTCGATCGTGACGATCGGTCGCACCCGCATCGTGTTTCGCGTCCTCGCCCAGGCTTCGCCAGACTCCCATGAGTACCCGCGGGCCGCACCATCGGTCGATCCGGCCACCGAACGCCACGACATGGGCGGATTCTGGGGGCCGACGACATGAACGTCAGTGAACTCACCCTGCTGGTGCTGCGCTTCGGCTTCCTCCTGCTGCTCTGGATGTTCATCTTCGGCATCGTCTACGCCCTGCGCAGCGACCTGTTCGGGCAGCGCGTGCGCAAGTTGAAAACAGATGCCACCCCCGCGCCTGCTTTCCCACTGTCCGCTGTTCCCGCTGCAGTCCCCGTTCCCTCCGCCGCCTTCACTGCGCCGGTGGCGCGCGCCAGTCCGGCTACCGGCGCTGAATTGGCTACCGCACACAACACCACCCGTCTGGTCATCACGAGCGGCCCGAAAGCCGGTACCGAGTTTCCGTTGGGCACCGACACCATTACGATCGGGCGCTCGAGCGACTCCAGCCTGGTGATCCGCGATGACTACACCTCCACACACCACGCGCGCCTCATGCTCTGGAACGATGAGTGGATGTTGCAAGACCTCGACTCCACCAATGGAACCTTCCTGGCCGGCTCCCGCGTCACCGTTCCGACCAAAATTCCCCTGAACGCCACCGTGAAGATCGGCGCCACCAGCTTCGAGCTTCGGCGGTAGGTCATGGCGACGGTAAGTCACAGCGCAGCCGCGTCCCACGTCGGCAAGATTCGCTCCAACAACCAGGACTCCGGCTACGCCGGACGCTCCCTGTTCGTGGTTGCTGACGGCATGGGCGGCCACGCCGGCGGTGACGTCGCGTCGGCGATCGCCACCAAGCGCATCATCGAGGCCGACAAGCCATACGCGAGCGCCCAAGACGCCGAGTTTGCCCTGCAGGCCGCCCTCATCGGCGCCAACGCCCAGCTGGCAGAGACCGTGTTCGAGCACGCCGAACTCACCGGCATGGGCACCACCGTCAGTGCTATCGTCGTCCTCGAAAACGAGGTCGCGATCGCGCACATCGGCGACTCGCGCATCTATCTGCTGCGCGATAACGAGTTGTCCCAGATCACCGTCGATCACACCTTCGTGCAGCGTCTGGTCGACAGCGGACGCATCACCGAGGCTGAAGCCATGGTGCACCCGCGCCGCTCCGTGCTCATGCGCGTTCTCGGCGACGTGGAGGCGAGCCCCGAGATCGACACGTCCATCCTCGCCACCATCGCCGGCGACCGCTGGATGCTGTGCTCCGACGGCCTCACCGGCGTCGTCTCCCACAACGCCATGGCCTCAGCTCTGGCGAGCCGGGCGAATGCGCAGGATGTCACCGACCTTCTCGTTAAAGAAAGCCTCGACGGCGGCGCTCCCGACAATGTGACCGTCGTCATCGTCGACATCGGTGCGGGCGTCGCGCGCACCGATAGCCCGGTCGTTGTCGGCTCCGCGGCGAATCCGCTCGCGTTCGGTGAGGAGCCCAGCCGCAATCGGGCCCTGCGCATCCCGGCCCTCCGCCTCCACCCGGTGCGTGAAACGCATTTTGAGCCCGATTCTCAGGACTACCTGTCCGAGCTGATCGAAGAGGATGCCCGCCGCGCCCGCCGCCGCAAGGGCACCTGGCTGGTCGCTGTCATTCTGCTGGTGCTCAGCATCGTCACGACCACCGTTCTCGGCTACCAATGGACCCAGACCCGCTACTACGTGGGCGCTGACGGTTCCAACGTCGCTATTTATCAGGGTGTGCAGCAGGACATCGGCCCGATCAAACTCTCTGGTGTCTACGAACATACCGACCTCAATCTCTCTGACCTGCGCGTCTACGACCGCCAGCAGGTCGAGCAAACCATCAACGCCGGCTCCCTGGCCGACGCCCTGGACATCATTGAACGATTGAAGGGTGCAATCGTTGAGTAAGGCATCCGCTCTTTCAGCACAACCGGCGACCGAGCCGGTACGTCGCCTGCGCCTGCCGCAGAAGCTGCGCAACCTTGAACTGTTTTTGCTCCTGATCGCGTGCTTCATCAACGCGAGCGCGGTCGTGCTCGTGCAACTCGGTGCGCTCGGCGAACTCGACCCGACCCTCGTGCTGCTCGGCGCAGGCCTGTCCATTCTGGTCATCAGCCTGCACGTCGTGCTGCGGTTCGTCGCCCGCGATGCCGACCCGTTCATTTTGCCGATCGCAACGGTGCTCAACGGCATCGGTATTGCCATGATCTATCGCATCGACATTGCCGACCAGCAGGGCGGCTGGGCGAGTGCCGCCGTGCGCCAGACGGTGTGGAGCGCCCTGGCTATTTTCAGCGCCATCGTCGTGCTGCTGGTTATTCGAAACCACCGAGTGCTGTTTCGGTACACCTACATCGCCGGCCTCGTCGGTGTGCTCCTTCTTTTTCTCCCGCTCATTCCCGGCCTCGGCCAGGAGATCAGCGGTGCCAGGGTGTGGATCCGCTTCGGCGGTTTCGCTACCTTCCAGCCCGGTGAGATCGCCAAAATCGCCCTCGCCGTGTTCTTCGCCGGCTACCTCGTGCGCAACCGCGACAGTCTCTCAATGGTGGGCAAGAAGATTCTCGGTGCCCGCTTTCCCCGCTTCCGTGACCTCGGCCCGATCCTCGTCGTCTGGGCCCTGTCGATGTCGGTCATCATCTTTCAGCGTGACCTCGGCACCGCCCTGCTCTACTTCGGACTGTTCCTGGTCATGCTCTACCTCGCCACCGGCCGCCTCAGCTGGGTCATCATTGGTCTGGGCCTGTTCCTGGGTGGCGCCATCATTGCCAGCCAGACCCTGAACTACGTCAATGGACGCTTCACCAACTGGCTCGATGCGCTCAACCCGGATGTCTACAACGCCAAGGGCGGCAGCTTCCAGCTGGTGCAGGGCCTGTTCGGCCTCGCCAAGGGCGGCCTGCTCGGCACCGGTTGGGGCCAGGGACGCCCGGAGCTCACCCCGGTACCTCAGAGTGACTACATCATCGCGAGCCTCGGCGAGGAGCTTGGCCTCGCCGGTCTGTTTGCCATCCTCGCCCTGTACCTTTTGTTCGTCGCCCGCGGGTTCCGCATCGGCTTCGCCGGACAGGATGACTTCGGCAAGCTGCTCGCTGTCGGCCTCGCCTTCGTCGTGGCCCTCCAATGCTTCATTGTCATCGGCGGTGTCACCCGGGTCATTCCCCTCACCGGCCTGACCACCCCGTTCCTGGCCGCCGGCGGCTCATCGCTCGTAGCCAACTGGATCATCGCAGCCCTCTTGCTGCGGCTCTCCGACACCGTGCGCAATCAACCCAGGCTGGTGGTCTAAGTGAACCGTGAACTCAAGCGTGTCAGCATCGTCGTGATGCTGATGTTCGTCACTCTTCTCGGCTCAACCTCGGTCGTGCAGGCTTTCCAGTCCGACAACTTGTCGGCCGACCCACGCAACACCCGCACGCTCTACGACAGCTACCAGGTCGAACGCGGTGCCATCCTCGTCAAAGGCGAGCCGATCGCGCAGTCGATGCCGGCCGATGATGATTTCAAGTTTCTGCGCACCTATACCAACCCCGAGCTCTACGCGCCGATCACCGGTTATATTCCAATCAATGGCCAACCGACCGGGCTTGAGTTCGCCCTCAATAGCGAGCTCACCGGCACGTCAAACTCCCAATTCTTCGACAAGATCAGCGCCCTTGTCACCGGCCAGGACCCGAAGGGTGCCGCCGTCGAGGTGACCATCGATCCAATCGCCCAGCAAGCGGCGTGGGATGCCCTCGGCGATTACACCGGATCCGTCGTCGTCACCGAGCCCGCCACCGGTCGCATCCTGGCGATGGTCTCCAAACCGGGTTTCAACCCGAACCTGCTCACGGTGCACAACAACGCCGAGGTCACTGCGAGCTACGACGCCCTGGTGGCCGACCCGAACGATCCGCTGATCAACCGGGCGATCAATTCGCTCAACCCTCCCGGTTCAATATTCAAACTCGTCGTCACCACGGCCGCGCTCGAATCGGGCAACTACACCCCGGAGAGTACTTTTTTGAACCCATCCGTCTATATGGCCCCCGGCACAACGAGTGTGATCGAGAACTCCAGCGGAGGAACCTGTGGCGCCGGCGAGACGGTTACCCTCGCGACCGCACTGCGGCTGTCCTGCAACATTCCCTTCGCTGAACTCGGTGTCCAGCTGGGCGACACGACCATTCGTGAGACCGCCGAGAAATTCGGTTTCAACAGCACCCACAGCATTCCCATGACCGTCTCCAAGAGCACGTACCCACGCGGGCTCGATGACCCTCAGACCGCGCAGTCGGCGTTTGGCCAGTTCGACGTGACGGCGACACCGCTGCAAATGGCCATGGTCAGCGGCGCCATCGCCAATGGCGGTGTTGTGATGGCTCCCAACCTGGTGCAGGAGATTCTCGCCCCCAACCTCAGCGCCATCCAAACCTTTGAAGCAACCGAACTCGGGCGGGTGATGAGCGAAGAAACCGCCGCGACGATCACCGCGATGATGGTCAACGGCGTTCAGGATGGTGCGGCAAGCAATGCAAGAATAGATGGGGTTGACGTGGCGGGAAAAACAGGCACGGCGCAAAACGGGTCAACGGATCCGTTCACACTGTGGTTCACCGGTTTCGCACCGGCGAACGATCCGCAATACGCCATCACCGTTCTCGTAGAGAACGGCGGGGGAGAAGGACAAACGGGGTTCGGCAACAAACTTGCCGCGCCTGTCGCAAAGAAAGTACTAGAGGCGGTGCTTAACAAATGAGACCCACAGCAGGCCTCACCTTCGGGGGACGATACGAGCTGCAGTCGCGCATTGCGATTGGCGGCATGGGCGAGGTGTGGAAGTCCACCGACCTCGTCATCGGACGAAGCGTCGCCATCAAGATTTTGAAAGACGAGTACCTCGGTGACCCCGGTTTTCTGGAGCGTTTCCGCGCCGAAGCCCGCCACGCCGCGCTCGTCAACCACGAGGGCATTGCGAATGTCTTCGACTACGGCGAGGAAGATGGCAGCGCCTTCCTCGTTATGGAACTTGTTCCCGGCGAAGCCCTGTCCACCATTCTCGAACGCGAACACGTATTGCCGACCGACAAGGTGCTCGACATTGTCGCGCAGACCTCGGCCGCACTGCACGCCGCCCACGCCGCGGGACTCGTGCACCGTGACATTAAGCCCGGCAACCTGCTCATCACGCCAGAGGGACGGGTGAAGATCACCGACTTCGGCATCGCCCGCATCGCCGACCAGGTGCCACTCACCGCGACCGGGCAGGTCATGGGTACCGTGCAGTACCTCTCGCCCGAGCAGGCCAGCGGCCACCCGGCCTCGCCGACCACCGACATCTACTCGATCGGTATCGTCGCGTACGAGTCCCTCGCCGGCCGACGTCCGTTCACGGGCGAGTCGCAGGTCGCCATCGCCATGGCACAGATCAATGAGATCGCGCCCGACCTGCCGGTAACCGTGTCCGAACCGGTGCGCAATCTGGTCTTCGCCTGCCTGGCCAAGAACCCGGCCGACCGACCGGCATCAGCGGCCCACCTGGCGCGCGCGGCATCCGCTCTGCGCCGTGGTGATGTGGCCGCGGCCGCCGTGGCCGTGCCCTCCATTTTGGGCGGCCTCACGGCCACCAGTGCCACCATGCTCATGCCCGGTGCCGGCGCTGATTCGGCCACGACCATTCTTCCGGCCAACGGTGCCCCCACCACGCGCGCCTCCGCTGCTGCTGCAGAGGCACAGGAAAAGAAGCGCAGCAAGTGGACCTGGCCGCTCATCGCTCTCGTCGCGCTGCTGGTGATCGTACTCACCGGCACGCTCATCGCCCTGTTCACCCAGAACAATGAGACCCCGGTTCCTGCCGAGACGTCGGCGACGCCGTCGCCGACACCCACGCCATCGCCCACGCCGACACCGAGCCCAACGCCGACACCGACACCGACACCGACGAATACGTCGGTCAATCCCGACGACTTCATCGGAAAGCCGAGCGCCGAGGCCGCCGCCTTGCTCGTCGACATGGGATTTGCAGCTGACGTCGAACCTGGCAACGCGGCTGCGACCGAGGAAGACGTTGACCGGGTGTACCTGGTCAATCCCAGAGGCCCCGTTCCGGCCGGCTCGACGATCACCCTCACCACCTACGGGCCGGTTGCCACACCGAGCACGCCAACATCAGCCCCGACCGTCACATCCACGCCCCCAGTGCTCGAAGGAGACTCAGTAACCATAAATTGGGGCGCGCAGACGTGTCCCACAGGCCAGACTATGTCGGGCTACAAGGTCGTTGCTGAAGGTGGCGGAGCAATCGTCGCCGCCGACGGTCTCACCACAGCGACGACCACGTCGACGACCGTAACCGCGGGGAGCGCAAACTTCACGGTGAAGTTCAGCTACTTCTGCGGCCAGGTCAACTCGGAGTTCTCGCCGTCGTCCGAATCTGTAACCGTCACGCCGACCACAGTCGGGTAACCGCCAATTCCGTGCGGTAAAGTAGCGGTCACTGTGTCCAACCCGAATACGGTGTCTGATTGTGGGGGAGTGCGTACGTGGCTGACTCTGGTCGTTTGATCGCCGGTCGCTATCGTGTCGGGGCCCTGCTGGGCCGTGGCGGCATGTCCGATGTGCACATCGGCACCGATTCCCGGCTCGGTCGCACGGTAGCGATCAAACTGCTCAAGTCGACCCTCGCGGCCGATCCCGCGTTTCGCACTCGCTTCCGCCAGGAAGCGCAGGCTGCCGCGCGGATGGCGCACCCCACGATTGTGCGCGTGTTCGATGCCGGTGAGGAGACCGTCACCGATGAGTCGGGCCACGACTCGCAGATTCCGTTCATCGTCATGGAACACGTCGACGGCCGGCTGCTCAAGGACATCATCCGTGAGGGTGCGATCGAACCCGCAGAGGCTGTGCGCATCATCGACGGGGTTCTGACCGCTCTCGAATACTCGCACCGGGCAGGCGTCGTACACCGCGATATCAAACCAGGCAACATCATGATCACCAAGTCCGGTCAAGTGAAGGTGATGGACTTCGGCATCGCCCGCGCTATCTCCGACTCGGCCACGACGGTCGCCCAGACCACGGCAATCCTTGGCACCGCTGCCTATTTCTCCCCCGAGCAGGCCAAGGGTGAGTCCGTCGATGCGCGCACCGACCTTTATTCGACCGGTGTGGTGCTGTTCGAAATGCTCACCGGTCGACCGCCGTTTCGCGGTGACACGCCCGTCGCAGTCGCCTACCAGCACGTCAGTGAGATGCCGGTCAAACCGTCTGCGCTCAACCCGAGAGTGTCGCCGGCCCTCGACTCGGTCGTGCTGCACGCCCTGGCCAAGGACCGATTCGCCCGATATCAGAGCGCCGTTGAGTTTCGGGGCGATGTCGAGACCGCCGGATCCGGCCAGATTCCACTCCATCACGCCGGCGAAGAGGTCGGCGCCGGACTCTTCGGCGCCGCGCCCACCGCCGTCACCGGTTCGGCCCTGGCCCTCAAGCAGCTCTCCGAAGATCCCACTATGGTGCGCACGCAGCGGCGCCCTCCGGTGATCTGGGTGTGGGCTGGAATCGTCTGCGTCGTCGTCATCGTCGTAGCGGTCATGATCTGGGTGGCGAACCTGCAACCGTCGGTGGAACTGCCCGACAGCTCACGAAAGGTGCCCTCACTCACTAGCCAGAGCTACGATGAGGCCCAAAACGCGCTTCTCGACCTGGATCTCGCGGCTACCCGTGCCGAAGAGTCGAGTACCACGGTGCCCGCCGATCAGGTGATTCGCACCGACCCTCCGGCCGACACCATCGTCAACCCCTCGGACGTGATCAAGATCTTCGTCTCCACAGGCCCGGTACCCGTTGTGGTTCCCGACGTCACCAACCAACCCATAGCAGATGCCCAGGCCGCGATCGAAGGGCTCGGTTTCGTTTCCGGATCGGTCACCTCCGAGAATTCGCCAACCGTGGCCGTCGACGTGGTCATCCGCACCGATCCGGCGGCCGCCGCATCCGAGTTCTCCGGCGTCATCGTGAACTACACCGTCTCAAGCGGGCTCGTCACCCTCGGCGACCTGACCGGCCAGTCCCTCGTGGCCGCGATCGACCTCGTCAGCAATGAAAGCCTCATGCCGGATTCGCAGGCAGATTACACCTGCGCCCAGCAATCCGGTTCCCCGATCAAAACCCAGTCGCTGGCGCCCGGTGACGTCCCGCAACGTTCCGAGATCACCTTGACCTACTGCGCCGGCACCTAGCACCTAGTGGACGGGGCCCGGGCCCCGTCCACGGGCCCAGTTTATAAACTGGGCCCGTGGTTATAGGGTGGGCCCCGCAGCCTGGTCCGTCGCCGATACCACTCTATCGGCGTCCAGCGTCTTTCCTGCCTGGGTCAGGGCCAAAACCCATGGGTGCCCGGATCAGGGCTCAAACGCGTGGGGTGGACTCAGGTGAGGCGTAACAGCGGGTGCAGAGACTTCGCGGCCTCCCGCGCACCCTCCAGGCCGGCCAAGGCGAGCCAGTTGCCGAGCATGAGGTAGCCGCCCTCAGTGAGCACCGACTCCGGGTGAAATTGCACGCCCAGAATGGGAGCGGATGCGTGCCGCAGTCCCATAATGACGCCGCCCTGTGTGCGTGACGTCACGATGAGGTCACTCGGAACAGTCGACGCGACGACGGCGAGCGAGTGGTACCGGGTAGCCGTGAATGGCTGCGGTACACCGCCGTAGAAGTCGCTGCCGTCGTGCGTGATGAGCGATGTTTTGCCGTGCATGAGCTCTTCGGCATTGGTCACCGTGGCCCCGAATGCTTCAGCGATGGCCTGATGGCCCAGGCACACGCCGAACAGGGGCACGTCGGTGGTCAGTGCCGCTTCGACGACGGCAATGGACACACCAGCGTCCGACGGCTTACCAGGACCCGGCGAGATCAAAACACCGTCAAAGTCGGCGATGCGGGAGATGGCATCCACTTTTTCGAAGGAGTCGTTGCGCACGACTTCGGTCTCCGCGCCGAGTTCCATCAGATAGCCGTTGAGCGTATAGACAAAACTGTCGTAGTTGTCGATCACGAGAATACGGGTCATGAGCCGCCCACCGTTGCTTCCTGGTTGTTGAGAATGCCGTCGATCCACGGGTACGTCCAAGTGGCGAGTACGGCGAGTACGGCCAACAGCAGGATCAGAACAAGAATAATGCGCATCCAGATTGGTCCGGGAAGAACACGCCACAGTGCTGCGTAGATGGGAGCCTCCTAGCCCTGTGCTGCGATGATCGGTGCGAGTTCGGCGGGAGCGCCGAACGCGAGCGGCTGCCACGATTCGAACACGCCGTAAGCGATGATACGTTCCGCGGTGGAATAGAGCGGGTTGCAGCTGGTCAGGGTGATGATGCGGTCGACGGCGCTCGCGTCGGGACGGTTCGGAACGGATGCCAGCACCTGTACCTGCGAGGGTGCCACGTACTCGGTATCGCGATACCGGTAGGTGTAGTAACCGTCGGCAGTCTGAACGTATATGGCGTCCCCGAGCTGCAGTTCATGGATCAGATGCATACCACCGCCGAAAGCGCTGCGGTGGGCGGCAAGGGCGAAGTTGCCCACCTCCCCCGGCATTTGCGTGCCCGCATAGTGCCCAATGCCCAGTCGATTGCTGTTCAAGACGTCGTGGCCGGTGCCCTCGGCAATGGTGCGGTGATAGTCAGCTCCGAAACGGGGAACGTACAGCACCGCGAAAGCTGTGGCGTTAGCTGGAACGACAGACACGACCGGCTCTCCGTTGTCGCCCGGGACCGGTACGGTACTCGGCTCGGCCGGATCGACGATGGGAACGGGTGTCGGTGTTGACGTGTTCTGCTCGATCCAGTCCTGGCTGATCTCACTTGCAGCCGAGGTCTGTGAGTTCGCCATGATCATGTCATTCCACCAAAGCTGCCAGCCCAGAAAGAGCAACACGAGTATACCTGCGGTGATGAGAAGTTCGCCCAGCACGCCGATGACGGTGATCTTGCCCGATTTGGCGCGGCGTGGGCGCTTGCTGACGATCTCGATGGGATCATCTGCCACAGGACACATGCACCGAGTCTACCGACCTGATTGGCATCCAGCCCCCGCGTCACGTCCACTCAAACAGGCGAAGACGCTAGGATCGCAGAATGGCACGTAAGAATCCTCGCACCCGGTCCGCCCGCACCGATGTTGCCCGCTCGAACGAGGACGCGCCCAACGCCGTCTGGTTCAAGCCGGTCATGTTCGGTTTCATGCTGCTCGGTCTAGCTTGGATCATCGTGTTCTACGTCAGTGGCAGCCAGCTTCCTATCGCGGGGCTCGGTGCCATGAATATCCTGGTCGGGTTTGGAATCGCCTTCATCGGCTTCCTCATGACCACCCGCTGGCGCTAACTCTTCGACTCGACCGACCACCGTTCGCGAACTGTTCATCGAACGCTAATCGCCGGGTCACCGAGGCCATGTATTGGCGGTAATGACACCGGTGTAATTATCCCCATGTGGATAAACCTGTGGATAACTCAAGGTGAAACGGCGAGCTCCCGCCGCCAGCTATCCCACCGGTGCGAGCAGGCTCAAAATTCTGAGTGCGGCAATAGCCACAAAGAGAACGGCAACTGCCGCGATCAAAACAATCTGCACGCCTTTTTGGTTTGGTCGACGGGTGCGCATGAGCACAAACCCGATCAGCGCGCCCCCGACGATGCCGCCGAGGTGGGCTTGCCATGCGATACCGGGAATGAAGCTCACGACAACGTTGATACCGAGGAGCACCAGTAGTTGCTTCGAATTTCCACCCAGACCGCGTTGAATGATCAGGAACGCACCCATGAGCCCGAATAGAGCCCCTGATGCTCCAACGACGGAGGTGAACGGCGCCAGAACCAGAACACCGACCGAACCCGCGAACCCGCTGATCAGATACAGGGCCAGAAAACGTCCGCGGCCAAGCATTCCCTCCAGCATCGGACCGAATAACCACAGCGCGTACATGTTCAGCAGCACGTGAAACGGCAGCCCGCCCTGCGAATGCAGAAAGATACTGGTCAACATGCGCCAGGGCTCAACGATGGTGAGGGCTGGTACGTAGGCGAATCGCTGGGTGATCCCGAGACCCGGGATCCACTGCAGCACGAACATGAATACGGTCAGCGCGATGAGGGCATACGTGACCGTCGGCTGGCCACTGCCGGTCAATCTGGTGAGCACGGCTGGTTTGGTGCGGGGAGCGTTCTTACGCTGGATCTTCATGCACTCAGGGCAGATAACCCCGACAGCAGCCTGAGTTTGGCACTCGGTACAGATGGTGCGGCCGCAACGTTGACACAGAATGAAGCTCTGCCGCCCCGGATGGCGGTAACAAAAATTCGCCGCCGAGACCGGCAGATCATTCATTCTCTGGACGGGGATACTGGTTAGACGGACTCGACAGAAACGCTCTGAATGGAAACATCTTCGAGGGGGCGGTCGCGCCCATCCGTGGCGACGGTGGCGAGCTTGGCGACGATTGCGCGACTGTCTTCGTCTTCGACAGCACCAAAGATGGTGTGCTTACCCTGCAGCCAAGTGGTCGGAACGACGGTGATGAAGAACTGCGAGCCGTTCGTGCCGTGGCCCCCCTGGATTCCAGCGTTTGCCATGGCGAGCACGTAGGGCTGGGTGAAGTCGAGGTCGGGGCTGATTTCGTCATCGAACTGGTAGCCCGGGCCACCGGTGCCCTGGCCGAGCGGGTCACCGGCCTGGATCATAAAGTCTTTGATGATGCGGTGAAAGATGGTTCCGTCATAGAGCGGCGCAGAGGAGGCGGCGCCCGTTGCGGGGTGCTTCCACTCGATTTCGCCGGTTGCAAGACCGACGAAATTCTTCACCGTTTTCGGCGCGTGATTGCCGAAGAGGTTGACCTTGATGGGTCCGAGGGTGGTATTCAGGGTGGCGACAGCGGTGTGCTTAGACATACCCCGATTCTTGCACAGCAATCTCCACCGAATCTGACTCCCTGCGTGCGCTCCCAGTGCATTCGCTGGTAAGACGAAGATTGAGTAGCATGATGGGCACTCAGTGGCAAGATGGATACACATTCGCCACACGACATCGATGGAGGGTCTAGATGAGCCTGTCACGCAAGCGCCGCAAGGAACTCACTCGGCTGCGCAAAAGCGCAGACGAATTATGGAGCCACCAACAAGAGGTTTTAGAGCGGGCCAATGTTCTCGCTCGCCAAGCCGGTCACCACGCCGGCGTTCTCGCGCGCGAAGAGGTAGGTCCGCGCGTTCGCGAGGGCTATGACCACTACGTTCGCCCGAGCGTGAACGCCACCCACGACGCCGCCGACGGGGTACGACGACGCGTGGTCAACGACGTCCTACCCGGAATCGGAACCGCGATCGGAACGGTCATGTCCGTCGGCGACGTTGCACGCGACGCCCGCGTACGGGCTGCGCTCGGCCGCATCCGCTTTCAGAAGCCCGTTGTGGTCGAACCGAAGGGCCCTGGTGCCGGGACGTACTTCGCCCTCGGCCTGGCCGTCGTCGCCGCCGTAGGCGTCGCCTACGCCGTCTGGCAGACTTTTCGCGCCGACGACGAGCTCTGGGTCACCGATGATGAGGTCGAACCGGGTACGCAGGAAGACTAGGCGAACGCCACCAGCTCAAGTAGAGCCCGCATCCATCGGATGTGGGCTCTACCGCGTTAAGCGCTGTATCAGCCAACACGGCTCTGCTGCGGGCTGAAGAGATGCACTACAGGTGGCTGCCCACCGTTGGCGAACGACACCGCGACGCCGCACGGTACACGAAAGGCCCGTCCGAAGACGAGCCTTGTGCCTGAACTGTGGAGCCACGGGGAATCGTTATCTCTAGGTGCGTAGGCACTTTGGACTACATGCGTGACAGAAACCTGAACGAGGTCTATTGTCCGTCGTAGAACATTATCCGTGAGGAGTTCTACGACATCATGCCAATGGTGGCCAAGGCGGTCGAGTTCGACACTCGATCAGGGCGTCGAAGCTGGACCGTCGTGGGCCCCGACGGAATCCCTATTGATGACCTCGAGGCCTACTTGGGCGCGATTCGATCATCAGGACGGGCCAACAACACTGTCAAGTCGTATGCCCGCCATCTAAGCCTGTTCTGGCGCTGGCTCAACGCCGCAAAGGTCGATTGGGAAGAGCTGACGTTCCCCGATCTAACCGACTTCCTCCACGTATACCGCCGAGGGGTCTACCCTCTCGAGCGCGTCGACGGCCGTGAACGAACGCAGTCGTCGACCAGGGCTGTCGCAGCAGCCGTGAAAGAGTTCATCGACTTCCAGAGAACAGAGGGTCGAGGGCCGACCCAACTGATTCTCACCCGAGCGTCGCGCTACTCAGCGCGTCCATCCAGTGCCTTCTTAGCTCACATTCAGAAAAGAGCACCAGGTACACGCAATCGTCTATTGGAAGGCTTCAAGGACACCGCCCACCGGCCAGGGACGATCGATTTTGAGATCGATTTCGAGAAGCTCCTTCAGGCCTGTGAAACATTCAGGGACCGGCTGTTGCTCTCCGCCATGTATGACGGCGGAATAAGGGTCGGGCAGGCCCTGGGGCTCCGTCATGGTGACCTGCTCATCCCTGAGAAGCATATTTTGGTTGAGCGGCGGGACAACAACCTGAACGGAGCGACGTCCAAGACGCCCGACCTTCTTAACCTGAAGATGCCCCGGCGGTTCTTCGACCTCTACACGAACTACCTTCTCAGGGAACTCTTGCCGCGCCAGATAGACAGCGATTACCTGTTCGTCAACATCAACCAAGAACCGCTTGGCGCCCCTTGCAGCTACTCGAACATCTACCAACAGGTGGCATCAATCGGGTCCCGAGCTGGTTTCCCGTCGTTGACCCCACACGTGCTGCGCCACACGCACGCGACCTATTTGGCAAAGGAGGGCTGGACCTCAGCCCAGATCGCCGCCCGGCTCGGTCAACGACATGCCGCAAGTGCGGACGTATATATCCACATTACTGAGGACGATATCGACCAGAAGCTGGCCGAGACGTCTCATCTCATCTGGAACGGAAGCGAGGAGCGACCCGATGCCGAGTAGCCACATTCCCGAGGTTCCATCGCGACAGGCCCCCGGTCCGGGTGCGGAGCAGCGGCCGCCGCTTCCCCTTATTAACGGCCCTTGGTCGCAGGACGAATGGGCGATCCTGGACATCCCCGGACGACGACTGCGGATGTCCAGCGGTGTGTGTGCCGTCGTGGATTGTTTAGGTCCGCGCTACGCAGGAGATGGGCAAGTGTCTCTATGCCATGGCCACTTCTGGCGATGGAAACGAGACAATGAGCCCCCGGTCGGTGACTGGGCCGTGCGCCCTCACCGACCGGTAATGAAGAAGAACCTTCCCTTATCCGTCCGCTCGGTGAAATTTAGTGACCTGCCGCCGGCGGCCGCCGAAGAGATCCGTTATGTCTTCGGGTTCAAGCTCACGAACGGAGACTGGACTCCGATACCGGCGCTTCGAAAATGCCTTGAGCTCCTTTTCCAGCTAATCCTGACCAAAGACGCATGGTCATTCACGGATCGACGTTTCGAGGACTGGATCCTGATCGCCCGCCAGCTGTATCCCGGCGCCAACATCACCTTTGAACGAAGCATTGCACCGTACCTGCGGACTTTCTTCTCGACACTGAACCGAGGGCTGATTACCGATCCCTGGGCTGAGGATGTCTGGCTGTGGAAGGGCATGTTTGACCGTGTGATGGGTGCAGAAGCGTACACGACCCACATGAACATCAACTGGTCTCGGATTACGCAGGACTGGCTACGCGAGCCACTGAAGGCGCATGCACGCCAGAGTCTGCAGGCTTCGACCAGAACTTGGGGAACGATCGGCACTTGGTGCGACGGCTTCTCCAAATTGTCCAGTCACTTGGCGTTGATGAATTTAGCAGAACCCGAACTATTAACGAGGACGGTATTCCTCGGCTTCCTGGAAGAGCAGCGAGCCCGATACGGTGACTCAGGAAATTTGCGGCAGCGCGTCAATACGACCGCGCAGGTGCTCATGAATTTGAAGCTCGAAGGTTTCCAACCGCGCCTCGCTAGTGAGATCTATTTAAGAAGCGGTGAGAACCCCGCGATCCGGATACGCAGCCCGAGGCCATGGCCCAAGGACACAATCACGCAGATCGAGTCGCGCATCTTGGAGAGCGACCGCACCGACCCTCAGATACGGCTCATGCTCCGTTTCTGCCGCTGGGCTGGCCCGCGAGTGAGCGAGCTCGTTTCCCTGCCGATCGATTCTCTGATGGAGAACGGCAAGGGTGGTTACTGGGTCGAATATTGGATGCCTAAAGTCAGTAGAGTTCGTCGTTTTCCGATCGTCCAAGAGCTGGGACAAGAGCTTGCCACGGAAGCGTTGGCTGTCCGATCTCTGTTTGGGCCGACGACGACGCTGCTCTTCCCGAGCCTCAGTCGGTCCAACTTGAGCGCCGGCGTCGCGAGGCCTTGGTCCGCGAGTGGATTTCGAATAAACGTTCGGTCGATCTTCATTGAAAACGGAATCCTGAGTTCGGCAATAACCGGCGAACTCATTTCGGGCGCCGACATCCACAGGTTTCGTCACAACATCGGCACGGAGCTACTCGACGCCGGATGGACCCAAGGGCAGGTTATGGAGTTCTTGGGCCACGACTCGCCAACGATGACGTCCGCATACGCAAAGATCCTTGACGAGACGCTCAACAGGAAAACTGATGAGTTCCACCGAATGGTCCAGGCCGAACGCGCCGCTGCAGGGATCGCTCATACAGATCCACGAGTAGAGCGCCTTAGAGAAATGCTGACAGCGGTGCTGCCAGCTGGATACTGCGCTCTCCCCGCCAACAAAGCGTGCGTGGTCAGAGAGAACCCTTGCCTCACCTGTTCGTTCCATGTGCCAGGCAACGGCGAGTTCGACGCGTCACGAAGCACCTACCGCGCGCAGCTGGAACGCAGGATCGTTGAAGCAACGGATGCAGGTCAGGATGCGATCAAGGAGATCAACACTCGGATTCTTTCAGCGCTGGATGGCTCTGCCCCCTCAATCGACCGAAGCAATCCATGAGTGACGACCGACTTAAACGAGTTTCGAGACTCACCGACGCTGCCAAAGCAAGATCTGTCACGACGTACGCTGCGGCTCAGCGTGCGATCACTTCCCTCGACGCTCGCGGACGACAGGTGACCTTCACTGCTGTGGCCGCCGAAGCGAAGGTCTCGCTGAGCTACCTCTACAAGACCGCAGCGCTCTCAGATCGAATTACAGAACTTCGTGGAAACCGGCGAACGACTCGTTCGCAATTAGAGGCGCCATCCAGCGACAAGAGCTTGCTGACCAAGCTGAACGTCGTAGCCCAAAGAGTGGCTCAGCTGGAGGCAGAAAATGCACAGCTACGACGAGAGAACAGAAGCCTTTTGTCGAAGCTAATGAACAAGCCGTAGACCATTAGATCCACGAAGACCGGCGCTCTCTAGGGTTTTTATCCCATCGATTGGGACGGTGAGCGACGCGTTTGACAATGCGGGCGCAGAGACCGTCCTGGTCCAGTACGAGAACAAAGCCTTTGCAAATAACGCATTCTTCATGACACGGCCGGTCAAGACCCTCAATGACCTTGAAAAACTGACTCTCGACTCGCTGAACTGGTACAAGATGCGGCGGCTCCAAGGCGCCCTAGGAGGCACGAAACCTGGGACGGTTGAGAATCGGTTTTCGCGTGTCCGATCTCATTGGAGGTCTTGAACCTGACCAACCATCTGCCCAGAGTCGCGGCTCCCTGGTGACTGTGCGGATAAGTCGTATGCCGACTGGCAGACAGTCCGCGACGCCGCGAAATCGCCGACGCCTAAACTGCCTCACACTCTCGAAGGACACGAACTGGCACTGCATCGTCAGGCAGCGCGTCGGCGCCAATGACGCCCCAGTCGTCTCCAAGTACCCCATGAAAGCCGAACAGGCAGATGATGCTCACCCAGCGCTTGATGGCGTCCGCGACGGCCGATCGCAGCTCCAGCTCGAAAGGATCGAAGTCGGCCCCATCGAGCACTCGTTGCTCGTGGGCCGAGAGTGATTCGTTGCTGTCAATCGCGACTCGCTCCACCTCTTCCCACATCTCGCGTGATGATCGGGATTTGACCTCTCTGCCGCGGATCTGGTCCAGGTGGTGATAGCGACCGGCAGCCGCGTAGTTCCTCAAAGTGCGAATCACAGCGGCCCAGACCGGGTCGCTGTCCAGAGTGCAGGTCCAAGTCCCAAGGAGCCGCTTGTGCTCCCAGTCTCCCGTGGCCACTGCTTCTCTGAGCGTGGCGCGCAGCCGAGCATCCATCTCGTCCAGCGCGTGGCCCCACCCCGCTCCAGTGGAACCCATGGTCTTCGGCCAGCCCTCACCTCTGGACACCGCTACGGTCCCGAGTGCAAGCTTCATCAGTCGTTCGACTCCGATCGAGTAGGTAGCCAGCACGGCGTCAAGATCGCGCTCCAGGGTGCCGTC
This sequence comes from Cryobacterium lyxosi, assembly GCF_004403345.1. Taxonomy (NCBI): domain Bacteria; kingdom Bacillati; phylum Actinomycetota; class Actinomycetes; order Micrococcales; family Microbacteriaceae; genus Cryobacterium; species Cryobacterium lyxosi. The sequence continues at coordinate 176,790 of NZ_SOGT01000002.1, forward strand.
CTGACGGAGCAAACGGTCGGCGGATGCGAGCACCCTGCGCGCCGATGTTACTTCGGGAAGCAGCCCGCTTAGCCACTGTTGACTGGTGAACATTGATCCCTCGCGCATGAGACCGAGCCTATCGGCGGGTGCTCGCAGCCGCGTACACCCCCTACCCGCCTCCGCCCATCAAGGTATACCCAAATGAGCAGTTCAAGAATGCATCAAAGTCACGTCAATCAGGGTGGGTTGCCGTGTGACTGTTGGCGCTCTTTGGTGGGGTTCTGTGATCGCTATTTGGCGTTGTCGCTGGTCAGGGTCTCGCCATCAGATTGATCTGGGAGCAGTCCCAAGGCGCGCGCTCGACGGTAGAACGTAGCTCGGGACATTCCGAGGTCGAGCGCGACCTGGGCCGTTGCCTCTCCGCCTTCGATGAGTCGGCGGGCGTTTCGAATTTGGCTGTCGGTAATGATCCGCGGGCGACCACCAAGATCTTTGCCGGCCGCGCGGCGTTTGGCGATGGAGTCGACAACACGCTCGCGCTTGATTTCGCTCTCCATCTGCCCGAGCGCCGCCATAATCGTGAACAGCATGGACCCCATCGGTGTCGCTGTGTCGACGTCGCCGCCGCCCAGGTTCAGCACGCGGAGGCCGGCTCCGCGGCCGCGGAGCTCCTTGGCGAAGTCGAGCATGTTCTGCGTCGATCGACCCAGCCGGTCCAGAGTCGTGATGACGATCGTGTCGCCATCCTCGAGAGCGTCCAACGCGCGATCGAAGTGAGGCCGCGTTGCTTTAGTGCCAGAGACCCCATGGTCGATATAGAGGTCGTCGCGCCGGACGCCTGCGGCCAAGATGTCGGCTTCTTGCCGGTCGGTGGATTGTTGGCGCGTCGATACACGCGCGTAGCCGATCAGCTTCGACACTCTGCTCCTGGGTGTTTCATAACTAACGGTGAGTACCGCCATCCAACGAGTAGGTTATGCGACGTAGTTATGCGAATAACCGTACCCCGAGATTCCGGTACATTCCTTCGATCTGCAAATGGAAAAAACCTACAGTCGTGATACGCCTCATATCCCTAGGGTTTCGATACACATCTTGATCTGGTTGCGGTGCGGTCATGTAAGGCGTCGGTGGCAGGAGTGCTCCCGACGCAGACACTATAACGAGCGAGCTACGGCCCGACAGTCCCAATGGGATACCCCTTGTCGTGCTCCCTCGGCGTACCGAGTTCCGTTCGCCAAAGCACTCGATCGCGGACGTAGTGATAGTTGAAGGCTGGAACGGAAAGGTTCCGAATATCGATCGCTCCTAGCAGCCCGGTGCTCCGGGGCTTGGGTCGACGGCGCTCCTCCTCGTCACGATGCTCGGCCTCCCAGATCAGCTTCGACTTGGGCATCTCCAGAAGCACCGTTTGGCCTCCTTCGATGACCTCGAGACTCGCCTCCTCGATCTCGTTGCCTACGGTGATCTGGATCCAGACCTTGTATGCCGATTGCTTGCCTTCATTTCGGACGGCGTACATGCCGGGAGCCTTCCAGTCGCAATCCCATGTCACGTCGTGCTGCTCGGTGGCCCGTACTTCACCTGCCCGCGCGATGTCGTTAGCTTCACGGGCGATCGTGTTGGCCTCGGTCGAGAGTGTGTTCGCGCCCTTCGCGATGCTGTTGGCGTCCTTCGCGATGAAGTTCGCGCCCGCAGCTGCTTCCTTCGCCTTGTTCGCGTGGTTCAGCCCAACCAATCCCACGACGAATCCAGAGATGCCGAACAGCGCCGCGACGATGACCCCGGCAACTGTTGCGGCGGCCACTACCTCGTCCGGGGTCACTCGAGCATCCGAGACTCGGCGTACGTCAGATCGCGGCGATGGTCATTGGAGCAAACCCATTCATCGAAGGCATAGGGAATCATCGTCGGTCGCTCGTTCTTCGGCAGCGGCGTCCAGCGTTCGCGAGGCTTGACAGCCAGCGTCATCGCCTCCCCGCAGACGTTGCAATCGATCGGCATCATGGTCCGTACCTCCCTTAGTTCAGACTATCGACGGGTGCCGACACCAAGGCTCATCCGTCGACGACAACTCCGTCGACCTTGCTGTCGTAGTCGATGTCCATCGGAATGAAGCTGCCGTGGAAGAACAGACCGGACTTGCGAGGTTCGGTGGTGCCATCGGGTGGGAGGGTCACCGCCTCCCGGTACCCGAGGGGTCGTCCGCCAATCACCTGCTCCGGGAGTCGTCCGATGGCGAGCGTGGGATACGGGGCTACACCCTCCGGCATCTCATCACCGAAGTGGCGCTTCGCCCGAGCGTGGAACATCGCGGCGTAGACGTTCGCGATCATCCAAGCCTCGGCGAGGACCACCGGCACATCTACCCGCAGCGAGATGGCCTCCAGCCCTTGCTTGGGCCTCACATGCGGGCGACTGAGATACGTCAGCATGGGGCGATCGAAGATCGGCACCGATTTTCCTTCTCCGAACGCACTCAGGGGGATCTGCCCAAGTTCGTCCGGCGGGGTGGTTATGAATTCGATGCGGACGTCTCCGCGGGTGCTCACCGCGAGGCCGTGCTTCACCTTGTTGTGCGCCGCGTTCACAGACAGCTCGTCGCCGGTCAGCAGCGAACTCGCGTAGTTCATCCATGCCACGGCGGTCTCTGCTGCGGCGGCCACGTTCTCGTCGACGCGCGTCCCAGGTGTGAAGAGGCATCGCAGGAACAGCTCGTTGCCGGCGCCCAGGGCAGCGACGGTCTTCTGGACTACGTCGATGAGGGCATTGGGGCTATCAGCAATCGCCAGCCACGTGCTTGGTGCGTCACCTTCCTTCGGCTTCGCCGCCGTCACGGCGTACATGAACCGGAGCAGCGCCTCGGCGGCCTGGTGGCGCAGGCTGAGCGCCTCGACCGCTACCTGAAGCCGACGATCCTGCTCCTCGAACACCAGTAAGTGGTCCGTCTTGGTCAGTCCGAGCGCGGCAAAGAACTCGGGCTCGTCAGCCGGCGTAGCGACCGCCAAACTGCGCTCCGCGGTAAGTAGCGATGAGATCCGCGAGGCGAAGTACGCTGCCGGATGGGAAAGAAAGAACTCGTCATCGAGGGCCTCGGCGCGGCCCTCGCTCAGATGGATGCTATCGGCGCGTAGGTAAAGGTGCATCGGATTCCCTCCAAGGGCTCCTCACTATTCTGGCCGCGTCGGGCGACAAGACATTCAGGAGTCGCGGGCTACCGCGGCGTCGGACTCTCGGACCGCCGGAACTAACGTTGGGAGCATGTAGTCCGGTCGAAGTGGCGAGCACGTCAGCGCAGCGAGACTGGTTGCCCGTGGGGTCACGTCCCTTGACTTGGGGGAACTCGTCGGAGGCGGCGATCCGTGCTTTGTCACTAACAGCCCCATTTGGGCTCAAATACCGATTTCAGGGACAGTAGTGCTGAATCATGCGACTCGTGGTGTTCAGTTACACCGATTGCGCCGTCTTGCAATTGCGCCCAAGTGCACCAGACGTGGTGCTTACGGAACCGAATATTCATCTGCCGATACGAACGGTTTCCATCCCTGGCCGGGTCGCTGCCAAGCGAATGTGAGCATCAAAAGTGGCGACGCCCCTCGCCACGCATTCAATCGGAGTGTATTACTATAACCAGAAAAACCGAACCAAGCCCCTAGCCCACAGCTAATAGATGTCGACACCCACCCAGATAGAAGGGTCATCAAGTGCATGAACCTGAGGAAGTCAACCAACTAACCGGCACTGAATCTGGCTGTTGGCGCGTGTTCACACGCGACAGCATTCATCTCTTCGATTTCGACGCACAGACTGTTAAACGCATACCTGGCCCGAATGCGTGGCCCACGTTCAACGACAGGGCACGGCCTTTGCGCTCAATTGACGCGTGCGCAGTTGGTGCCCGCGGTCATTGGACGATGTTCGAGGATGGGTGGTCGGAAACGGTTGAGTTCTACTGGCATGACACGAGCATCATTCAACGCATCGAACAGGTGCAGGTCGAAGCCGATGAACCTGAATAAGCCTGGCGCCGATATTTTGGGGCTCCCTGCGACGTCAATCCTGCACGTGCTCAACGGTCCGACCGCCGAACTGTCGAGAGACCAAGTGGCAGGCGCCGTCCAACCTACGAAGCAGCATACTGAAACTGCCATCCGCCACCTTATTTTGATCGGGCTGATCGCAACGAAGACCCGTGGGAACGCGGCCGTCTACCGGCTGAACCGCGAGCATGTGCTTTGGTCTGCGATCAACGACATTCTGAATGCCCCGGCACGTGTTCAGGCCCGCATCGTGGGCATCGTGAACGCTTTTAGTGCCACGGATGTGACTGTCGCCATGACTATCAACGCGTCAGATGGCGAGCAACTGTCACTGGATGAATGGCTGGGACTCATGATCGTCTTCGCCGACGGAGTGCGGGCCGACCCACGCAAAGCATTCCTGACCGCCATCCGACAAAACCTTCAGGTGTTCACGGGCAATGAGGTGCGGATCTTCGAGACCACGCGAACTGGCCTGAAGGACTTGATTCAACACGACTACGCCGCTGTGCAGTCGATCACTGAGAAGACGATGGCAGCGGCCGGCCCCGACATTACAACACTCCTCGCGTACGCCGCCAGCTCCGGCCCGAAGCCCACGGACTCGTCAGAGATGGATCCGGGGAGTACTTGGGAGACGTCGGGCGAGGCTGACGTCTGGGATGTCCTGGTGAGACAGGACCTTTCTCTTGACGAGGACGTTGAGTCGGGCGCGATCTCGCCCGTCCTCGAAGCGGTTAGCACCGAGCTCACTGACGAACTGATCGCGTTCATCGCCGGTGTCAGCGACGCTCGCATCGCATTTCGGTGGCGGCAAGGGACCCTCGTCCCGAGCGCGTCCGCGCAAGGAAAGCTGCGCTGTGCTCGGAAGGTCGTGACGTTGTTCGAAGAGTTTGACGCCCTTGACGCGGTGGAAAGCTGGCTTGAAGATCTGAACCCAGAAGTTGGCGGCCTTTCACCAGCGCGCCTCATTAGAGAACATGAATCGCCAGAAGTGGAAGGCCTCGTCCTGGCGGCGGCACGGAAATCGCTTGAGGACTTCCTGCGGCCGTGACAATCGCAAGTTCATCATTCATGAAATCAACTCAAATCGATCAATTCGGAGCCCTGAACCTGTCGCAGTTGACGCACCTAAGCGGGATTTCCTTACGCGACAGGTCAAACGGGACGAATTCGCTCAGACGGGGTGCGCGACCCTGTCTTTGCGGGGGCGTTCCCGCATGACGTCCGGCTTATGGGACGTGAAATGTCAGGACCGCGAGCACTGCCGCAGTGAAGGCCGTCGTCGTTCAGAATTCGTAGATCGTGGCGAGCTCATCCGACAGCAGCACCGTGTGCGGAAGTTCGCGCAGTGCCTCGGCGTCAACCGAGATTCCCCTCAGTTGTGCGGCCTCCGCGTACGCTTCCCACGGAAAGGAATCGGGTTTCGCTTCGTCATCCCCCCGCACCTCCATGAGAACTTCCGCGATCACGTCGGCTGCAGAGCGTTTCCAGGAGATGGTCCCGCTGTGCCCATGTTTGAACGAGGACACTCCACGATCCATGTCGAGACGAATCATCGATTCGTCGGATAGGCGCAAATATTGGGTCATTTTCATGCTCATGGTTGGCCTGGAGTTTCCCGGGGCCGGATCATCGAGTTCGCAGATGATGACCAGACCGGTCACTGACAGGCTGGAAATGTCGAACGGCAGGCGTTGAGCGCGCTGACTACCGACCGATCCTCGTTGCATCGGTGCGTATCGACCCCGCTCATTGCTATCCGTCATGCTGGCAGCTTAGGTCCTTCGCTGTTCACGGACGACGCAGCTGGCGAGCCACCCTGTGACCCTTCAATGCGACGTTAACCTGTTCCGCTCATCGTTCCCCTCTGACACGGCCTCAGCGTTGGTTGATCAGGCCACGATCTGTCGCGTTCAAGGTCCGGCTTGCGGGCGTGATCCGGCTCACTGCTGAGACAGTACGGCGTTGGTCAGATGTCGACCGGGCGTGCCAGTTCGGGAGGGCTGCCGATCTCGTCGATCTGGTGGCCGGTGCACGGATGACGGGTGGCCGTTGCGCTCTGGATCCTGGTCAGGTCGAACCAACGGACGCCGTCGCGCAATCTGCACCAGGCGACAAGCATCCACCGTCGACGGGTGAGGGCGAAGATCATCGGCTCAACCTCGCGCCGAGTGCTCTCGCCCTTCGCGTCGGTGTAGGTGAGGTTTATGGTGACCTGGTCGACGGTGGCTTGCTCGAGCACGGACATCACTCGACGGTGAGCTGCCGGACCGACGTCGACCCATACGCGGTTGGACAGTTCAGCGGCTCGGCGGCGGGTCACCGGATCGAGCACGTCGAGCACCTTTCGGATCGCGGCGCGCGCCGAATCGGAGAACGGCGCCTGAGTGCTCGCCGACACTGCCGCGCTGAGGGCCAGCGCTTGCGCTGCTGTGAGATTAACAGGGGGGAGCGAGGACATCTCCGTCAGCCCGTAGCCGCCACCGGGACCGGTTCGTCCCCAGACCGGCAGGCCGCCCGCCTCGAGCGCGGCAAGGTCACGCTTGATCGTGCGGATGGCCACTTCGAACTCGTCGGCGAGCTGCTGGGCAGTGCGGCCAAGAGTGCCCGCTCGACGCAACGACTCGGTGAGGGAATGAAGGCGCTCGGTTCGATTCACTTTGTAACTATCTCAGAATTAGTGACAGAAATAGTGACAAGCTCTTGCCATACGTCCGCAGGAGCATGAATACATGGAACCAATCACACCAACTCTCAGGTCAATCGTACTCGTCCCTGGCTACTGGCTAGGCGGATGGGCGTGGGATGCCGTCGCGGCCGATCTGCGCGACCGGGGCCACCGCGTCATCGCCGTGACGCTGCCGGGCCTCGATCCCGATGACCTTCATCGTGCATCAAGGAGTCTGGCCGACCAGGTGGATTCTCTGCGCTCGGCCGTGAGTGCTGCGGGCGTCGACGGTTCATCCGTCGTGCTCGTTGTTCACAGCGGCGCCGGATTCCCTTCCTCCGTGCTCCTGGACCAAGACCCCACCGCAGTAGCTCGAATCATCTACGTCGACAGCGGGCCATCCACTGATGGCTCTGCCTTCGACGCGTCGCTACCCCACGATCAACGGGAGGTGGTGCTTCCGCCGTTCGAGCAGTTGGCCGCCAGCCTCGACGGGCTGAGCGTGGAAGACCTCGAACTGTTCCGTCGGCGAGCGGTGCCGGAGCCCGGAACCGTCATGCGCGCTCCAGTGCACCTCAAGAACGAGTCCCGACGACACGTTCCCTCGACGATCATTGCCTGCTCCTACCCCTCCGAGGTAATGATGCAGATGGCTCGCGAAGGGAACCCGATGATGGCAGAAGTCGCCACCCTCCGCTACCTCGAACTTGTCGACCTCCCGACCGGGCACTGGCCGATGTGGAGTCGACCAGCAGACCTCGCCGTCGCCATCGCCGACGCAGCAGGCCGCTGAGTGGCGCATCCTTCCCGAGCGCATCTTTCCTGACGCCAGAACACGGCATCACACGGCCCGTCCCGCAGAGGGTTCCCGTGCGGAACATGGACGGGATCTCCAGCCACTCGACCGTCTCGCTACACGAGTGCCATGAGACGTACCTCATCCGTCCTCACACATGGATTTCCCGAACGTGGGGGTGTTCAGAGGTGAGCGCGCACCGATAGCTTTGCGTCGGATTGCCAACTGCACTTGCTGGGCAACATCACGCAGAGACGGACGCCCCATGAAGACCAGACCATTCTCGACCCCGACTTGGCCAGGCTCCCGCCTCATGGGGCTGATCGCCCTCGCGACCGGTCTGGCGCTGGTGTCCACGGCGCTTCCAGCCGTGACCGCCCCGGCCTTCGCTTTGTCGTGCACGATCACGGGGACCGCTGGCAATGATGTTCTCCGTGGTACCAGCGGTGACGACGTCATCTGCGGCGGCAACGGTTCCGACACGATCGACGGCAGTGGCGGAAACGACACGCTCTATGGGGGCGGTGGCAGCGATGTCCTCTCCGGCGGTGACGGGGATGACGTTCTTTCGGGCGAGAACGAGCACGACGTTCTCTTCGGTCAGGCTGGCAATGACACGCTGAGTGGCGGTAGCAGTGCAGACAAGCTTGATGGCGGTGAGGGCGACGATAGTCTCGACGGCGGAAATGACGTTGACACGCTGCAGGGCGGGGCGGGCAATGACGTTGTCAACGGAAGGCTGGGCGACGATGTTCTCGATGGTGGGCCGGGCACTGACCAGCTGATCGGTGAGAACGGCGCCGACAGCATGTATGGCGGCTTTGGGAACGACTCCCTCCTCGGTGGGCTCGGAAACGACGCTCTTTATGGCGGCCCCGGCAACGACAACCTCAACGGCGACAAGGGTAAGAACACCTGTGACGGCGGGGCCGGCATCAACGTCTTCGCAGGCTGCTCGACGACGGTGAACCCGGGCGGCCCGGATCCGGCCGGGGAATGGGCTGACACTGACGCCGACGGAGTCGTTGACGCGATTGAGATCCGGGCTGGTACCGACCTTCTCAAGGCGGACACGGATACTGACGGTCTTGCAGATGGCGCCGAGCTCCAGAGCATCACGGACCCGACGAAGGCTGACACCGATAGGAACGGGATCTCCGACGCAGCCGATGACCCCGATGCCGATGGGCTGACGACGGCGGATGAACTGGGCCGCGGCACTAAGGCCGGCGAACCCGACACGGACGGTGACTCGCTGACTGACGGACAAGAGGTCGCGGGAGGGAGCAATCCGCTCGCGGTCGACTCCGACCTTGACGGCCTCTCTGATTCCGAGGAAGTCGCCTTGGGATCGAACCCGACCGTCGTCGACTCGGACGAAAACGGCATCGCTGACGGTGATGACAGCTTTGCGAAGAATGTCCTTGCCGCCGAATCCGCTGCAAGCTATGAAGCCCGCGGACTCGGCAAGGCCGTGCTGTCTGTGAGCCTAAGCGTCTCTGACGACGAGCGGCTCAATGACGTGCCGGGCCAGCGAGCCCCGCCGATCGAGATCGATGCCCCCCTGGCGCTGGAGCCGGGCACACTCACGATCCCGTTCGACACGGCGGACCTCGACCCGGGAGCCAACCTGGCGGTACTTCGGTTCAACAATGGCACCCAAACATTCGAGTTCCCGGCCGATCAGGCCGTCGACCTTGAGCGGGGAATCGCGACAGTTCAGACCCCCGATGGCGGGATCATCTCGGCGCAACGCTCCGCTCAGACGCGTCCCGCCGACTGGGCCGAGCTCGATAGCGGAGCCGGGATCCCCGAAGCCGAAGCAGTTTCGGGCTCGCGCTTCTCTCAGACGTTGGCGACTGCTGCTCCAGCCACACCGACTTCACAATTCGTCATTGTCGATGTCGACGAGTTCGACGCCATCTGGGCTAGCGAGATAGCGACCCCACGCGGAGGCAATGCGTCAGGGAATATCGACGTAGTCCTCACACTCGACTCCTCGGGATCGATGTCGTGGAATGACCCTGGCGGGGCCCGCAAGACGGCCTCGAAGTCCTTCGTCGATTCCCTGCGGACCGGGGATCAGGCTGCTGTGGTGGACTTCGACTACTCAGCGTCCGTGTATCAATCGATGACCACAGACTTCGACGCAGTGAAGGCCGCGATCGACCGGGTCGACGACAGCGGTGGCACCAACCTCTCAGCCGGCATGGACGCGGCCCTGAACGAACTCGACACTAACAGCGACTCCACACACCAACGGGTCATCGTTTTCCTGACCGATGGGGACGGCTATTACGACGAATCGTCAACGATGCGAGCCGCGGCCAGCGACACCACCGTCTACACGGTGGGCCTCGGGTACGGGACCAACACCGCCCTGCTGAGCTCGATCGCGGCCTCGACCGGCGGCAAGTTCTACTACGTGCCCGACGCGAGCGGGCTTACCGACGTGTTCGCAGGCATCGGCAGTGACACCGGCGAACCCGACGCCGACGGAGATGGGCTCGCCGACACCGCAGAGACCAGTGGATGGCGCGACGGCAGTGGACGCGTCTTCCACACAGACCCGAACGACGCAGACACCGACAACGACGGACTCAGCGACGGCGAAGAAGCCGGGCAGCTCACGACCGGCGGCGCCTTCGGCCGGGGAACGTACTACGGCGCGTTCTCGGACCCCACCCGGGCAGACACCGACGGCGACACCCTCAGCGACCTGTACGAGCGGGCGGAAGGACTCTCGGCGTGGAAAGCCGACCTCGACCATGACGGCCTGAACGACGCCCAGGAAACGCAGACCCACAGCACCGAGGCGTTCAGCGACGACACGGACGTCGACGGTTACACCGACACCTGGGAGATCGATCACGCCAGCGAGGGATTCGATCCCCTCATCCTCGACTACCAGACGAGCATTCTCGAGTACATCGGCGAATTCTCGCGCGGTGCGCTGTGCGGCGACATCACTAATGTGGGCCCCTTCTGTGAGGGACAAAGCCTCGCCTACCTCGCCGGGAACATCTCCAGCGGAGTGGTCTTCATCGGGGACATCCGTGATGCCCTCGCCGGTGTTGTGAACCTGGACTTCATCTCCACCGCGTTCAGCGTCGCCGCACTCATCCCCATCGGTGGCGACATCGCAGCGGGAATCAAGAAGACCGAGAAATTCATCAAGGTCGCGGACGAGATTCCGTCGGGGGCCGCGCTGCGCTCCAGCATGAAAGACCTCGGCAAGTCGACCGCCGACAAGATGGACCTGCTGCGGAAAGTCTCACCGACCGCGGTGACGAAACTCACCACGGCGGGACTTCCTGATGCCGATATCGTCCGCCTCGCCTCGAGGATGATCAGCGCCAAACATTTCGACGACATGGTCAAAGCGGCGAACGATGTCAAGAAGGCGCCGAACACCTACCGGCTCGAAAAAGACGCCGAGAATTTCCTTCGCAGCATTACGCCCGGAGCCCTGCCGAGGCAGATCAGGTCGACCGCTTCCACTGGAGAAATACGCTATTACGACGTTCTGGATCCCGCGACCGGACGCGCGATGGAAATCAAGCATGGTCGAGCACGGGACGTCGGACGGGCCGCCAGCCAGGCGGAGCGAGAAACCATCATGAAGAGCGATTCGAAGAGTGGTGTTGAAATAGTCGAGTGGCAATTCTTCACGAGCTACAACAACACCGTCGGGCCCGACGTCGCTCTGTTAGAGCGGCTTGAGCGTTTGGGAATCCCTTTTACTCTTTGGGTAGCCTGAGATCATGTGGGACACTATGAGCGCCAGTCGCGAAAAACGTGAGGAACTACACGAGCTATACCTCCGGGCACTTAAACCGGCGCAGGCGCATCTTCGGAGTCGGTTGAACGGGCCGCGCGATCCGCAACTCGACGGCAGCGTCGAAAGCCTGGACGCCGTGAACGAGTGGTTCCTGGCCCATATCCAGGAGCGTCACGAAACGCAGCGCGCAGAACTGCCATCCTGGTGGGACCCCTCGAGACCCACTTCCGAGAGCGGTGCCCCGGGGAGCGGCCCGTTCACGTCAGCGCAGCTTGCCCTGATCGATGAGGTGCAGGCTTACTTTGCGGAAGTCCTGACTGCGACCTTCCCCGATGCGGAATGGGTGATCTATAAAGGCCACAAGAATGACTTCCGGAGCGGTTTGACAATGCTCCAGATCGGTAAAGGACGTCCCTTTCCGGTGCGTGACGTGGTTTACAAGGAAGCTCTTGGCGTTGTTCTCTCCGGGCGCGACGTGGCGGTGGACACCTTGTCCCGCTTGGTGCGCGAAGAGTCAGCCGCGCGGGCATGAGCCCGTGCGGAACACAATGAGCGTCGGCCCCGAGAAGGCCGCGGAGCTGCACAACGCCAACCACCAGAACTATAGCCGCCACACCACCACCGCTTTTGGGCCCGCTTGACCGGGCCGAACAACCCGCGACTCGACGGCGGCGTTGAGAGCCTGGACACCATGCATGACCGGGTTCCTACCCGCATCCTGTAACAACCAAGACCCCTCACCTGTGAACAAACTCTCAGGAGTTAGCGCCCGTTGAGGGTTCGGCTTCCGGGATTGCAGCGACAGAAGGTGCGGCGGCAGTGTGAGCGTGAGTGTGAATCGCATTGATAGGTAGCCGTCCTGGCCGGCGCGACCTGGCCGAATTTGCTGGATTGGTACGTTCGCCCGGCGGTAATGAAGCACCGCGCTTGAGAACGTCTGAGTCTCAACAAACACAAGGGTCTTCGCAGTTAATCGCCCGAACTAACGGGCAGGATATCTCGCGCGTGCACGATCGACACGGTGTCTAGGCGTACGTCGTTCACCAGGTGCCGGTAGACGTCGACATCCGCAGCAATGATCACCGAATCGGGATACAAAAATGTGCCCCACGCAAACCGGCCCGCGTCATCCTGGGCAAACTCAGGTACACGATCGTCGCGACTGGATTGGATGAACTTGCCGACGGAGAGGTCGAAGGGATCGTAATCTTCCTTGAGTCGCCGCGTCAGCAGGCCTGAGCTCGTATAGGGCGCATATCCCGCCCAGCGCAGACAATGCAGCACGGTGGTTGGACCAAGCTGATGCAGTGCTTCGTTGACTGCCTGCGCCGTCAACGGGTCGACGTGGCCTCGAGACGGTTCTGGCGGGCTGGCAGACGCTCCCAGCTCATCCGCATACCGATCCCAGACCTCAAACCAACTGATGGAGCCGGTCAATTCGGTTCCATTGACGAGAAATGACGACCACCGCTGGGCACGCCCATTTGCGTCAAAGAAGGGGAGAAACAAGCGCAACATGGGCAACGCACGGTATTGCGGCGGAACGAGATCACGCGCCAGCATCGCTTCACTCATTGAAGTCCCCCTCGCTCAGTAGCCGTGCCACTGACGCTATCGCTCCGAGACCGGTCGCCAATCTTTGAATGCTGCGAGGCCTCCGTCAATTCCCGTAAGGGGTTCCCCTTGCGGACGTCCCGTCTATCGCGAACATTGCGTTCCACTGCAGACCGGGGCGGCCGTGGGACAGAATTGGAATGTCGATGCCCCGCGATCAGCGCAGTAGCCTGCTTTGGTAGGCGTGAGCGACGATTTGTGCCCGGGAAGTGAATCCGAGTTTGGTGAGGATACTGCTGAGGTGAGTTTTGACCGTTGACTCGCCGATGTGAGCGCTGTGGGCGATATCGCTGTTGCTCAGCCCGCGGGCGGCCAGGAGGAATATTTCCCGTTCGCGTGACGATAGGGCGGCGATCGACTTCCAACTAGCGGAATCTGGGTGCGGGCGATCGGGATCAGGGGCGTAGATCTGTGTATCGGCCGCGGCCGCACCCGTGGGAAGTTCGCTGGATGATTCCTGTTCGGGACGCATGGCTGGCACTCGAAGTCGCGATCCGATATGCCAGGCACCCAGCGTCAGCAGAATGCCCACCACCGACCAGGTGACAAATCCTTGAACGACTTCGATGCTGACCGCTTCCTTGCCGTTGATGGTGCCCCACACGCCGGACATCGACAGAAACGGAACGTTCAGTAACGCGCTCACGGCAACGCTGCAAACGATCGACAGGCCCAACAATACCCGGCGTGTGTTGACCCGGCTAAAGGCGCTGATGCCAACAACAAGGAGAACAAGGGCAAGATAGGCAACCCAGCTGACCTGGCTGAAGCGCGCCGGCCAAAACAAGAGTTGCAAGACCAGCAGACCCCCAGTCAATGACAGCGCGGTGCCGGGTCGAACCCGGCAGAGCGCGATGGCCAGTCCGAAGCCCGCCGCAATCAAAACCGCGTACGGATTCGTCAGGAACGTGTCCGTTCGCGACGGCACGTACCCGACAATGCGGTTTGACGACTGCACAAACCACGCAGTGAAGAACAACGCCCCGAGCGCCGGCTCACGGAAACGGACCAACTGTGCACGAATCTTCGTCATGCCTTGACAGTAGATGCCGCAGCAGCGCTTCGACGCACAGGGGCGAGGCTTTCCTCACTCTGGGAGATGCCTCTCCTCCTTCTGGGGGATCCCTCTCCGCCGAAGGAACGAGAGACCGAGGCCTTCCCGTCCCACAGGGGGTTCCCGGGAGTGCAGACGCCTGATGTATCACCAGGCCACAACCGGTGGCGGCCTCAACTGCGCCTCGTTGCTCTTGCTCTTGGTCAGGGCATGGCGTAGGCGGAGCCGGGCGGCACGTGCGGCATAGTGCTGGACATCACCGTACCGTCGGTCAACCAGGTTGCCGTCAGATCGAGAAGTACCGGCGGCCCGGTCTCGTCGACGCCGAGAGCGCCCCAAACCACGGTGTTGAGGCGCAGTCCCTCTTGGGCGATCACGTTGGCTCCCGCGCAGATACTGGACGCGGTCCGGTCGACGTGTTGGATGACGAGACAATATTGACTGGTACCGCGTTGGGCCAGGTAAATTCCGTAGGTCCCCCGCGGCGGGAGTCCCGCCACCCGTACGGTGTTGTAGGCGGGTCCGAGGTCAGCCAGCTCGCCAGCTTGAGGGTCTGCCGGTTGGTCGAAGATCGCGGTGACTGTCTGGATAGCTGCCGCGTCCGGCAATGGGGCGGGAGACGAGGCGGCATTCGCGAAAGTCGCCGTGAAGCTGTGCTGCAAGGCCTGGGCGCCTAAAGTTCCCAGTACCCCGATGGTGATCCCGATGGCCAACACAATTGTGCGCCAACGCACTCGGGACGTTGGCCGAGAGCTATAGATCCCCGTAGCAGCGGATGAGTCAGTCGGTGCGGGGGGTGAGGGTGAACTCACTCCGGCGGTGAGGTCCTCGTCGACCGGCACCACAGCATCCGTCGATTGGGCCAGACCGCGACCGAACCGCGTCACCAGCTGATCGACGGCTGCCGCGCGGGCGGCGAGATGGAGCGTGAGCTGCCGCAGCCGGTGCTCACTTGCAGTGGCACGCACGATCAATCCCGCCTCTATGCGTTCGACCGGCGGCTCGGGTACTGCCGCCCGTGAGAAGACCGCGGCCTGCAGCTCGATGAGGTACACGGCCGGGTCTGTATGGCCGATAGGTGTCGGCTGCAATGGATGCGCCGCCCACCAGAGAGCGTCCAACACGTCCTGGGTACCCCGGCTGGAGCCGTTCAGGTCGGCAAATTCTTGGTCGAGTGCCGCATGAAGGGCATCGTCGCGTTCAGCGGCCGCACGCAATTGGAGCGCAAGATTGTCCATACGCCCCGTCGAATTGTCATCCTCACCCTACCGCGGCTCGACCGCCCAACCTGATGGGTTTGGTCGGCTTGGCGAAGTTGTCTCCGCCGTACTTGGTGTTAGCGACGCTCATCACATCGGGCCACATGCGGTGCCGGGCGGTGGCGGCCTGAAGACCTGAGAAGAACGTGTTGCGCTGGCTGCGGGCGATACCGCTCACATTGACCACCCCGGCGACGGTAGCGACCTTGGTACTGGCACCGGTCATCCAGGTATCTTCGCTTGCGTCGGTGGTTCCGGTCTTGCCGATCATCGGCACCTTCGGAAACGTTGACCTGTTCGACGCGGTGGCGGTACCCCCGGTCATCACGCGTTGCATGGCATAGATCATGCGAGCGACAACCTCCGGCTTGACGGACTGCGTCACCTTGGATGCGGGAATTGGCAGTTCGACGCCGTCGGAGCCGATGATCTTGTCGATGGCCACGGCACTGTGGGTCTCGCCGTTGTTGGCGATGCCAGCGAAGGCGACGGCCATGCTCAACGGGGCAATCTCGTTGGTACCGAGCACGGAGCTGGCGCCTTGCTGCAGGGCGTTGCCATCGGCCCGGTGAATACCGAAGGCCTCGGCGGTTTTGCGGATGCCGCAGAGGTCGAGTTTCTTGGCCATGCCGATGAAGCCGGTGTTGATGGAGCCGAGGGTTGACTGGAGGGCGCTGTAGTTGGTGCCGGACTCATTCGCGTCATTGCGCGGGTTAAAGGGTGGTGTGTCGTGGTCCCAGTTTTGCCTGCCGAGGCAGCTGTCCTGAAAGTTGCCCCAGTTCGCCTTGCGGCGTGAGTCGACGCGCTCATTGAGAGAGTGGCCCTCTTTCAACCACTCGGCGAGGGTGAAGACCTTATACGTCGATCCGGGCTGAAACCCGAGGGAGCCACCGTAGTTCTGGTCAGTGTTGTAGTTGATGCCCGTGTACTTAGTACCAGACGAGGCCAGCAGGGGGTCCTGGCTGTATTCCTTGTTCTGGGCCATGGTCAACACGCGCCCGGTGCCGACCTCAACGCTCGTGACGACTGCGCCCACATCCCAGCCGGCGTAGGTCTGCGGCACGTTCTCGGCCAGCGTTTTGACGGCAGCATCCTGCAGCTCGAGGTCGATACTGGTGTACACGTCGTAGCCGCCCTGGCGAAACGCAGCGAGGCGGGTTTCGGCATCCGCTCCGAAGATCTCATTGTTGAGTAAAACCTTGGTCACGTAGTCGCAGAAGTACGCGTTCGCGCCGGCCGTCTGGCATCCAGTACTCGGCGCGGTGATGGTGGGTTCGATGACTGAGGCGACGGCAGTGTCGTGCTCATCCTGGCTGATGTTCTTGTACTCAAGCATCTCGCCGAGGATGTAGTCGCGGCGCTCTTTGTTGGCCGCATAACCGTTGGCCGTCCCGTTGGTCTCACTGTCGGGGCGGTCCAGCTGATACGCCACCGGGTTGTTCACGGTAGCGACCAAGCTCGCGGCCTGCGGCAGGGTGAGGTTCGCCGCGGTGGTGTTGAAGTAATAGTTGGCGGCGGATTCGATGCCGTAGACGGTGCCTCCGTAGCCGGCAATGTTCAGATAGCCGCGCAAGATCTCGTCCTTTTCGTAGTTCTTCTCGACACCGATCGCGAGGCGCATCTCCTTGAGCTTGCGGTCAACGGTCTCGGTGATCGCGGCCTCATAACAAACGTCCAACTCGGTTTCATCGGAGAGCTCTTCACACTTCTGCACCAACACGTTCTTCACGTACTGCTGGGTGATCGACGAGCCGCCGCCGCCACTGCCCAGGCCCGGGGCAAGCAGGCCAATCGCGGCGCGGGAGGTGCCCTGCAAGTCGATGCCGCCGTGCTCGTAGAAACGCGGATCTTCACCCGAGATCGCGGCGTTTTTGGCATAGTCGCTGATCTGGTCGAAAGCGACCTCCACGCGGTTCTGCTGGTAGAACGACGCCAGCAGCACCCGGCTGCCCACCGGGTCTTCGCGGTTGGTCGAGGCCCAAATATTGCTCTTTTGCGATAGCTGATCGATCGAGAGGTACTCCGGCAGCGTCTCGAAAACGTTGATGGTGTTCGTTACAGCTATGCCGGAAACGGCGACGGCCGGGGTAAGCGCAGCGGCAACGAGCACGCCGGCGACGACGCTCAGGCCGATGAAGCCAGCGAGTCCCCCCAGCGCCCCGATCGTTGTTCGTTGTTTAGTAGACACTGTGGCGAGACTATCGGGTACAACAGCAACGCTAGAAAACATTCCCTGTGCTCGCGAGTGGGAAGCATGTGCAACTGCGCAGGACCACGTCGAGGCCCCATCGAGCTGACAGTAAAATCTGGCAAGGACCGCAAAAACCATGCATACCGCGGAGCGAGACTTTTGCTTGTCGTGAGCCGAGTCCTCCTGTGCTGTTTCATTCACGGTGATCCGGACCGATATCTTCGGATCACCAGCGGGCCCGTCCCGTTCAGCAACTTCGGTATCGGACCTTTCCAGCTCTATTTATACGCCGGTCTGGTCATTTCAGGCAGCCTTCTTATTACGACCGTCTTGGTCGCCAAGAGACGCCGACGCGTCCTGCAACCGCCTCCGCGCTAACGGTCGCAGTTTCGGCCGCGCCTACAACAGCACGACACGAAATGAACTAACCAAAGTCAGCCACGGTCCGGGGGCCATCAGCGAAAGGCCCGAAGTTCGAGTGTCCCGTATGGCGTTCGGCTTACGGCGATTGTTTGGTGCCGTTCTAACTTGCAGAGGACCCACCCGGACGCGAGCGATTTGCCCTGCGTGCCGTCACCAGCGTGATCACCGCAACTATCGCAATCGCGCCGAGCCATATCCATAGGTTCGTGTCGATCCCAACGAGTGACCTTTGATACGAGCCGCAGATCGACGTGCCGCCAGCGGGTGCGTCTGCACACCAGCCTCCGCTGACAATCGGCGCTAGGAAGACGGAGATGCCCAAGCAGGCGAGTGTGCCTAGCCACATTGTGGCGACAACGGTTCTCCGGCGGTGAATCATGCCTACAGCCAATCATTACTCGAGCCCGAGCACCCCCATCGATACTCTTTTGTGATCCCACGAGTCGCAGAGAGGCTCCGCTGCGGCACCGTCCCGTTGACCGTTCGCCTTACGGAGTGAGGCCGTTGTGAAATCAGGCGGCCCAGCCGACGATGCGACGCAATTATTGGAGGGAGAATTCCCTCGTGGTCAAGGAATGCCGAAGGCCCAGGCGCACGGCTGGCCATTCACTTGCAGTGATGGAAAATATGACGGTGTCGCGGAGAGCGCCGTCCGGTCCAACTGAGTGGCTGCGCAGCACTCCATCTTCCTTTGCGCCCAAAGCAGCTATTGCCTTTCGTGATTGGCGGTTGTGCCAGTGAGTACGAAACTCGACGGCAATGCAGTCCAAAACGTCGAAGGCGTACGTCAGTTGGAGGAGCTTGGCCTCTCGGTTCGCGCCCGTACCTTCAGCGCTTCTCGCCAGCCAAGTGGAGCCGATTTCTAATCGCTGCGCATCGGCGCTCGGGTTCATAAAGGTCGTCATGCCGACGATCCGCCCCGTTGACGCGAGCCGAGTGGCCCATGGCAGCATTTTTCCCTGCTCGTGGAGGCTGAGTCGGCGTTCAACCTCCGTGGTCATCGCCTCGGGGTGCGGTATTGATGTGTACCAAGCACGCCAGAGTTCTGCTTCGTTCGCAGCTTCACGGAGCTCGGCTACGTGATCGAATGACAGGGGCTCAAGGGTTACGAGCGATCCTGCGAGCGTGGGCGATTCTGTGAGCTGCATGCTCCGACACTATGGCACCCGGAAACCTCGTGCGCTTCGGGCGGTATGCGCCGCACCAGGGACTGAACCCGGAGGAGGTTCTCTCCTAAGTCTCGATCATCCGTGGAGCGACGGTCACTCGGCTTGCGTCCCGTCTTCAGTTCCGATTCAGTGGAGTCATGACGAATGCTTCTTACCGGTTCTCTGCACGTGCTGGCGATATGGACCGCGAGCAGATCCACGCGTGGTTGAGCCGCGAGGCATACTGGGCGACGGGGCGACCCCGTGCCCTTCAGGATGCCGCAATCGACGCATCCACCAATTTCGGCATGTTCGACTCAGCCAGCGGACGGCAGGTAGCTTATGCCCGAGTCGTGACCGACTCGGTAACATTCGCGTGGCTCTGCGACGTCTTCGTGGACCCAAAGGTCCGCGGACACGGCGTGGGGGTCGCACTCATGGAGAACGTCTGCGCGCTACTCGACGATCTGCATCTGAAGCGTGTCGTACTTTCCACCGGGGACGCCCACGGTCTCTACGAGAAGTTCGGTTTCGAGCCCCTCGCTCAGCCCGAAAAATGGATGGCAAGGACTGCAGCGACACCAGAAACCTGAACTGAGGGCAATCCCGTAGAAGGTTCCCCTGCGACACAGCATCGGTCCACCCGACCGCCGGGTAGTTTGGCCCCAGATGTGTCGCTCTGGTCGTCAGATTTGCGGGCGACAATCATCGGCCCGCCCACGCCGGCACTCCTTGGATCTTGACCGATTTAGGCAGGTGACTCTCCCGATGGGATTCGTAGTTCAGGCTCTAGTACTTCAACGGCTCGAATGAGCTCTGCCACGGTTTCATATCGCGCTGCGACGTTGCTGTCAGTTGATCGCTGCACTACGCCACTGACCGCGCCAACGGCACTCCCAAGCGCAATCCGTCCGGAGAAAATGTAAGAGACAAGGACACCAGCTGCATAGATATCGTTGGTGACCGCAAAGTCCTTGAAGGAATCGAGCGCCGGGTCGATTATCGATCCCTTTAGCTCGGTCGTGACGGCCGTGAATTCAGAGTCGGGATGTTTATGGAGACCGAAGTCCGAGAGCTTGACGAGAACAGCGCCGCGATCGAAGTGCTGCACCAGCACGTTGTTTCGGCTGATGTCGCGATGGAGGATGCTCTTGGTGTGCAAGTAGTTCAGTCCGTAAAGAAACTGGAGAGCGATTCGCTTCCGCGAACTCCAAGAGAGGGTCTGATTGACTCGCTGTATGTAGTTGCCGAGTGTTTCGTCACAGAACTCCATCGTGAAGCTCTCACGGGTGGCGTCATAAGCATAAGCGCGGACGATGTACGGGAAGTCAAGTTCTTTCATCACTTCGAACTCCTTGCGGAACCGCACCAGGTCACGGTCTGCGATGCCGGGTTTTGCACTCTTGACAGCGACCCTTATCCCATAGGTGTCATCGACGTAGCGGTGCACGAACCCAAAGGAACCCTCCCCCACGAGTACAAGCTGCTGAGGGGCTGGGGCGACAGCTGACTTGGGCGCCCACTCGGTCGTACCAAAGATCGGCTCGAATCGCTCAGTATCGATCTCGGACATGTCATCAGGTATCGGGCTACCACCCGACGAGAGAAGAAACGCACGACACGTATCGAGCAACTTGGCGTAGTCCTCGCGAAGGGCCATTTGAACGCGCGCGCGCTTGAGGTCGCGACGCATCTCGTTGATGGATTTGATGAGCTGGAGGAGCTGCCGGCTGTCCTCTGCGTTGAAGTGACGACCCATCCGCATCTTCGAGTTCATAAACTTGAAATGCTCGTTAAGTTGTTCCTGCAGCGTGGCGAAGACTCCTCCAAGTTGGCTCGGATAGCCCTCATAGAGGCTCTCGTACTCTGGAGACGCGGTATCGAATTCACTTGCGTATCTAGCAATAACCTCATCCGGTGTCACCATGACTTGATACTACGGTGAGGCGTAATCTCACGAAGCGACAATGTGCAGGGCCGCCCTAGCGATCTGACATCCAATGGATGAAGAGCCGATATACCCGACCAGAAGCAGGCTGGAAGCACGCGGCTAGCAGCCTGTTTGATATAGCCGTTCCGCCGAGCGTTCGCTGAGCGCTGAGCCGTTGGATTAGCAGCATGGATCTCGTCTGGCTTCTGGTCGTTGCGAGCAGCAGCATTACCGGTGCATTGCGATTTATCCTAACGGCCACCGAAAAGGCTGCCGCTGATCTGAGAGCTTTTCTGGGTTGAGTCCAGAAGGCCGACATACGTCCGTAGAGCTGTTCCTCTATTGGTGCAGTCGTGCTTCAACAGCAAAGTCGTCGAGGGCTACCGCGACGTCTCCAGCCACCCAGATCCGGTTGCGTCGCCCTTCCGTGATCTGAGTCAGGATGCCGGCGTCAACAAGCCGATCGATGGCGATCTGGGCATTGACGGTTGACACGCCAAGCTCGCCCGCGGCCGCCGCAGCGCCGACCACGGGCTGGCGAAGAAGAATGTCCAAGAGCCGGTGTACTGCTGAGCCGTGCCTTGCGGTGATGCGCCCTTGCCATTCGAGCTGCACGGCTTGCAGATCTTTCAGGAGGGCGTGACAAAGGTTCATCGAGGCAAATGCTCCATGCGCGACGCAGGCAATTATCGGGGCGATATTCCCTGCCCGGTACTCACTCAGCGCATCGAAATAATGGCCAGTGTCGTGAAGGAGACCGGCCGAGATCGGAACAGGAGCGTTTCGCGTGAGTCTTCCACCCCGCCACATCGATTGGATGACGGCGCGACCAACCCTTCCGTTCCCGTCAGGGAACGGGTGGATGGTTTCAAACTGAGCGTGCACGACGGCTGTTTGTGCGAGCAGAGGAAGATCGGTGCGATTGGCGAACCCAACAAGGTCGTGCATCAGCGCGGGCACACGATCATGATGCGGGGGCACGAAACGGGCGAGGTGGGGCCCTCGGCTCCCTCCCCCGATCCAAACTTGCTCCTGCCGCCAGCGACCAGCGATCTGTGGGCTACTGCGCTCGAGTAGAGCGCGATGTATTTCTAGGATGGCGTGGCCGCCGATGGACTCGGACTGTGCCTGAGCTTCGTGCATTGCTCGGATGTTTGCAGCGATGAGCTGCGCATCGTCCGATGCCCGACCGCCGAGTTCAGCCATAGCGATCTCCCGTGCGCCGCTGCGGAGGTTCTCAATTTCTGCGCTTGCAGCGCTCTCAGCACGCAGCAGGACCAACGCAAATGGTGCAGGAAGATGACCGACTTCCGCATCAAAGCGCGCCATCTCGCTCGCAACATCTTCCGTGAGCGCGTTTAGGTCACCATTCAACGAGATGTCGAGATCCGCGATGAAAGCGGGCACCGAGGCTGAGTACGGCCCCAAAGCCCGCCGGCTCTGTGGGCGTGGGCCGAATTCATCTTGGACGCTGTGCCATGGCAGTGCTTCGTAGCCGACCGCCGGCCAAGGCGACTTCAACCCTACGGTGGTCATGGGGTGAGCATACCAATGCTTATCTGCATAGGCATGGGCATGTCTCCTCATTATTCTGACTTATCGCATAGGCCGGCCGGGCTAGGCAACCACGCCCAATAGCCAGCGCTGCATCACTCAGCCTCGTGAGAAGAAACGAATCTTGCTCCAATCCTCAGAATTCCCCTCGGGTCGTACCTTCAAGGCGTACGTAGAGAATGTATTCGTTGACGATGTCAACGGCGATCCACCGCCCACGAGCGAGGCCATCCAGCTCGGCGCCAGTCAGCGTCAATGCGTGGGCGTCGTAGCGTCGACCAAAGAGGAAAAGGCCGTCCCTGTCGAGTCTCGGGCGGCGAACAGTGATCCTCTTCGCCTCACCCCTCGAGTGCATCCCGGCGCGGTCCTTGTTTGCTTCGCTAGGCATCACGAGTCCCCAGCGGTCGGGCCCGCAGTGTCCGAAAACGGTTCAATCGCCGTCACGTCCGTGGATCGACGGGTTGTGCGCATCACCCCAGACACGTGCAGATCGATGATCAAGTTCATAGGCCGGCCAATTGAGCATTCAACAAGAGAAATGAGGTCGACGGACTGGCCATCGCGGCGCAGGGACCTGTCCGCACTCATATCCATCGCAGGCAGCCTGCTCATCATCAACCGGTCGAGGTCAACCAAGTACACCGATCCGGACTCGGTGGACACAAAGTACCGGCCCGCTGTCTCGCCGTTCAAAGTCCACATTTTGGCCGCCTGTTCCACTCGGTAAGATTTTCTCTGCGGTTATACTAATACGCGTCTCGGGTCTACGGTCGGCGAGAGGCGAGGACCCGAACATCGGTTTGACCACTCAGCAGGCGTAAGCGTCGTTCGCACCACGCTGCGGAGGAAAGACAGCCGCCACAGCGGCTCAGAGACCCGCTCAAAGCCAGATAGGGCATTCCTGACACAGGCGCATCGAAACGACAATCCGGCGGGGAGCCGGCGCGAGCCGCTGGAATACAGGCATGAATACATGCGGTCTGCGTGCACGACCAGCGGACGTCACAATCGCAGAGGGCAGGTAAGCATCTTTCTGCTGGCCCCGTCGACCGCATAATGAAGGCGAACTCCCGCATCCTCAGCGTGAGAAGCACGGTGACGAAGGACTAGACCCCCGGCGGGACGTGATCATCGGAGCGGCATTGACCTCGGCTCTCCCCGAGATCCGAGCTCATCGACCTTTCACCAGAGGGCCTCAAACTCGTCTCGCGCCGAAGCCAGCACGGCTTCCGGTTCGCCAACAAGATGATCAACCGGCCGGCCTTCAGCCTCGAAGGACGTATTAGGCCCCATGAGCCACAGTGACAGATCCTCGTTCGACCACTCGTTTTCTCGGGCCAGCGCGAGGAGCTGCTTGATCACGATGAGAATAGTTCCTGACGCGAACTGGAACCCAGGGTAAACGGTGGTCCCACCACGCGTCACGCCGAGGAGCTCGCGATCCATCTCCACCAAGGAGACAGCGCTGGTAGCCCTCAGGAGCGCTTTGACTGCATTGCTGTCGAGCAGGCCAAACTCACCCTCTAAACGGTTCCAGGCCGCTGCAGTGGCTTGCCTGCTGTAAAGGAGAGCGGACGATACCTCTGTTGAGTCCATCCCGGCCACGGGAACCACCGGAAGCAGCGTCTCGTCCTCGTTTTGCCCTGTGCCGCCGTGACCCGTCATGCCCTAATCCTGCACCGCCTCAGCGAACAGGACAATGAGCCAAAGACCATCTCTGCCCCTTGTCACATTCTGCTCTCGGAGCAACACATCGAGGTGCCCGGGCTGAGGGTGTCCAAGATGACTTGGCCCCGCGTCACCAAGGCAACACGAAGCCTGCCCGGAGATTCGACGGCCTCAGTCGGGTCGCCGCTTTGTCCGCTGCAGAAGGTCAGGGATCTCTTCCTCGTGCTCACGTAGCAAGAGCAGCTTCTGCATCCCCAGAACGATATCGGGATCGTCGTTAGGGAGCTCACTATCCGGGAATTCTAAGTCGTTGTTCATTAACAACGTCCTCCATCAGTCAACCCAGTGAGACGTCCGAGGTCCGTTCCGTCAGAACAGAATACTCAAGGTCAGTTCAACCCTCAGTGAGGCGTCTCAATATAGCGATATGCACTCTCGAACGGCTCCCCAGTCAATGTCAGCCTGAATCTCCTGAAGACTTTCAGCAAGCTTTTCGCACCTCGTGCTTGCCGTCGTCTTTGATCTTCTACCCGGGGTACGACACCTCGATGACAATCCGGTCAATTTCGGTGTCGACGTCACCGATGTGAGGGTTCGACAGCCGGTCCAGGCCGTCGACGCCGTCTTCATCCTCAGCGTGTTCAGCATCCTTCACGTCTTTGGCCAGGGTGGACAGCTCACGGACTTATTCAATTGAGTCTCGGGCTAGCCACGTTCGATCTCCTGGCGGCTCAAGTATCGCACCAGACCGACGTGCCCTGCTCGAGACGACGACTGGACACATAAGTTATCGTGCTTTCGTTCGTGAACTATTGAGATCAACCAAGAAAAGCACGCACCTGGGCCATGTGATCGGGCGTCAGACCAATATTCGTGAGGGGCCTCAATCGGAGGACGGGAATGCCAAGACGTACCGTAAGTTCAGGCCGCGGCTCATCGTCTTGTTCCCACTCGTCCTCCTCATCGCACATATCGTCGAGCCAAACGATTCGATCAATGTGGTTGCCCGCTCGATTCTGACTCTCAACGTCCTCAACCAGTGCGTGGAGCTTCATCGACCCGCTGTCCATGTTCCGTTCTCGAAGTGGAAGGACAGGCCAGTCGCCTGCATGCAACCCTGTCACTGGGGCGAGATCGGATGCCGCGTAGTCCTCCCACGAGGTAAGCCACACCGGCTGCACATCGTCGCGAGCCGTGATCAAGTTCAGCTCAGCGATGAGCCCTGGTGCCCAGATCACGTGGAATCCAAAGGCACGGCCGCTTCCCCACTCAGCCCACCCACTGCCCTGCGGAGGGCTTGTTCCGATGGGGCTGACGGTGCCGTCGACATCCAAGTAAAGGCGGGTGGTTTTTTTCACCGGAACTTGCAATCTACGGTGAGGTTGAGGTTGCCCAGCCTGCGGGTATTGAACGCGCTGCGGAGCACAAACCTCGGTGCACTCAGGCGCGCGACCCCTACGTCGATACGAGCTACGTCGCACACCGCAAACAGATGCGGTACCACGCCGATGCGGGCACGAAGGCCCGCTCGGGGCGGCTTCGTCTCACAGAAATGCGGGCCCAAGTCGCGAGACACTATGGGGTCAGGTTCAATCATGAGTAGATGTTCTCACGAGCCTCAGACACTGATCCTGTCGGCTTACGTCGGCGCCGGTTCGACTGCGCTAAGAGTCACATCATCCGGCCACGTTCGACGGATTTGGAACACTTCGGTGGGTATCGGCGAACCAAGCCGCATCCTCCCGGTCCGCGATGCCCTCCACCATCAATAGTGCGTTTCAACGTACTGATACGCGCTCTCGAACGGTTCGCCATGTAATGGCAGCCGGAACTTCTTGAACACCTTGAGCAGGCTCTTCCGCACCTCTCGTTTGCCGTCGTCTTTAATCTCCCAACCGGGGTACGACACCTCAATGACAATCCGGTCAATCTCTGTGACGACATCGCCGATGAGCACCGGCACGTTCTCCGGTTTGAACTCCTCGAAGATTTGAGTGAGGGCACCGATGTTCGGGTTTGGCAGCAGGTCTAGGCCGTCGACGCCATCCTCATCCTCAGCGTGTTCAGCGTCTTTCACGTCTTTGGCCAGTGTGAACAGTTCACGCAGGTATTCGATGGAGTCTTTGGCCCGTGCTAGTTCTGACGCGCGCAGCCGTTCTAGGCGTTCCGCGAGCCCTTTGTAGACGGTGTGATTTCCGTTGGCACCTGCGAGGCGCCGTTTCAAGCGCGCTGCGATCCCATCGATTACCTCGGAGGCGGGCTTCACCACAGTTTCTTTGTCGTCCGGGTCGATCAACCCCGCATCGATGAGTGACTGCACCGTCGTGGAGTCAGCGATCTGAACCGTGAGCCTTGGGTTCCGGACGTTGATCCCGGTGATGTTCAGGTACACGAGTTCTCGTGTTTTGGCGCCGACGCGGTCCCACAGGAGTGCGGAGTTGTCGTTTGGTGTGACAGCTTCGTAGATTTTCGCGACCCACCGGTAGTCGCTTCGCCGTGGTTCCAGCTCTGGGACCGGGGCGATCGTCTCCCAGATGCTCTGCGCGAGCATGAACTGGAGACCGAACCTGTCGCGTGACTCACCTAGCGGCACTCGTTCCAACGCGGATTGGAACGAGTCCATGCCCACGTCAGTGCGGTCAATGCCCGCGAACCGGTCGAGGAGAGCGTCGAGTTCCTCACCGAAGGCTTCGATCAACCCTTCAAGATCGAGCTCACGCTGCTTCGCGTCCGGGTTGTTTGGGGTCATCGCCCGTGCAAACCCGTTGCCAAGTCCGATGTAGTCGACGATCAGACCGAAAGCCTTCTTCTGACCGGTAACAGGGTTTGACCATGGTCGGTTCGTCCGCGTGATCACCTGAAAGAGCGTGTGCAGTTTCATCGGCTTGTCGAGGTAGAGCGCTCCCTCGATAGGAGCGTTGAATCCGGTGCCGAGTTTCGATGTGACGATCAGGAATTTCAGCGGATCGCCGAAAGCGCGGAAACGGTTCAACGCCGCTTCCTCCTGCTGCTCCGTCAGCTGGTGCTGGTTCCAGGAGGCTGGGTCGTCCTTGCCCGCGGCGCTCATCACAACGGTGGCTTCGTCCTCGATCCCACGTTCAGCCAAGATCGCTGTCAACTGCTCGTAGTACGCGACGCACATTTCGCGGTTGTACACGACGATCTGGGCTTTCATCCCGAGCGGGTCGATGGTCGGGTAGAAGTGGTCGAGGATGTCCTCGCACACCTTCCGGATCCGTTCCGGGTTGGCTAGGAGCGTGGCGACGTTCGAGATTTTCGCCGCGATCTTCTCCTGTTCCTCTTCGCTCAGGTTCTCGGCTTTGGCGAGTTCATCAGCGGCAGCGTCGAGGGCTTCCTGGTTGATGTGGAAGTCAACCATCCGCGACGAGACCCGCATCGGAACGGTGGTGCCGTCAGCAATCGAACGGTTCGAGTTGTACGTGTTCAGTGCGTAATCCGGGTCGTTTTCGTCGCCGAACATCTTGAACGTGTTCCGGTCAAGGTCAGCGATCGGCGTGCCCGTGAACCCGAAGAGAAAAGCGTTCGGCAGTGCCGTGCGCATCTGCTGACCGAGGGAGCCCTCTTGGGTACGGTGCGCTTCATCGACGAGGACGATGATGTTGTCGCGGTCACTGAGGTGGCCTGCGTCTTTGAACTTGTGGATCGTTGTGAAGATCACACCGCGCTGATTCGCTTTCAGCAGAGAGCGGAGTTCTGAGGAGCTGGACACTTCGTTGAGTCGCGGCGTGCCCGCAGCCAAGAACTGGTTGTAGGTCTGACGCACAAGCTGGGCCCGGTCGGCAATCGCGATGATCGTCGGGTTCTTCAACCGTGGTTCATGGATGAGCCGCGCTGCCGCCCATGACATCGCCAACGTCTTCCCTGAACCCTGCGTGTGATAAATCAGTCCTCTGCGCGGCGTGCCGGCGACGGCTCTGTCAACGATCGCCTCGACGGTTTCATGCTGGAAGTAACGGGGCACGATCTTGGTGACCGACGGCAGGCCGTTTCGTTCGCCACGTTCAAACACGGTGTAATCGGCGAGGACCGACAGGAGCGTCTTCTGGTCAAGCAACTCGTCGATAGCCAGCTTTACTCGAGGCCACCCGCTGAGATTCGCGTCGGTCTTCGTATCGCCCCACTGCTCCCAGTAATCGAGCGGCGTGCGAATAGCGGCGTACCGAAATTCACGCCCTTCCGTGGCGAACGAAAGCAGGTTAGGGACGAAGAAATGCGGCCGTTCGACCTCATACCGGTCCCGAATATCCTTGGCTCCATGCAACCAGCTCTTCTTGTGATCGACAGGCGTTTTCGTCTCACCGACGACGAGCGGGATGCCGTTGACCCACAACACGACGTCGAACCGTGCTTTGCTTCCAGGAACGCCGTACGTGACTTCGTCCGAGACAATGAAGCTGTTGTTCGACGGGGTCTCGAAGTCGATAAGGTGCACGGGTTCGTCATGGTTCGTGTCGTTCAGTGTGATCGTCCGACGACCACGAAGCCAGGCCGTGAACTCCTCATTCGCCCCCATCATCCCGGTATCACCCGAGTTGACGAGGACGAGACGCAGGCTCGACACAACCATGTCGACCCGATCAGGGTCATCGGCGAGGAGCGGGTTCAGACGCTGAATCGCGGCGACAAGTTCGTCTTCGATCAAAACTGAGTCGTGCGAGCGGTCTAATTGCGTACCGGGAACGTACCTCCAGTGATTCGCAACCAACCGGTCGATAATTGCGGCCTGCACCGTCGACGACTCAGAAAAACTCATTATGCAACTACCCCCAAGTGCTCATCGTACGATGACGGAATTTCATGCTCGCCGCTGAGCAATGCGGTGAGAAGGTTGGTGCGCAGGATACGTAGGGCTGATTCAACAGCTGCGCATTCTCCTGCTACGTCCTTCTGAGCGAGCAGAAGTTCCTCATCCTGCGGGACGCGGTCATCTACCCGAACGCGGATTTGGTCGAGCATTCCCTTGTTTAGCTTGGGACGGGTGCCTTTGTTGACCAAAAGGCTGATGTCGTAGTGCATCAGCGTGAGGGCGAGCCAGTCAGTCGACACGGAAGTTGCGCGAAGAACATGTGCGTGGTTGTTCACCCAAGATGCCCCATCAATTCGATAGGCAATTGGTCTGGTCTTCCAGTGCAAAAGCCCCGCGCCGTCCTCACCAAGACAGACAAGAGGTTCATCGAAGAGCGCTTCGTTGATCCATCCAGTCCGTCCGGAGGCGCCATAGTAGGGAATTTGACCGGGCCTTGTGGAGCGCACGGTTTTCGAAATCGGTATGCGCGAATTATCGAGATTTTCGGAAACTTCCGGCAGAGACCGTGAACCCTGACGGGGCTGGCAGAGTTGTGCACGCGATTCCCTGAACGCCCGATCTGACTCTTCCTGGGCTATTGACGCGGCCTCAATCGTCTCATCAAGTGCACCGATGAGGTCAACGATACGTCGCTGCTCTGCGAGAGACGGAAGCAAAATCGTGTGCCTCTCGAAGTCAGCTTCCTTCCATCGCGCGCGCCCCTCAGAACCGGCGGCCCTGAGCGCACCGAGCACTGTCTCCTGTTGGAAGTGCAGCCAGAGGTATTCGCTCAGAAGTTGACTCTGGTCACACACATAGGCGGGGAACTCGTTGCTGGCGACGGCTCCGCTCATCTTGGAATCCACGACACCGAATGCACCCTTATCAGTATCAATCCTGTTGAATACGAAGTCCCCTTGGCGCATGCGGTACATTGACTTGGCTTTGACGGTCTCAGTCGTGCCAACGTCTCGCTCATACGGACCAAGGTTCTTCCAGCGAACACCCATCAGTCTGTAGATTTTGCCGAGGACGAGAGGTACCTGTTCGCTCCTTCGACGCGCTACTTGGCCGAGACGAACTTCAGCCCAAGGTTTAGACATCAAGTCCAGCTGCTTTCAGCTTCTCGTCGAGCACGTCCTGCGCAGTGGCAAGCCGCTCCTGCGCCTCTCGCATGAGGATCAACGCTTCCCCGACATTTGCCTCGGCCGCCGCTTCGCCTTTGATATACCGGCCGATGTTGAGGTCAAACCCGTTTTCCTCGATCTCAGCCAAACCAATAAGGCGCAGGCTCAGGCCACCATCGCCATCGATCTCCGTCCCATCCCGATATGCCGCGTGGATGACGTCAATGTCCTCGTCGGACATCGTGTTCTGGTTCTTTCCTGCTGCGAATCGCTTCGTGGCGTCGACGAACAGAACATGGTTCCGGCGTTCTGCCGGCTTCTTCTTTCTGAAGATCAACAGGCAGACAGGAATCGACGTCGAGTAGAACAAATTGTTCGGCAGGCTGATGATCGCCTCGAGCATGTCAGAACGAACAAGCTGCTCGCGGATCACGCCTTCCTTACCACCACGAAACAATACGCCGTGGGGCATGACGATGCCAGCGCGACCGTCGTCCTCAGCCATTGTGGAGACGATCTGCTGAATCCAGGCGTAATCTCCGTTCTTCACCGGTGGGACCTCACCCCCGAACGCACGAGAGTATGGATCGTGGGCCCAGGAATCGGCACCCCAGTTCTGGAGGCTGAAAGGCGGATTGGCCGCGATCACCGAATAGGTACGGAGACTTCCGTCTTTGTTGAGGAGCTTAGGTTCGCGGAACGTGTCACCGCGGACAACCTGGAAGTCTTCGAGCCCGTGGAGGTAAAGGTTCATCTTGGCCATCGCTGCGGTCGTCAGGTTGACCTCTTGGCCGTAGAGGCTGAGGGTGCGGGCGTCGCCGCCGTTTGCGTTGACCGCGTTCACCGTTTCGACGAGCATCCCTGCGGAGCCACAGGCCGGGTCGCATACGGAGTCACCTGGCTGTGGGTTGAGAATGCGCACGAGTAGGTGGACGACGTGACGTGGTGTGAAGAACTCGCCGGCTTTCTTGCCGCTGGCCTCTGCGAATTCCCGGAGTAGGTACTCGTAGGCTGCGCCCAGCATGTCCCCGTTGATGTGAGCCGGGTCCAAGGTCAGCTTGTCGAAGGCGTCGAGCAGATCAGCGAGAGCTGATTCAGGGAGACGTTCCTTGTTCGCCCAGTTCACGTCGCCGAACACCCCGTCGAGCTTTCCGGGGTTCGCCTCCTGAATGCGGAGCAACGTCTTGCCGAGTTTCGAACCGATGTTGACGGTGTTCCCAAAGACATCAGCCCAATGGCACTCCGTGGGCAGGGCGAAGGGTTGGTACGTAGCTTCGATCTCGTCGGTGAGGTCATCCCCGAAGTCGGCGACCGCCTGAACATGGTTGTGGTCCCAGGTGTCGGAGATCCACTTGAAGAACATGACCGGAAACACGTAGGACTTGAAATCACCCGGATCGACGGGGCCACGCAAGGCATTAGCAGCCGCCCACAGCGTGCTTTCCAGCTGGCTTTGGGTCAGGTGATGAGATTCGGCTGAGGCAAGTGCCATTCTGTTTTCTTCCTGAGGTTCGTTCGGGAGCAGTGCTTCGCTTGGCATCTGGGACTTTCAGATGCAGCAAAGTGGCCAACCGACTCGACCTGTGCCCCCCAGTGTCATGGTATCGCGGGTGCGCGTCTCGTGACCCGACTGAGCGACAAGCAGGAATTAGCAAGGTCTGCATGGAAGACAGGTCTCGGTGAAAGCGAAAGAATGACCGCCTCGAGGGATGAGATGATTGCTGCCGTACAGGAAGCGTGCGTCCCAATGGGAGTGGTAGTTGACCCCACGCGAGGAAGAAAGGGCTTCGGTGATGACTACAACCCCGACTCCTGACGAGGGCGTTCCGAGCGTCGAATCGTCCACGTCGAATCATTTCAGTCAGCTTTTAGACGAGGCAGGCGAGCGAGCGGATCAGATGATCGCCGATTTCATGGTCCAGGTCCCGGGACGAGCGATCTCACGGGGCGAGTCAGGTGGCTACCGGGCAAATTAAGGCTGCCTCGATAGCCGTTCCTGGATTGCGATTCTGCCTGGCCATAGGTCAACCCCAAAGCCCAACTCCAGGCGAGCGATGGTCGCCAGGTCTGGCCATGTCCGCCCCTGCAAGACGGCCATTATCGTCGAGTGGTCGACTCCAGCGTCGTTGGCGGCGGCCCGAATGCTCCGATCACCAATTGCTTCTCGAAGATTCTCTGCAAAAAGGCGCGCGACCTCGCCTATGGGGTCTAAAGACACCACATGCGGCCAATCTTCCATGAGGTCCCTCGGATGAGGGCGAGCTGGTCTGGACATTCTTTGAGCGTAGACGACGACAGTTCTTTCTCTGCGCGAAATACGCCGCTAGGTGGGCAGTGCGTCAAGAGCATGTGGTTATAGTAATACACAATTATAGAAGTGCGGACCTGATCGAGCGGTTATCAAAGACAGCGGCGGCGTCAGGTGGACCCAGGACCCGACTTGACGTGCCGGCAACGGCGGCCACAACGAGGTGGTCGCTCCCAATCAAAAACCAGGCACTCAGACTTGCACGTAGGCCCACGTCCAGACAAGCACTGGTGAGGCCTGAGTTCAGCCGCGTGGGTCGCGTCCCGCCGGGTGGTGTAGTTCATCGTCACTGCGCGGGTCAGCTGATTTGATCATGCAGCAACCAGCTCGGGAATAGGAATCACTCTGTCAGAGCGCTCGCGTCAGGGCTGGTGAGGGCCGTATTGAAAGCCTCCACGTGCCGCATGGAGGCCTCGGAGAGGTTGCGGCGAACGCCAGCCTCCCTCTCGTCGTGTTGCTCGACGAGCACGGCTCCTGTGAGGCGAAGCAGGGGAGGGGGTTGGGGAACACGACAACCACATCGGTCCGCCTCTTGACCCCTTTGTTCAATCATTCAACTAACCTGCCCTCGCCGTTGGTTCAAGGAGATCAGCATTTTCGATGTCACAGTCGAACTCGCGGACGTGACTGGTGAGAGCAGCCGCAGTTGTGGCGTCTCTGGCTATTTCACCGTCCCAGCCGCGTTGTATGGCATCTGCTTTGACCGCTTGAATGTCGGCCAGTTGCTCCGGTGAGAACGTCAGTGAAGTCGAGGCCAGTCGCGACGTTGGAGCAGTTCTCGCAGATGTTCGCGTAAGAGCAGGCGCCGGAACTTTCTGACATGACCGGGCGTCTCGGTATTAGAGTGCTCCAAGCCGTATCAGCCGTGTACCACCCGATCACAAGGCGGCTTCATGGGCAGGCCTAGGCGGGCCGCGTCATTCCAGAAGAGACTTAGGTTTCGCCCGTCTGCCCTGGTTTTGTGGGACGGGGGCTCAGGCTCCGGCTTCCTCGCCCCGATTCTGCTCGGCGAGCAAGGTTCCGTGGGGCTCGTGTGACGTGGCGTGCCAATCGCTGGTGACGCGAGCTAAGGCCGATATCCCTGCTGGCGTTTCCACGCCGATCTTTCGGTCCGCGGCGACGCGAGTCCGGGCAATGGCGATGAGTGTCCCGAGCGTACGAACTCTTGACTCGTCCATTTCTCAAGCATCACGCCGATCGGCAGTCTTGTAAAGCACGATACTTGTCAGATCCTCACAATCGGGACCTGGAACATGCGGTGTTATATACCTGCACCTCGGAGGATCCCGGCTTCCGCTGAGCGATGGCTCGATCGCGCCGGGTAAGGCTTTTGTCATGTCCCGTCGCGTAAGCGCGATCAGCTGCCGCGGTCCTCGGCCCACGAGGCAACAACGCCTGTGCAGCGCCCCGGATGCACAGAATCGCCATTGGCAATTCCCACGCTTGCGGTTATTCTAATCAGCACTAGCGAACCCTGATCGGTCTCACCTCGGCCGCGCTTAGTTGCCGATTCCTTCGGAATGAAGCCCAGGTCTGGGGCCCTGCAGCACGGTTGCGGCACGAAGCGTAGGTGGCTCTCGTTCGCTAGGTTCACTGCTCACCCTTTCCCGGAGGAGGACCAACGTGCTCCTTGCTCTTACTCTTCTCGCTTTACTTCGATTGGACCCGCAGAGCCCACCCCTCGAACGCGGCGCTGCCCCCGAGACCGGCAGCGGTCAGGCCGCAGCCCGACCAAGCGCAACCTAAGGCCGGGACTCAAATGTCCGCATCCACACGCCTGGGCCCGCTGGAACGCGCGATTCAAGCACGCGACAGCAAATTGGTAATTAGCACAATCCGACACCGATGCACGATCATCTCGTCCCCTGCCGGTGTCTGTTGGATTTGGCAGGGAGCAAAGCGGACGGATGGCTATCCCTACACCGGACGGGCTCGCACCAACCGGCTGACGCACAGGGTGGTCGCTTGGGCGAATGCTGGGTGCGTCGGCGCGATAGCCGAATATCCCCACGTCCACCACGTATGTGGGATCACGACCTGCGTCAACCCGGAACACTTGGTTCCGACAACGGCTCTGATCAACAACATGGAACGATCGACACGCAACGCCTTGCTGCACCGGATCAAGCAACTGACAGATGCCCTGAGAGAAATCGAACCGGAACATGCGCTGCTTGCCGGTGGCTGGGGGGCCGCCGAGGCGGGTCCGAACCTAAGAATTAAATTTGGCGCGACCTATCAATCCCCACGCAATCAACTTCGCCGCATGACGAGCAAGAACGCCTATGAGAACAGCCGGAGCGAGAACCAAGCCCGCAGGTTCAAGCAAGTCATCGAGGTCGACAGCCTAGTTGCACGAGGGCACGCGAAAGCGGCAGCTCTTGCAGAGATAGGCATCGATAGGACGGCGTATTACGAATGGCGGTCACGGATGCGGGACGTGTTTGGCTAATAAGGCACGCCTCGAGCCCTGACGTGGAGGACGGAACTACCGGTAATCGTTCGCCCTACGGGACTGTGCTGGATTGATCTACGGGCTCGGGCATCTTCTACATGGTCAGCACGGCGGACGCTGTTGCATTACACGGGCCGCCGGCAGCACAGATCAACAGTCCAGTTCCGACGCAGTATCCAGTGAGAGTCCAGGGACCCGAAACTCAGTGAACACCGCTACAGAAACCTGGAAAAGAGGAATTCCGCGGACCAACTCGGGCGGGAGACATTCAGTTGCGCGAGAATGCAGAAACCTCGTGCCAAGGCT
This sequence comes from Cryobacterium lyxosi, assembly GCF_004403345.1. NCBI lineage: Bacteria > Bacillati > Actinomycetota > Actinomycetes > Micrococcales > Microbacteriaceae > Cryobacterium > Cryobacterium lyxosi. The sequence continues at coordinate 211,904 of NZ_SOGT01000002.1, forward strand.
ATGAAACATAGCCTCATTATTACCATAAATGGCGTCTGATCAGGGATTTGTGGAGCCACGGGGAATCGAACCCCGGACCTCCTGCTTGCAAAGCAGGCGCTCTACCAATTGAGCTATGGCCCCATGTCATGGAAAATTCTATGACAGCTTATCGCTGTATTTATATGTGATTCCCACCCGTGCCTGAAGATAAGAATCGAACCCCGGACCTCCTGCTTGCAAAGCAGGCGCTCTACCAATTGAGCTATGGCCCCGATTTCTCAGGCCGAACATCAAGCGCAAGCGCTGAATTCGGAGTGAATCTGGTACTGCGTGGGGATACCGGGATTTGAACCTGGGACCTCTTCATTATCAGTGAAGCGCTCTAACCAACTGAGCTATATCCCCCTCTTGAGCAGATTGAAGACTACCGGAATCTGGCCGGAACCTGAAATCGAGCCATCCTCCCGAAGGAGAAACGACGTGAATTCGGCTTACGAGGGCTGTTTTAGGGTGAAAACAGCCCTCAATCGCGCAAAAAGTGATTAGTTATTGGTGAAGCCAACGAGGAGGCCGCCAGTGATTTTGACACTCAAGTTGTATAGAACGGCGTAGATGGCACCGAGGGCGGTGATCACGACAATGTTCAGCACGCCCACGACGACGGCGAAGCCCATGACATTGCCGATCGAGAGGATGGCGGCCAGATCGGCCGATTCTCCCGCGACGGTTGCGTACAGCTCGTCGACCGTGGTCAACACCTCGGTCTGCACCAGAACGGTGTAGGTGAGGAAGGTCGCCACGATCGTGACGATGGCAAGGCAGATCGCCACCAGGAATGATAGTTTTACGCTCGACCAGAAGTCGACGTAGACCAGTTTGAGGCGAACCTGCTTGCTCGCGGTCTTGCGAGTGGACTTTTTGGCGAGTTTTTCGGCAACGCTACTCATTCGGTGTCTCTACTTTCCCTGAATCCGCGTTTGGAACAGCGTCCTCCGCAGCAGTGGTGCCGATGGCACCAGCTGGTGCATCGGCATCCGTAACGCCTTCTTCGTCGGTGGCGACCAGATTACGTTCGATGTTTTTCGCGATGGAGATGATTCGGTCGTCATCCGCGAACTTCGCGAATACAACACCCATCGTGTCCCGACCCTTGGCCGGAACCTCAGCGACGTCAGAGCGTACCACCTTGCCACTGGCAAGAACCACAAGGACCTCATCCTCGGGGTTCACAATCAACGAACCGACCAGGTCACCACGATCGTCGTTGAGCTTTGCCACCTTGATCCCGAGGCCTCCACGATTTTGCAGGCGGTATTGGTCAGCGGCGGTGCGTTTGGCGTAACCACCCTCTGTCACCACGAAGACATAGCCATCGTCGTTGATAACGGATGCGTCCAGCAGGTTGTCCTCACCGCGAAAGTGCATTCCGATCACGCCGGACGTGCTGCGACCCATCGGGCGCAATGCGTCGTCGGTCGCGGTGAAACGAATCGACATGCCCTTACGAGAGACGAGCAGCAGGTCGGAGTCATCTTCAACCAGCAGGGCGGACACGAGCTCGTCGCCTTCCCGCAGCTTGATCGCGATGATGCCGCCGGTGCGATTCGTGTCGTACTCACTGAGCGCAGTCTTCTTGATCAAGCCGTCGCGGGTAGCGAGGGTCAGATACTGGGCCACCTCGTAGTCGCGAATATCGAGGATCTGCGCGATTTCCTCCCCGGGCTGCAGCGCGAGCAGATTGGCCACGTGCTGGCCTTTAGCGTCGCGGCCGGATTCCTGGGCTTCATAGGCCTTGGCCCGGTAAACCCGACCGGTGTTGGTGAAGAACAACAACCAGTGGTGCGTAGTGGTGACGAAGAAGTGTTCGACCACGTCGTCCGCGCGCAACTGGGCGCCCTTGACTCCCTTGCCGCCGCGGTGCTGGTTGCGGTAGTTGTCGCTGCGGGTGCGCTTGATGTAGCCGCCGCGCGTGACGGTAACGACCATCTCCTCTTCGGGGATGAGGTCTTCGACCGACATATCGCCGTCGAAACCGAACATGATCTCGGTGCGACGGTCGTCGCCGAACTTTGCGGTGATCTCGGCGAGTTCTTCACTGATGATCGTTCGCTGACGCTCGGGGCTGGCCAGAATCGACTTGAATTCTGCGATCTGCAGTTCGAGTTCGGCAGCCTGGTCGATGATCTTCTGGCGCTCGAGGGCGGCGAGGCGACGCAGCTGCATGGTGAGAATCGCGTCGGCCTGCAACTTGTCGACGTCGAGCAGGGCCATGAGGCCTTCGCGGGCGTCGTCGACCGTGTTCGATCGACGGATGAGCGCGATCACCTCATCGAGGGCGTCCAGCGCCTTGAGGTAGCCGCGCAGAATGTGCGCATCAGCCTCGGCTTTGTTCAGCCGAAACTGGGTGCGCCGAACGATTACCTCGACCTGGTGAGCGACCCAGGCCGAGATGAAACCATCGAGGGCGAGCGTACGCGGTACGCCGTCGACGATGGCGAGCATATTCGCGCCGAAGTTCTCCTGCAACTGCGTGTGCTTGTAGAGGTTGTTCAGCACGACCTTGGCGACGGCATCGCGCTTGAGCACGATGACAAGGCGCTGGCCGGTGCGACCACTGGTCTCATCGCGGATGTCCGCAATGCCGGTGACTTTGGCGTCCTTGACCAGGTCAGCGATCTTGATCGCGAGGTTGTCGGGGTTCACTTGGTAGGGCAGTTCGGTGATGACGAGGCAGGTGCGGCCCTGCAACTCTTCGATACTCACGACCGCCCGCATGGTGATCGAGCCACGCCCGGTGCGATAGGCGTCCTGAATACCCTTGACACCCAGAATCTGGGCGCCGGTGGGAAAGTCAGGTCCCTTGATGCGGGCAATCAGCGCTTCAAGCAGCTCATCGCGCGTAGCGCCGGGATTCTCGAGATACCACTGAGCACCGGCGGCAACCTCACGCAGGTTGTGCGGTGGAATGTTGGTGGCCATACCGACTGCGATTCCAACCGAGCCGTTGACCAACAAGTTCGGAAAGCGGGCAGGCAGCACGGTCGGTTCGAGGGTACGGCCGTCGTAGTTGTCCTGAAAATCGACGGTGTCCTCGTCGATGTCCCGAACCATTTCCATGGCCAGCGGGGCCATTTTGGTCTCGGTATACCGCGGGGCTGCAGCACCATCGTTGCCGGGGGAACCGAAGTTGCCCTGGCCGAGGGCGAGCGGATACCGCAGGCTCCACGGCTGAACGAGACGCACGAGCGCGTCATAAATCGACGAGTCACCGTGCGGATGGAATTGCCCCATGACGTCTCCGACGACGCGGGCGCACTTGGAGAATGCTTTGTCCGGCCGGTAGCCGCCGTCGAACATGGCGTAAATCACACGTCGGTGCACAGGCTTCATACCGTCGCGCACGTCGGGCAGCGCGCGCCCAACGATGACACTCATCGCATAGTCGAGGTAGGAACGCTGCATTTCCAGCTGAAGGTCGACCTGGTCGATCTTGCCGTGCTGCACGAGGTGGGCTGCCGCAGCGGCCGCGGTTGCAGCCATCGCGTCCGGGTTGGTTGAGTCGGGGTTGCCCGTGGTGTCGTCAGATGTCAAGGAAACGCACGTCCTTCGCGTTTTTCTGAATGAAGTTACGTCGTGATTCGACGTCTTCACCCATCAGGGTGGAGAAGATCTCGTCGGCAGATGCCGCGTCGTCCAGGGTGACCTGCAGCAGGGTGCGGGATTCGGGGGCCATGGTGGTCTCCCACAGTTCCTTGTAGTCCATCTCGCCGAGGCCCTTGTAGCGCTGGATGCCGTTGTCTTTCGGGATGCGCTTGCCGGACGCTGCTCCGTCGGCCAGGAGCGCATCGCGCTCCACGTCGGAGTACACGTACTGGTGCGCAGAGTTGCTCCACTTGAGACGGTACAGCGGCGGTTGAGCGAGGTACACATAGCCAAGGTCGATCAGCGGGCGCATGTAGCGAAACAGCAGGGTGAGAAGCAGGGTGGTGATGTGCTGGCCGTCGACGTCGGCGTCGGCCATCAAAACAATTTTGTGGTACCGAACCTTGTCGGGGTTGAATTCTTCCCCCATGCCGGCGCCGAAGGCCGTGATCATCGCTTGAACCTCATTGTTACCGAGGGCACGGTCGAGGCGCGCCTTCTCTACGTTGAGGATCTTGCCGCGAAGGGGCAGGATGGCCTGGAATTCGGGGTTACGTCCCTGCACGGCCGAGCCGCCGGCCGAGTCTCCCTCCACAATGAAAATTTCGGAGAGCGACGGGTCCTTACTCTGGCAGTCCTTGAGCTTGCCTGGCATACCCCCACCCTCGAGCAATCCTTTGCGGCGCGCGGTTTCGCGGGCCTTTCGGGCTGCCATTCGAGCGTTTGATGCCTGCAGGGACTTGCGGATGATTTCGCGGGCCGGGTTCGGATTGCGGTTGAACCAGTCGGTGAGCTGATCGTTGGCGACCTTCTGCACGAACGATTTCGCCTCGGTATTGCCGAGCTTGGTCTTGGTCTGGCCTTCGAACTGTGGTTCGGCGAGCTTGATCGATACGACCGCTGTCAAACCCTCGCGAACATCATCGCCGGTGAGGTTGTCATCTTTCTCTTTCAGGATGCCTTTCTCACGGGCATACTTGTTCACCAGCGTGGTCAGTGCGGCGCGGAAACCTTCTTCGTGCGTTCCGCCCTCATGCGTGTTGATCGTGTTCGCGTAGGTGTGCACGCTCTCGGTGTAGGCGGTGGTCCACTGCATGGCCACTTCAAGGGCCATCTTGCGTTCATGGTCTTCCCACTCGAACGAGATGATCTCATCGTTGACGAGGTCGGCCTTCTTGGCGCGATTGAGGTATTCGACGTAATCGACGAGCCCCTGGTCGTACTTGAAGGTGTTGCTCACGGCTTTGCCATCATCGGTCTGGTGGTCTTCACGCTCGTCGGTGAGGGTGAGGCGCAGGCCTTTATTGAGAAAGCCCATCTGCTGAAAGCGCGCGCGCAGAGTTTCGTAGTCGAACTCGATGGTCTCGAAAGTTTCAGCACTCGGCCAGAACGTGATGGTCGTTCCGGTTTCGTCGTTGGCTTCGCCCTGTTCGAGGGGAGCGTTCGGAACACCGTTAGCGAAGCTCTGACGCCAGATATATCCCTGGCGGCGAACCTCGACCTCGAGACGGCTTGACAGGGCATTGACGACAGAACTTCCCACGCCGTGCAGACCACCGGAGACGGAATAGCCACCGCCGCCGAACTTACCGCCAGCGTGGAGCACGGTGAGTACTACCTCGACGGTCGAGCGTCCCTCTGCCTTATGGATGTCGACTGGAATGCCGCGGCCGTTGTCCTCGACGCGGATCGCGCCATCGGCCAGGATTCGAATGTCGATGGTGTCACAGTGGCCCGCAAGAGCCTCATCGACTGAGTTGTCGACGATCTCATACACGAGATGGTGTAGCCCGCGTGGCCCAGTGGACCCGATGTACATTCCGGGTCGCTTACGAACGGCCTCCAGGCCTTCAAGCACCTGGATATCATCGGCACCGTATTCATGTTCCGCTTCCCGCTCCCCCTGTTGCTGGGAAATGACTGGGGATATATCTGGGGACGGGCGTTCGGGCGTCGGTTCAACTGTCATCTGAAATTAGGCTCCTGACCATCGCACGGGCGACCCTTCAGTCTACCAAACGGGGGAAGACGAACAGGCCACAATCGCCGTTTGACGCGTTTTGTTCAAGAGGTTGACCTTAAATGTGGGGTTACCCGTAGGTATCGCGTGGACCACGCCCTGGAATTGATCTGGGGCCCTTTTTCCAGGACGGCGCGTTGGGCCCTTGGAAACGAATTGATTGGATACCAGCATCCGGGTACCGATTCGCAATATGTTCCATGATCACATTGCGCATGAGTCGGAGTTGGGTCGCCCAGGCGGTGGATTCACAGCGCACCGTGAGCACACCGTCGTCAATGCCGGCCGGGGTCGAGTGGTTGGCAGTTTCTTCGCCTGCAAGCTCTGCCCACGTTGCGAGGAGTTCAGACTGGGCCAACGGAGAGTTCCACCCCAACTGCAGGGTCAGCGAATTGATCGTGTCACCGAGACCTCGCGGGTCGCGTCCGATCCCGAACGGGACACTCGAGCCGGCAACCGGCGCAATTCGCTTACGACCGCGCGCACGCCTGGCATTGGGATCGCCGAAAATGCTCTTGAAGCGCAGGTAGACGTTGGCAGCTTCACTGGTACTGAATTCCACGGAATCGTCGACGTTGGTTGTTTCACGTGGAACATTTTCGTCAACCATTGGTGACGACTCCGGCGTGAATGTGGATGGTGTGCGCGACAAGCGCTGCGGGAACGTCTTCGAGAACCGCGGCCGTAATCAAAACCTGCTCGTACGACTCGATCGCGGCGGCCAACCTGGCCCGGCGGTCCAGATCCAGCTCGGCAAAAACGTCATCGAGGATCAACACCGGGTCGCCGCTGGCTGACTCTTGCCGCAACAACGAAGCGGATGCAAGTTTCAACGACAGCGCGAACGACCACGATTCCCCATGGCTGGCATATCCCTTGGCCGGCAAGGCATTGAGCATGAAAACCAGGTCATCGCGGTGCGGTCCAGCAAGAGTGATGCCTCGTTCCAGCTCGCGTTTTCGCAGGCCGACCAGCGCTGCGCGAAAGATCTCATTGGTGGATGATTCCACCGACACCGCCGGTCGAGAGGCGAGGGGCGTGATCACGCCGAGATCGGCGTCTTCATCAGCACCGAGAATGCTCAAGCTCGCCACCAGGGCCGGACCATGGTCTTCATTGACGACGGCTCGATACGCCGCGCGCAACGGCTCACCGAGCTGCCGCACAAGTTTGGCGCGCTCGTCGATGATCTCAGAACCGAACTCCACGAGCCTTTCATCCCAGATTTCGAGGGTCGAGAGCTGGTTACCACGCACTCCCGATGCTCGGGCCGATTTGAGTAAGGTATTGCGTTGCTTGAGCACACGGTCATAATCGCTGAGCACTGCAGCCAGGCGCGGATTGCGAAGCACCAAAAGTTGGTCGAGAAACTTACGCCGCCCCGATGGGTCGCCCCGTACGAGGGCAAGATCCTCCGGTGCAAAGACCACACTCGAAAAATACCGGGGCAAATCACGGGTCTTGATAACCGACCGATTAACCTGCGCCCGGTTTTGACCGGAGCGGTTGAGCTGTACCTCGGCCAGGATATCGCGGCCGTTGTATTCGAGCCTGGCTCGGATTATGCCGGCGTCCTGGCCGGCTCGAATCATGGCCTTATCCGTGGAGACTCGGTGCGACCCCAGTGTGCTCAGAAAGCCGAGTGCCTCGACCAGGTTGGTTTTGCCCTGTCCATTGCGCCCGACGATGAGGTTCGGACCCGGAACAAAAGCAACCTCGGCGTTCGAATAGTTTCGAAAGTCGGTTAGTGAGAGGTGGGTAACCCGCACCGGCGTTAGCGCAGCAGCAGGTTGGGCTGGAGCAGATACTTGTAGCTGTCCACTCCGGCTTGCTCGCGCGAGGTCTGGCTGGTGATCAACACCGGCCCGGGCTTATTCGGATTGTCTGTTTTCGTGAAAGAAATCCGCACAAATTCGGAGTGGACAGCGCTGAGCCCATCCAGAAGAAACTGTGGCTTGAGCGAGACGACGGTCTCGGTCCCGGAAAGGATGGCATCGATGGTTTCCGAGGCCTGTGCCTGCTCGGAGCCGACGGCTTCCAAAGTGACCCCGTCAGTGGCAAAGGTGAAACGCAGTGCGGCTTCACGTTCGAGTACAAGTTGCACGCGCCGTGTGGCTTCGATGAGGTCAGCCGTGTTCATCACCGCATAGTTGTCAACGGTTGCGGGGAATAATCGGCGAACCGGAGGGAAATTGCCTTTGATGAGCAACGAGGTCACGGTCTTTTTGTTCGCGGTGAACGCGATCAATTCGCGGTCGTCGCTGTTGGTGATGGAGACCGAAATGGTTCCGCTGTGGCCGAAAGTCTTACCGACTTCCTGCAGTGTACGAGCCGGTACGAGGGCCGTGACAGTACCTTGCCCGTTGTCCTCGGTGTTACTGCCCGGGTCCCAGTCGATTTCTCGAACCGCAACGCGGTACCGGTCGGTGGCGACCAGGCTCAGGCTGTTTTCGGTGACCTCAAGCTGTACGCCGGTAATAACAGGGGTGACGTCATCTCGCGACGCCGCCACAGCGACCTGGGCAACAGCCGCAGCGAATTCTTCAGCCGGCACCAGTCCGGATTGGGTCGTGACGATAGGGATACTGGGGTATTCCTCAACCGGCATAGACAGGAGGGTGAAGCTTGCAGAGCCGCAGCTGACCTTGATGCGGGAATCTTCCGTGGAAAAACGTACCGGTGCGTTGGGCAGACGACTGGCAATTTCGGCGAGTAAACGCCCCGAGACGAGAACCTTGCCGGTTTCTTCAACCTCGGCCAAGATCTCCGTTTGAGCAGAGACCTCATAGTCGAACGAGGAGAGAATCAAGCCGGTGGCGGTGGCTTCGATGAGGACACCACTCAGGATTGGCAGGGTGGTGCGTTGAGGCAGAAGTTTGACCGCGAAGGACACTGCTTCGCTGAAGACATCCCGGTTGGCCTGAAATCTCACGAAACATTCCTTGCGTTCGACGGGCGGATGGGTGGTCCTCAATGCTAGCTGTGTTCATGGGCTGGTTCGTTACCGTCGTGATTGATCGGCGTCAGCCGTCAAGGTTGTCGGCTAGATCAAGGTTAAGAAATTCTTGTTAATCTTCTTAACCGTTGTGGAAACTGTGGATAACTCTGTGAAAACCGCTCAGGCATTGGGAATTACACGTTTGTAAGTTGTGGGCGAGCTGTGGAAGTTTGTCATTCGTTTGGGCAAGCGCGGCACGGAGGAATTACACGTTTCCACAGGGTGCATCCGAGTTTCTACAGGCGATGACCGGTTGTGTGAGTTAATTCCACAGGGTTATCCACAGGTGTGAAAACTAAAAAAAATTCGGCCCCTCCGGGCCTAAGCACGTTGAACTTGCTTAAAACGTCCGGAAGGACCGCTCATATTTCCCCGTCACAACGAGGGTCGTGACCTGCACGCATGGCTGTGACCTACTTGTACCGGTGGTCCTGCTTGATGCGGTTGGTCAGCTCGGTGACCTGGTTGTAGATCGAGCGACGTTCCTTCATCAGTTCACTGATCTTCTTGTTCGCGTACATCACGGTCGTATGGTCGCGATTACCGAACAGTTGCCCGATTTTGGGAAGAGAGAGATTCGTGAGTTCGCGGCACAGGTACATGGCGATTTGGCGGGCGGTAGCTATGGCCTGTGACCGGCTCGATCCGTAGAGGTCGTCAACGGATAGTTTGAAGTAATTGGCCGTATTCGTAATGATGTCAACCGGAGCGATGACGTTGTCCTCGTCCAAGGTGATCAGGTCTTTCAACACCGTCTGAACCAGATCCATATCCACCGGCGTGCGATTGAGGCTAGCGAAAGCGGTGACCCGGATCAAAGTGCCTTCAAGCTCACGAATGTTGGACGAAACCTTCGACGCCATGAACTCGAGAATGTCGTGTGGCACCTGCAGTTTCTCGCTCTGGGCCTTTTTCCGCAGGATAGCGATGCGGGTTTCCAAGTCCGGAGCCTGGACATCCGTGATCAGGCCCCACTCAAAGCGGCTGCGCATGCGGTCTTCAAAACCGGTGAGGTGCTTGGGAGGTAGATCGCTTGTGATCACTACCTGCTTGTTGTGGTCGTGCAAGGTGTTGAAAGTATGAAAAAAAGCTTCCTGGGTCTCCGCTTTGTTTTGAAGAAACTGGATGTCATCGATCATGAGGATGTCGATGTTTCGATATCGAGCCTGAAAAGCCGAGCCGCGGTTGTTCGCAATGGAGTTGATGAAGTCGTTGGTGAACTCCTCCGAACTGACGTAACGAACGCGGATCCCGGGGTACAGGCTCATGGCGTAGTGGCCGATCGCGTGCAAGAGATGTGTCTTGCCGAGGCCCGATGATCCGTAGATAAAAAGCGGGTTGTAAGCCTTGGCCGGTGCTTCAGCTACCGCGACGGCTGCGGCATGGGCGAATCTGTTTGATTGCCCGATCACGAAGTTGTCAAAACTGTATTTGGGGTTGAGTCGGGTTTCGTGGGGCTGTGCCGCGACTGCGCCCTCAAAAACCGATTGCGCGGGGGCGGGAGTGATGACGTCTGGCGGGGTCATCGTTTGTTGCACCGGTCGCAACGATTCCTGCTCAAGTTCGGGGTTGACGACCACATAGAAAGTTGAAACAGCAGTCGCTTCATCGAGCTGGCCCATTGCCGTCAGCAGGGGAACCCGTATCCGCTGGTTGAGCATGCTTGCCGTGAACTCGTTGGGGACCTCCAGGTAGAAGGTGCCGGCCGCGATGCCCTTCGGCTCGACCAGGCTGAGAAATCCGTACAGCATCGGTGTGATGGTGGCGTCGGATTCCAACGTGGTCAGAACAGACCGCCATGTTTCAGCAATCGGCGCTTCTACGTCTGCCATTGTTCCTACAATCTGTGCATTTCGAGTTTTCACTGTTGGGCGACCGGCGGATGCGGGTGGCCTTATGCCGGACACCGGCCGCCGACCCTATCGGCCCGCGTGAGGCGAGTTTTGGAGGCCCGTGTGAGTTCTTGGTCCGAACTCATCGTTAAAGTTATCCACTGCCTGTGTATAAAATCAGCCGAATTCTCAGATTGGTGCGACCAACCTGTGGATAACTTGACTTTACGGTAGTCACTGCCGCGCAACGAGGCGAATTCATCGGGCGCTACGCATCCTCTCTTCGGCATTTACGTTGGAGTCATTATTGTGCAGAATCCCCTGATTCGGGCTCTGAGTTTGACCAGACGTGGCCGAGGCCGTAGTTTTAATCAGTTGACCCCATCCCGCGGGCTTCCATATTCTGTGCGTGCTGCTGTTTTGGCCGAAGGAAATTTGGCCAGCGGTGATTCAAATACGTGGAGATTGAATTATGAGCAAGAGAACTTTCCAGCCGAACAACCGCCGTCGCGCCAAGGTGCACGGCTTCCGCCTGCGCATGCGCACCCGTGCGGGCCGCGCCATTCTCGGTGCTCGCCGTCGCAAGGGTCGCACCGAACTCTCAGCGTAGGTTTTCATGGTCGCCAGGTTCTCGTGCTCGCTCACGTAAATCGCATTACGAGCGGCAGTGACTATCAAGGCGTCGTTCGGCGCGGTGTGCGGATCGTTGGTGCGCATACCGTTCTTTATGTGCGAAAAAGCGCTGGAGATCAATCTGGTGTCGCCGGTGTTCCGGTTCGTTTCGGCTTTATCGTCGCAAAGAATGTGGGTGACGCTGTGAAGCGCAATCTCGTTCGGCGTCGCCTCAAGGCGGTCACGTTCGAACTGCTCCCACTCGTTCCGGCAGGAACGGATGTTGTCATCCGGGCTTTACCGGGAGCGAGCAGTATCGCGTGGCAGGCGCTGCGCGACGAAGTTCACCGTTCCCTCTCCCGCCCGCAATCTGCGCGGAAGAACAGCGTGGGCCGATGAACCCGGTACTCGCGACGATTATCCTGATACCCCGCAACGTCGGTGTCGTGGTTCTTCGCGTGTATCGAGCCGTGATTTCTCCACTCTATGGAGATGTGTGCCGGTTTTACCCGTCTTGTTCGGCCTACGCATTGGGGGCCGTTCAGGAACACGGACTAGCGTGGGGCTGCGCTCTTGCTGTGCGCAGGCTGAGCCGTTGTCATCCGTGGTCACCAGGCGGCATTGATGATGTACCACTCAAAAGCAATCGTCGCTTTCGTCTGACGTCGTTCGGTTTTGTTGTCGCACCTAGCCACGGAAAGGGCTAACCCACAGTATGGACCTCATAGGTACGATCCTCTGGCCTCTGAAATGGGTCGTCGAACTGCTGCTCGTCGCCTTCCACGGGCTCTTTTCCAGCTTGGGGATGGGCTACAACGACGGCATCACGTGGGTGCTGTCCATTGTCGGCCTCGTCTTGGTCGTGCGTGCCGCCCTGATTCCCGTTTTTGTACGGCAAATCAAGAGCCAGCGCAAGATGCTCGAGGTCGCTCCGCAGCTCAAGAAGATCCAGGACAAGTACAAGGGGAAGAAAGACCAGTTCTCCCGCGAGGCGATGTCCCGCGAGACCATGGCCATGTACAAAAAGACCGGGACCAACCCGCTCAGTTCCTGCCTGCCACTTCTCTTGCAGATGCCGATTTTCTTCGCCCTGTTCTCGGTGCTGAACGACGCCCAGAAGTCCAACGCCGGTGTCGGGCCGCTTGACCAGAGCCTTGCCGAGAGCTTCGGTAACGCCAAACTGTTCGGCAATGCGCCGCTGCACGACACTTTCGCCTCCCAGTGGTCGCTGTGGACCGCCGGTAACCCATTCAATGGCACCGTCATGATCATTGCCGCCACCATGGTGGTGCTGATGACCGCGTCGCAGTTCATCACGCAGTTGCAGATCGTGTCCAAGAACATGTCGCCGGAAACCAAGGCGAGTCCGATGTTCAAGCAGCAGCGCATCATGCTCTATCTCCTCCCCCTCGTCTTTGCCTTTTCCGGTGTTGCTTTCCCGCTCGGCGTGATGTTCTACTGGCTTACCTCCAATATCTGGACCATGATTCAGCAGTTCCTGGTCATTCGAAACATGCCGACTCCTGGCAGTGAAGCCGCCAAGGCTCGCGAAGAGCGTTTGGCGCGTAAAGGCAAGCTCATCGCGACCGATGGTGACATCATTGTGGTGGAGGAACCTGCCAAGCCCGTTCAGCGCCAGCAGCCGGTCGGCAGGGCCCGCGCCAAAAAACAAACCGGCCCGAAGAAGTAGTGGAGATCACCGTGACGGACAAAACTGGCCTCACCGAAGTGGGCACTGTCACTGCTGACAGTGCAGATGTCATTGCTCACACAACGGATCCCTCATCCGACGCTTCCGAATCCGGGAGCGTTACTGAGGCCCCCCTTACGACCGACCAGCTTGAGCGTGAGGGTGACATTGCCGCGGACTACATCGAGGAATTTCTCGATATATGCGACCTCGATGGCGATATTGACATCGATGCCCGCAATGGACGGGCCTACCTGGCGGTCAAAGCGTCGGACGCCGACAATCTGCGAGTGCTTTCCAAACCAGATACGGTCAACGCACTGCAGGAACTGACTCGCCTCGCGGTGCAGAATAAAACAGGTTCTTTCTCCCGCCTGATCTTGGACATCGGTGGATCTCGCGAGACGCGCGAAGCTGAGCTCGCCACCCTCGTAGGCCACGCTATCGAGCGGATTGAGGGCGGCGCGACCGCGGCCGACCTGCCGGCCATGTCCTCCTACGAGCGCAAACTCGTGCACGACATCGTGGCAGCCAGTAATGGGTACCGGTCGGAGTCGTCCGGTGAAGGCCGCGACCGCCACACCGTCATTACCGCAGCGTAGCCTCGTTGGTCATGTCGCAATCCGTCACGCCGGACCCGATCCGTGCTGCTTCGAACATTCCGGGATCCACGCCGGCGTCACGGAGCGCGTCCGATCCGGTCACACTGGAGATTGAACCGTTAGCGGCGGTAAGCCTTCTGGGTCCCCAAATCGATCTTATGCGAGCGTTTACCAACAATTTGGCTGATCAGGGCGAATTATTGGGCTTGATTGGTCCACTAGAACTCCCGCGTCTATGGTCACGACACATTCTCAATTGCGCCATTGTGGCGCCGCTGTTACGCCCCGGTCTCGTGGGGGACGTTGGTTCCGGTGCTGGTCTTCCCGGTGTCGTGCTGGCCATCGCCCGGCCCGACGTGAACTTCGTGCTGATCGAACCGATGGAACGTCGGGTTGCCTGGCTGAATGACCAGGTCGCTGCCCTGCACTTGCCGAATGTTACCGTGGTGCGTGCTCGCGCCGAAGACACACGCTTGGCGCACCCACTTGATCAGGTGACTGCTCGAGCGGTGAGTGCGTTCAGCAAGCTGATTCCGCTGACTGCTCCCCTGCTGCGCAGTGGTGGTGAACTCATTCTTATGAAAGGTGAGGGCGCCGAGCGTGAGATCCAGGCGGCAGCCAAGCCGATTCGCAAGTATCGCCTGAGCAAGGTTGAGGTAATCACCCTCGGCGCTGGCGTGCTGCCTGAGGTAACCCGGGTCATCAGAGCTACAGTGGAGTAGTCCCGAATGTCACTGGATTTGGTGTTCGGGGGTCCCTTTCGGGTGGCTCATCAACCGTCGAGCGTAAAGGTTTCACGTGAAACATCCTGCTGAAGATCAGCACACCGGCAAAGCGGCAGGCTTCGACGGGACAACACCGCTGGCCCGCGAAATTGCCGAACTGACGCGCCGCCGCCAGGTGATTGCTGCCGGCGAGTTGCCAAAACCCGATCAGACCCGGGTATTGACGATTTCCAATCAAAAAGGTGGCGTCGGCAAAACAACGACCGCGGTCAACCTGGCCGCCGCCCTCGCTCGCCAGGGCGCGCGTGTTCTGGTCATCGACCTGGATCCGCAGGGCAACGCCTCTACTGCCCTCGGTGTTGAGCACCGTGCCGAGACACCAAGCGTCTACGACGTCATCATCAACGACATGCCCATGGATGAAGTCGTACAGAAGAGCCCCGAATTCGGTGCCTTGTTTTGTGTTCCCGCTACGATCCATCTGGCGGGTGCGGAGATTGAACTGGTGTCGCTCGTCGCGCGCGAGCAACGACTCCGTCGTGCGCTTGATCTGTACCTCTCCGAGGCGGTCGAACCGTACGATTACGTCTTCATTGACTGTCCACCGTCGCTCGGTCTACTGACGATCAATGCTTTCGTCGCCGCTCGCGAAGTTCTCATTCCCATTCAGTGCGAGTACTACGCACTCGAGGGGCTGAGTCAGCTGCTCAAGAACATCGCTCTCATCGAAAAGCATCTCAACCCCGAGCTCGTCGTCTCGACCATTCTGCTCACCATGTACGATAGCCGCACCAATCTGGCCACCCAGGTTGCCAAAGAAGTGCGCGATCACTTTCCAGAACAGGTCCTTAACACCGCTATTCCGCGCTCTGTGCGCGTTTCTGAGGCCCCGAGCTACGGTCAGAGCGTTGTGAGTTACGATCTCAACTCGGCAGGATCGCTCTCATACCTTGAAGCAGCAGCAGAAATGGCCCATCGTGGGGCACCGCGAACAGAAAATAGGCCCCAAACGAAAGAAAAGCACTAATGGCGAAAAGAACCGGCCTCGGCCGCGGTATCGGCGCACTCATCCCGGTGCAGGGTGACGCGTCTGCGCCCCGCCCGGTCGACGTATTTTTTCCGCGCGGCGTAACCGATGTGGCGGATACCTCCCCCGAAGTTCTTTCCGACGTCCCGCTGATAGCGGGCGCCCGGCTGGCGCAGCTGAATCCTCAGGACATTGTTCCCAATCGGGCCCAGCCGCGTACTATTTTCGACGAGGATGACCTTGCTGAGCTGGTGCACAGCATTCGCGAGGTTGGGGTACTGCAGCCAATCGTTGTGAGGCCATTGGCCGATGAACCGGGCAAGTATGAGCTTGTTATGGGTGAGCGCCGACTGCGTGCCACCAAGGAGGTTGGGCTCGACACTATTCCGGCTGTTGTACGCGAAACAGCGGACGTGGATATGCTGCGTGACGCGTTGCTGGAGAACCTGCACCGTGCGCAGCTGAATCCGCTGGAAGAAGCGTCCGCATATCAGCAGTTGCTTGCCGACTTTGGCATTACTCAGGAGGAACTGGCAAAACGTATCGGTCGATCGCGTCCGCAGATCACCAACACCCTGCGTCTCTTGAAGCTGCCGGAACCGGTGCAGGTACGTGTAGCCGCTGGTGTTTTGTCTGCCGGTCACGCGCGAGCGATTCTGTCGGTGGGTGACCCGGCCGGCATGCTGCGCCTGGCCGATAAAATCGTCGAGGAAGATTTGTCCGTTCGCGCCGCTGAGGCCGCGGCGGTTGCGGTTCCGCGGGCCATGAAAGCGAAACCGCTGCCGGGTCGACGCCAGGGGCATCTTGACGAGATCGCAGAGCATCTTGGAGATCGCCTTGATACTCGCGTCAAGATCAATCTGGGGGTAAGAAAAGGCCAGATCACAGTTGATTTCGCGACCATTGGTGATCTGAATCGCATTCTGACGGTTCTCGGTGAACCGGGTTTTAGCGCCAGCTGACCAGAGACTCCTTCGACGTCGCGTTTCACGTGAAACGGTGGACTGAGGTAGCGGCACGGTGTTTGACCGGGCTGCCGATCTCGGTGGCCCTCCCTAAAGGCTCGCCTTCTGCTGGGGTTTGGTTTGGGGCTGGGGTTTGGTTTGGGACCGTGGCTATGAGTTGGTCATGATTGCTCGTGCGCATCGGTTACGGTGTGTTTCACGTGAAACATGAAGCGTGGGACACGGTGGCAGAGGGTCGAGAGCGTTTCACGTGAAACATGTGGAACGTGCTGTTGGGGCGGGACGGTGTTTCACGTGAAACACCAGGATCGCCCAGTGAAACTGCGATGGTGTTTCACGTGAAACGGCACACTACTGAGTGGCTAGGGCGTTTACCGCCAAGGCCGAGTAGGTGGCGCCGAGAGTACGGCGGTCGGCTTCGATGGCCTGCGGAACCAGGGATGTTTCGGTCAGGCCGGGGAGTACGTTGGCCTCGAGAAACCACGGGGTGCCGGCGGCGTCGACAATGAGGTCGATTCGGCTGAGGTGGCGTAGCCCCAGGAGAGTGTGAATGGCGACTGCGGCCGTGGCGACGGTAACGGAGATGTCGTCAGAGAGACGGGCGGGGGTGTAGAAGTCCGTCTCACCCGCGTTATATCGGGCCTCGAAGCTGTACACGCCGTCGAGGGGGACGATTTCCACGATTGGCAGAGCCGTTGGCCCGTCCCCGGTGTCGAGTACGGCGACCGTAACTTCGGTCCCGTCAATGTAGGCCTCGACCAGGGCGGTGTCGGCGTAGGTATACGCGTCGACCATGGCGCGTGGGAGGTCGGCGGGAGTGCGCACGATCGTGACGCCCTGGGACGAACCACCCTGGGCTGGTTTGACGACGAGCGGTAAGCCGATAGCGCTCACCAGATGCTCGAGCACGCTCGCGGCGCCGAGGTCGCGAAAGGTTTCGGTCGATAGGGCAATGGCTGGGGGAGTAGCGAAACCAGCCCGCAGAACCAGTTCTTTAGCGATGGCTTTGTTCCAGGCGAGAGCGGCGGCGGGGCCGCGCGAGCCAAGAAAAGGAAGTCCGGTGGTTTCCAGCAGGGACAGCAGTGCGCCATCCTCTCCGGTGGCGCCGTGCAGGGTGGGCCAGATGAGGTCAGGAACCTGCTCTGCCAGTGTGCCCAGCAAGTTGGCGCCAGGGTCGAGCACGGTGACGAAGTGGCCTTCATCGGTGAGGGCATCCGCTATGCGTCGGCCAGAACGCAGCGACACGTCACGTTCATGGGAGATGCCGCCGGCCAGCACAATAATTTTAAGTGCGGAGAATTCACTCATGATCAGGTTTTTTCCTAGCTGGGTGTGGGTAGTAAAGCGAATTTAGGAGATATTTGCTGGCGGACCGCCGAAACGCGGATTGTGGATACCAGGTCGATCTGGGGCAGCTCCGAGTGATCCTGTGCCCGCGAAAGTATCCAGTAGGTCGAGTTCGCCGCGAATGACAGTAGCCAGTCGGCGTATGCCAAGTCGAATGCTGTCGGGGGTGGGATAGCAGAACGCGAGACGTAAGTTCTGGCGTCCATCACCGTCAGCGTAGAACGCGGTCCCGGGCGTGTATGCGACAAGTTCCTTGACCGCACGAGGAAGCATCGCTTTGGAATCGAGTTGTTTGGGTAGGGTCACCCAGACGTAGAAACCACCGGTCGGATTGGTCCAGCTCAGGTCGGGGAGATACTCATCCAGGGCAGCCAGCATGGCATTCTTGCGTTCGTGGTAGACACCACGAAACGTGTTGATTTGCGCTTTCCAGTCGGCCGTAGAGAGGTATTCCGAGATGACCATCTGGGTGAAGGAACTGGGAGAGAGCACGGCCGCCTCGTTGGCGAGCACGAGTTTCTCGCGGATCGCGTGCGGGGCGAGTGCCCAGCCCACCCGGAAGCCGGGGGCGAGCGTCTTGGAAAAGGTGCCCAAGTAGACGACGCCGTCGCGCTCGAGCGAGCGGATGGCGTCTGGTGCAGGCTTGTCGAAATAAAGCAGCCCGTAGGGGTTGTCCTCGAGCACCAAGATGTTGTTCGAGCGGCAAATCTGTAGAATTTCCAGGCGCCGGGCCCAACTGAGGGTTACGCCCGCCGGGTTGTGAAAGCTGGGGATGGTATACAGAAACTTGATGGTGCGTCCGGCTGCCTTGAGGGCGGCAATGTGCTCGGTCAGTGCTGCGGGGATCAGGCCATTCTCGTCCATCGGCACGTGGTCGATCTCGGCTTGATACGACTTGAAGATGACCATGGCGGTGACATAGCTGGGGCCTTCGGAGATAACGACGTCACCGGGGTTCAGGAACAATTTGCTCACCAATTCCAGGGCGTGCTGGGAGCCGGTCGTGACGACCACGTCGTCAGCATTGGCCTTGATGCCTTCGAGTGCCATGACGTCGAGAATCTGCTCTCGTAACAAGGGAACTCCCTGACCAGAGCCATATTGCAGGGCGGTGGCACCCTTTTCCCGCATGACGCGGTCCATGGCGTTGATGACGAGATCCTGTGGCAGGGCGGCAACGTACGGCATGCCGCCGGCGAGTGAGACCACCTCGGGGCGGGAAGCCACGGCAAAGAGTGCGCGCACTTCGGATGCCTTGAGCCCGGCGGCTCGGTCGGCGTAGTGGTGGTACCACGGGTCGAGGTTGTTGCCGCCCTGCGCAGTACTTGTCTGCACAGCGCCGGCCTGAGGGGAACCCTGAATTGTCACGTCACATCCGTTCTACTGTGTTCTTTATCGTATGGGGTGGTACCGGGCAGGAAAAAACCCGCCCGGTCGATGCCGGACGGGTTTGATCGCGTGGAAACTGGTTTAGACGAGGAAGTCGGCCAGGTCCTTCTCGAGCTGCGGCTTCGGCTTGGCACCGATGACGGTCTTGACGACCTCACCCTTCTGGAAGACCTTCATCGCGGGGATGGAGGTGATCTGGTACTTCGCGGCCAAGGCGGGGTGCTCGTCGACATTAAGCTTGACGATGTCGAGCTTGTCGGCGTTCTCGGTTGCAATCTGGTCGAGGATCGGGCTGACGGCGCGGCAAGGGCCACACCACTCGGCCCAGAAATCCACCAGAACGGTCTTCTCGTTGTTGATGACTTCTTGCTCGAAGTTGGCTTCGGTAACGGATCGTGCGGTCATGTGATGCTCCTTAGTTAACTGTTGCGAGTTCGGTGTCGCCGGCTTGGGCCAGCAAGGCAGGGGGAAGGGTGCTGAGGTAGTGCTCTGCGTCGAGAGCGGCCGCGCAGCCGGAGCCGGCTGCGGTGATGGCCTGACGGTAGCTGGAGTCGATCACGTCGCCCGCCGCAAACACGCCGGCCTGGCTGGTGAGCGAGGATCGGCCCGCGACGGCGATGGTGCCTTCCGGTGTGAGGTCGAGCTGCTTGTGCACGAGGTGCGTGCGTGGATCGTTGCCGATCGCCACGAACACACCACCAACAGGCAGGCTGGTTTCGGTTCCAGAGACCGTGTCGCGCAGGGTGAGGCCGTCGACAGCGTCGGTGCCGGTGATGCCGACGACCTCGGAATTCCAAGTGAATTCGATCTTGTCGTTTGCGAAGGCACGTTCCTGCATGATCTTCGATGCGCGCAATTCACCTTTGCGGTGGATGACGTGCACCTTCGAGGCGAACCGGGTGAGGAACGTGGCTTCTTCCATAGCGGAGTCTCCACCGCCGATCACGGCAATTTCTTTGCCCTTGAAGAAGAAACCGTCGCAGGTGGCACACCAGGAGACGCCGCGGCCGGAGAGACGTTCTTCATCACTGAGGCCCAGCTTGCGGTAAGCGGAACCGGTGGCAAAAATGACCGTGAGCGCCTGCTCAACGTCACCGTTGCCGAGGGTGACCGTCTTGATGGGTCCCGACAGGTCAACAGATTCGACGTCGTCATAGACGACCTCGGTGCCGAAGCGTTCCGCCTGCTCCTGCATTTTGGTCATCAGGTCGGGGCCCTGGACGCCTTCCGGGAAGCCGGGAAAGTTCTCGACGTCGGTCGTGTTCATCAATTCACCGCCGGCCTCCACCGAACTGGCGACCAGAAACGGTTTGAGGTTGGCCCTGGCGGCGTAAATCGCCGCCGTGTAGCCGGCCGGTCCGGAACCGATGATGATGATCTGACGCACGCGCACGCTCCTTGCAGTAATGGGCAAGACGGGCAATATCCCGCCTCACGCTTCGATACAACACATCCTAATCGGCTGCTATTCCATGGCTTCCCAGCTTGGATGCGCTGCACCGGCACGGGTTGGGTAAAACCGGGTGCAGCCTTCACCCCGGCGCTGGGGCGACTGCGCGCATGGTGGTACTTAGCGGCGCAATCGTTCACGCAAGGGCGTCAGGAACGCTGTGAGCTCGTCGCTGCGCATGAGCAGCAGCAGGCCGAAGTAGCTCGCGGCCATGACCATACCGATCAGAGCCATGGAGACCATGGCCGAGAGCCTCGAGGACACCGCGAAGCCATTCTCGACACCGCCCCCCAGGATCACCATGAGGGTCAGACCCGCAGCCAGCGGAATGATGACGGCGACCAGGTATTTCACCAGGCTGCGAAGAATACGGCGCCCGTCGATACCGTGCATTCGACGGCGCAGGAGCAGCGCGGCCAGAATGGCCTGCAGCGTGCCGGTCACAGTGATTGAACCGGCGATGCCCACGGCAATCCAGTCTGTTGGCAGCCACGCGCATGCCACCACGGCGCAGACGAGCAGAACGACCTGGAACAGGGTGAAAAAAAACGGTGTGCGTGTGTCGCCGAGAGCGTAAAAAGTTCGTTGCACAACGAACAACACGCAGAACGGCACGAGTCCCAGAATGAACGCAATGATGACGTTGCCGATCGATTGCACCTGGTCGAATGGTGCCACGAAGACGGCAGCGAAAGGGTAGGCGCAGACCGCAATGACGGCCGCAGCGAGCACGATCACCAACGACGTTCCCCGAATCGCGCTCGAGGCATCCGTTTTTACCAGAGTCCAATTACCGCGTGCGGCATGTTCGCTCATGCGGGTGAAGTACGCCGTCGCGACCGACACCGTGATGACTGAGTGCGGCAGCATGAAGATCAGCCAGGCGGTGGCGAGAACGGCAACGGATGCCTTACCGTGTGCCAGCGTCACGACTTGCGTTTCGACGATGCCCGCGAAAGTGGTGAGCAGCAGCATGCCGAAGGTCCAGCTCGCCATTTTTCCTGCGGCCCCGAGACCGACGCCGCGAAAGTGGAAGTCCGGGCGATAGCGCAAACCGATGCGATGCCAAAAATAGAACAGCACGACGGCCTGGGTGATCACGCCGAGGGTGGCGCTGCCTCCCAGCACGGCGACCATGGCCGATGTGATCTCGGCAGCCGAACGATCACCGAATGGGTCGGGGCGAAACAGAGTCGCGAAAACGACCAGGCCGGCGATGGCTACGAGGTTGTTGAGCACCGGCACCCACGTGAATGGTCCGAAGGATTTGCGGGCGTTGAGGACTTCGCCCAGCAGCGTGTAGAGGCCATAGAAGAACATTTGCGGAAGGCACCAGTAGGCGAATGCCACGGCCAGGTCCTTCTCGTTCTGTGGCAGGTTCAAGCCGATGAACCCGGTGATGATCGGGGCCAACAGGGTAGCCGCGAGGGTCGTCGCACACAGCACGACCAAAGCCAGCGTGAGCAGTTTGTTGATGTACGCCGTGCCGCCGTCGGCGTGCAGGCTGGCCCGAACGATTTGCGGAACCAGAACGGCCGTCAGGATTCCGCCGGCGACGATCACATAGATCGTATTCGGCAGCTGATTGGCGATCGCGAAAGTGTCGGCAGCGGCGCCGAACTGGCCGATTATGGCGGCGAGCACGATGACCTTGACGAAGCCGAGAATGCGCGACACGATCGTGCCCGAGGCCAGGAACGCACTCGCTCGACCGATTCCGCCGGTTCCGGTCACGGTGTCAGACATCGGATTTTTCTTCCGGCAACACCTTGTCGCCTGCAGTAGCGGATTCCTCACCGGCGCGTTCCCGGCGCCGGCGCACGATGTTACGCCAGATGCCGAAACCGAAGAAGCCGACCACGAGGACCGCGAAGATGCTGGCGCCGACTCCTTCCCAGTCGGCGCGCACGCTGACGTCGATGGGGGCCGGCTGGCCCAGCGGAGTGCCGTTCAGGGTGAATAAAGTGACTCGCAAGACGACGTCGCCGTTACCGACGGCAGCGCTGACCGGCACGGAAACCGCCTGTGCGGAGTTGGGCTGAATAATAGTCTCGAGGGTGTCACCGACAACGAGTCGACCGTTGGAGGGCACAATCTCCGCGCGCACGGTGACGGCTTGGTCCAAAGCGTTATTGAGCGTGATGCGGAGGTCGACCTTGCTGCCCACCACAATAATCGGTCCACGGGTGGTGACGGTCACGGCGTGAATCAGGTCGAAGGAAGCAGCAAGGCTCGCCTGGACCTGCATATCCCAGGCCGCTGTCTGCGAAGCCCAGGTCGTGTCCAGAAGGGCCAGCAAATTCAGTCGTGCCGGCGCGGTGAACGCGATAGGGTCGGCCAAAATGGTGGCGAATTCAGCGATCGCCCCCTCGCGCTGCAACAGGGAGCGGGCGAGCGTGACCCGGTTGCTGTCAATGGCCTGGTCGTGAAACGTCACCGTGGTGGCCGGGGCGGAGTTCACGGCTGACTGCAGCGGAGCCGCGTTCGACCAAGCCGTAGAATCGAGCGCCGCGAGGGTCTGAGCGATCCGGGTCGCACTCGCCGGGCTGCTGCGATCGAAAGTGACCAACATCGTGCGTGCCGCGTTGGGGTTCTCCGCAGACACGATCGCCAAAAGCGAAGCAGCTTCGGAGATGTTGACCCGCCACTCGTCCTCGGTCGTTGCCTCGGCGGCGGCACGGACGGCGGTCGAGAGCACGGAGTCACTGACGAGGGCCAGCCCGCCCGGAAGAGTGAACGCGGCGTTCGGGGTGAAGACGTCGGATTGTTCGACGTTGCCGCTGGAGAGGATGGTCGTGGTTTGGCCGCTCGCGGCAAACACGCCGAGGTCGGTGCGCGCAACGTGCCCGGCGACCGGCCACCCGATCGCGGTGCTCGTGTAATCCCACGCCAACAGGTCACTGGTCGAGGGAATGACCGTTGCACCGGGTTCCAATGTCGGAGTCGGGGTGGGCGTTGGGGAGGGGGCAGTTGTGGCCCTGTTACGGGACGTGATGCTGGGCACATCGGTCGGTCTGGTCGTGGGTTCAGGGATTGGTGCGGCCGAGGGCACGACAAACAGATTGGCGTCAATCGCCGACAGGAAAGAGGTTGGCGCGAGCAGCGTCGTGGCTCCGGCCTGCGCTTGCAACGCGATGTCAGCATCCGCGTAACCGAGTGGAAAAATGTCATTGCTCGCCCCGGCCAGGCGGTCGAGCCAGGCCACGGCCGACGCCGGAGCTGCGGTGCCGAGCACGCGAATCGAGGCGATGATCTGCGGATCAAGGGCGATCGTTGCCGTAGGGGTATCTATGGCGGCATCCAGTTGGCGAGAGAGCAGACCGACCGAGCTTGTGTACGCCTCGAGCGCCTTCGAGGTGATCAGGCCGGTCGCGCTTTCCGGGGTCGTGATCGGCAAGATGGAAGCCAGCTCGACCGGGGTGATGGCGCTGCCCTGCGACCAGACAAATGTGCCGCGGCCCTGCGCCTGAATTACGTCAGCCACAGTGAGGGTCGCGGCGAGCCCACGGGATCCCCATGCGTTTCGGCCGGTCAATCCAATGGCCTCGGCCGGAACCGTGATGCTGAGGTTCGTGCTGGCACGAGCCGGAATAACTTCTGTCGTTGGCACGCTCACCAGTTGGTCGCCGGAGTTTGTGTCCTCATTGGGCCGCAGCCAGCTATCGAGCGCAGCTCGTGTGGTGAGCGCGAGTTGCGCGAGGTACACATCGATGCGGCCGGTCGGAATGTCAGCATCCGTGTTGTTGTGCACGGTCACCGTCAGAATCAGATCCTGGCCTGGCGTCAATTGCGGCGAAGTGGTCGGAGAGACGGTGACGCGAATGGTGTTTTCGGGGGTTGCGGCGCTCGTGACCATGCTGTTCTCCGTGTTGGAGTGGGCCACTGGAAGAGAGAACGTCGGTGCCAAAATCAGGGCGGCCAAGGTGAGCAATCCTGCCAGAAACGCCGTGATCGAAAGCAATCCCCGATGACCTAACCCGCGTCCGGCCGGGCGCACGGCAGCGCACGCGGCAACCGTTAGCGCGGGCCGATGCGCGGGATCTGACTCGGCCACCATAAGGGGATTCTACGGCGTACCGGCCTAGAGCGGCCTGCACTGCGACTGCGCGCCCCAGGATGCCAACTAATATGGGGCTTATGCAGAGCGTCGCGGCAGCCCTCGCACGACTGGGCGACCTGGCTGCCACTCCCACGGTATCCCGTCTGGCGAACGCATTTGCGTTGGCCGGCCATGAACTCGCTCTGGTCGGTGGTCCGGTGCGCGATGCGTTCCTTGATCGTCCACTGCACGACCTGGATTTCACCACGGATGCAACCCCCGACCAGATCCTCGCGCTCGTCAAGCCACTGTCGGAAGCGCAGTGGGACATCGGCCGGGCATACGGCACGATCGGTGCCAGCCTGGCCGGCGAGACCGTGGAAATCACCACCTATCGAGCCGACAGCTACGACGGCACCACCCGCAAGCCCGACGTCGTGTTCGGACGCCACCTGGAAGCCGACTTGCTGCGCCGCGACTTCACCGTCAACGCGATGGCATTGCGCCTGCCCCAGTTGACGCTCGTCGATCCGGCCGGCGGCATCGACGACCTGCTGGCCAAACGACTGCGCACCCCGAGCACTCCGGAGGTTTCTTTCGGAGACGATCCGCTGCGGATGCTGCGCGCGGCTCGGTTCACCGGGCAGCTGGGTTTCACACTGGACCTTGACACCGCGCTGGCCATGGAGAAGATGCGGGACAGCATTCGTATCGTGTCGGCCGAACGCATCGGTGACGAACTGTCGAAACTGTTGGTCTCGAAGGACCCACGCGCCGGCATCGAAGTGCTCATGGAGTCGGGCCTGGCCGAGATCGTGCTCCCCGAGATTCCCGGGCTGCAATTGGAGATCGACGAGCACCACCATCACAAGGACGTGTACCAGCACAGCCTCACCGTGCTGGAGCAGGCCATGGGTTATGAGAAATCACGCGGCAACCTTGAGGCTCCCGACCTGATTGTGCGCCTCGCCGCGCTGCTGCACGACATCGGCAAGCCGGCCACCCGCAAACTCGAACCGGGTGGAGTGGTGAGCTTCTATCACCATGACGTGGTCGGGGCGAAGCTGGCGAAGAAGCGACTGCGCGCCCTGCGCTTCGACAATGACACCATCAACGCTGTCGCTCGCTTGATCGAGTTGCACCTGCGCTTCTTCGGCTACACCGAGGGAGCCTGGACCGACTCTGCCGTCCGCCGATATGTGCGCGACGCTGGGGATCAGCTGGAACGGCTGCACATTCTCACCCGTGCCGACGTCACGACCCGCAACCGGCGCAAGGCCGACCGGCTCGGTTTCGCGTACGACGACCTGGAACAGCGTATTGCCGCTCTGAACGAGCAGGAAGAGCTCGGCGCCGTGCGCCCCGACCTCGACGGTGAACAGATCATGGTCGTGCTTGGCGTGAAACCGGGGCGCGAGGTGGGCGAGGCCTATCGTTATCTGCTCGAGCAACGACTTGATGACGGCCCGCTGGGTGAGGAAGAAGCCACCCGCCGTTTGACTCACTGGTGGGCGGAGCGTGTCCAGTAAAGGCAGCCTGCGTCGACGCAGTGCGATCACCGGCTATGCCCTGCTCGCGCCCAGTCTGTTCGGCGTAGTCTGCTTTCTCCTGCTGCCGGTGCTCGTCGTGCTCTGGCTCAGCTTTCAGAGCTGGGACCTGATCGGCCCGATCACCTTCGTCGGTCTCGAGAACTACCGATCCGTTCTCAGTGACGGTGTCTTTGGAAATTCACTGCTGGTAACGCTCATCTTTGTCGCGCTCGTGGTCCCGATTCAAACCCTGATCGGACTCGCCGCGGCCACTCTGCTTACGCGCGGTCTGCCGGGGTCGGCCTGGTTTCGCACCGTCTATGTACTGCCGTGGATTTGCGCACCACTCGCTCTCGGAGTGGTGTGGAAATGGATCCTCGCGCCCACTGACGGGGCACTCAACACCCTGCTCGGGCAGCGCGTCGAGTGGCTCAGTGACCCCGCACTGGCGCTGCCGGCCGTGGCTGCAGTGGTGATCTGGACCAACGTCGGCTACGTCACCCTGTTCTTCATGGCCGGGCTGCTCAACATTCCCGGGCAGATTCTCGAGGCGGCCCGCATCGACGGGGCCGGCGCGGCCAAGATGTTCTGGCACATCAAGCTGCCCCTATTGCGTCCAACGATGTTCTTTGTGTTGGTCACCACCGTTATTTCGGCCTTTCAGGTCTTCGACCAGGTGTACGCGCTCACCCAGGGCGGCCCGGCACGATCGACGGATGTTGTGGCCGCGCGCATCTACTACGAAGCTTTCGACGCCTTCGACCTCGGACGCGCGGCCGTCATGGCCGTCGTCCTGCTGGTCATCCTGGTTGTCATCACCCTCGCCCAGCAGCTCTATTTTCGCCGGAGGGTCACCTATGAGATGGACTAAATTCTCCACCACGGCCGCTGTCTACCTGGTGCTGGTCCTTGGCGCCGTATTCACCCTCGGCCCGTTCCTGCTGAGTATCTTGACCGCGTTCAAGACGCGTGGGCAGTTCGCGCAGCAGTCGGCGCTGAGCTGGCCTGACCCGTTCACCCTGGAGAACTTTGCGCTGCTGCTGAACGGTCCGGCCCAATTCGGGCGCGCCATCCTGATTACGGTACTTGCGGCCGTGCTGATTCTGGTCGGGCAGTTGATCTGCTCGATCCTCGCCGCCTATGCCTTCGCCCGGGTCGAGTTTCCCGGTCGCCAGGTGCTGTTCTGGGTGTATCTGTCGACCCTGATGATTCCGCCGGTCGTGCTTGTCGTGCCGCTGTACCTCATGATGACCGAGGCCGGGCTGCGCAACTCGTTTTGGAGTCTCGTGCTGCCATTCGCGTTCGCTTCCCCTTATGCGATTTTTTTGCTGCGCGAATATTTTCGGGGAATTCCCCAGGAACTCATCGATGCTGCCCGGCTCGATGGGGCGAACACGCTCGACGTGTTGGTCGAGATCGTCGTGCCGCTGTCCCACCCGATCATCGCTACCCTGACCCTCATCACAATCGTGAGCCACTGGAACAGTTTCATGTGGCCGCTCGTGGTCACGACCGGTGCCGAATGGCGGGTCGTGACCGTGGCCACAGCCAGCCTGCAAAGCCAGTTCAACGGCAACTGGACACTCGTGATGGCGGCCACCACGCTCGCGCTCGTTCCGCTCCTTGCACTGTTCCTGATGTTCCAGCGCAGCTTCGTGCGGTCGATCACCATCACGGGATCTGCGTAGGCTGGTCCACTGGGGAGGTTCGATCCGTCAACAAAGGACATCATGGCCAAGCGTTCCACCATCATTGCTGCGGGCGCGCTCGCCGTGCTGCTCGTCATCACCGGGGCTGTCGCCGCACTGAATTTCTTCGACTCTGACACGGGAAACACGGCGACAACGGTGACCGTGCGCCTGTGGGACGAACAGGTCGCTGCCGCCTACGAAGAGTCTTTCACCGCCTTCGAACAGGACAATCCCGACATCCATGTCGACGTCGAGATCGTGCCGTGGAACGACTACTTCGAGAAGCTGCGCACCGACGTCGCCGGTGACAGTGCCCCGGACGTGTTCTGGGTCGATGGAGGCAGCTATCCTGCCTATGCCGACGCGGGCGCCCTGCTCGACATTACGACCGCCATTCCAGTGGATGCCCAGGCCGGCTGGGTTCCAGCCGTCGTGGCTCAGTACACCCGGGATGCCACGCTGTGGGGAGTACCGCAGCTGGCCGACCCCGGCATAGCGGTCTATTACAACGCCGACCTGCTCGGTGATGCCGGCCTGAGCGTTGAAGACGTATCTGCGCTCACTTGGGATCCCACCGGGAACACTGACACCCTCATCAGCGTGCTGCAGAAACTCACCAAGGACTACAACGGGAATACGGCCGACAGTGCAGCGTTCGACGGCTCCAACCTCAGCCAATACGGCTACAACGCTGGCTACGACCTGCAGGCGATGGTGCTGAACTATCTGGCCTCCGGTGGCGCCGAGTTCCAGGATGAATCGAATCAGTATGCCTTCGCGTCTGACCCGGGCCTCACGTCATTCCAGTACCTCGTCGATCTCATGAACAAATGGCACGTCGCTCCGTCGGCCGCCGATACAAACACCAACGGCGATTTCAGCCGCGAGCAGTTTCTGCAGGGCAAGATGGCCCTGTTCCAGAGCGGGGTGTACAACCTCGCCAATGTGAGTGCAGGGGCGAACTTCGACTGGGGCATCGTGCGACTTCCCAGCGGTCCCGCCGGCGCGATCAGCGGAGTCGATGGCATTGCTGCTGCCGGAAATGCTTCATCGGAGCGCCCGGCGGAAACTCAGCGAGTGTTGGAATGGCTCGGGAGCGCTGCCGGCTCCGAATACATCGGCGCGTCCGGCGCAGCGTCTCCGGCCGTGCTGGCCGCGCAGCCGGCATACGCTGCTTACTGGGCCGCCGAGAAGGTCGACATCAGCCCGTTCTACGACGTTTTGGCTGCCGGAACGGCGCCGGCGCCGCGCGGGGCTGGCTGGCCGGCCGCCGAGAACGCCATGCGGCCACTGCTTGACGAGGTCTTCCTCGGTCGCATCCCGGTGCACCAGGGCGTGCTCGCCGCCCAGAACGCGGCAAACGCGACTCTGACCGAGTAGACCGGCGGATCAACTGGCGCAACGAGTCGGTATCCGGTAGTCTGGGCAGGTTGCCTGCGTGCCGGATTCCTGGCCTCCGCGTTCAGCACATGCACAACCCTCCTGTTACAGAAAGTCTGTAGCCGTTTTAGTCCGAAGGAGGTGGGTTAGTCATGCATCAGTACGAACTAATGGTTATCCTCGATCCCGAGATCGATGAGCGCACCGTAGCTCCCAGCCTTGACAAGTTTCTCAACGTTGTTCGCAACGATGGTGGAACCATTGACAAGGTTGATGTCTGGGGTCGTCGTCGTCTCGCATACGAGATCAACAAGAAGACCGAAGGCATTTATGCCGTCGTCGACTTCACCGCGAACGCCTCAGCCACGGTCGAGCTCGACCGCCAGCTGAGCCTGTCCGAGGCAGTCATGCGCACCAAGGTGCTCCGCGCCGAAGAGGGCATTGCCCAGGTCGTCGTCGCTACCAAGCTGGCCGCAGAGAAGGCTGCCCGCAAGGCTGCCAACCCCAAGGTCATCGCGGCCAAGGCTGAAGCTGCTGCCGCAGCCGCTGCCGCTCCGGCGGCCAAGGTTGCTGCTGCTGCTGCGAAGCCTGTCGTCGCCGATGCAGTCGAGGCTTCGGCCGCTGCTGCTCCGGTTGCCGCCAAGGTCGACGCGTCCACTCCGGTTGCTGCCGCCTCCACCGCGGTCCCCTCCGCGAAGGTTGCTGCCGCCAAGCCTGCTGCTGCCAGGGCCACTCCGGCTCCGGCCGCTGTTGCCGACAAGGCAAGCGACAAGTAGCCCATGGCCGGCGAGACCGTAATCACCGTGGTGGGAAACCTCACCAGCGACCCGGAACTGCGTTACACGCAGAACGGGCTGGCGGTTGCCAACTTCACCATCGCTTCCACTCCGCGCACATTCGATCGTGCGGCTAACGAGTGGAAAGATGGCGATGCGCTGTTTTTGCGTGCGAGCGTTTGGCGTGAATTCGCCGAGCACGTGGCGGGTTCACTGACCAAGGGGTCGCGTGTCATCGCTTCCGGGCGTCTCAAGCAGCGTTCGTACGAGACGAAGGAAGGTGAAAAGCGCACGAGCATGGAGCTCGAGATCGACGAAATTGGTCCCTCGCTGCGCTACGCCACCGCTTCCCTCACTCGCGCGCAGTCGTCCGGCCCCCGCAGCGGCGCTCCCGCTGTTGGTGGTCAGGGCAACGATGAGCCGTGGGCACCCAGCGCCCCCGCCAAGGCGGCTGCGCCCGCAGCGTCCGGTGGAGACGTCTGGAACAGTCCAGGCAACTTCAGCGACGAGACCCCCTTCTAAGTCACGCCTGGCGCGTAGCTAACATCTTTTTTGAGAAAGTAAGGAAATCATGGCTGGAAAGTCGAGCGGCGACCGCCGCAAGCCGCTTCGCGGAGCTAAGGGTGGCAAGAACGCCGCTCCCGCGAAGTCGATTCGGGTTGGTGTCATCGATTACAAAGATGTCCCCACCCTGCGCAAGTTCATCTCCGAGCGTGGAAAGATCCGCGCCCGCCGCATCACAGGCGTCTCCGTCCAGGAACAGCGCCTCATCGCCCGTGCCGTCAAGAACGCTCGCGAAATGGCTTTGCTGCCCTACGCAGGCTCAGGCCGGTAAGGAAACCAAATGTCGAAATTGATTCTGACGCATGAGGTCTCCGGCCTCGGTGCACCCGGCGACGTCGTAGACGTCAAGAACGGGTTTGCTCGTAACTATCTCGTTCCCAAGGGTTTCGCTGTTGCGTGGACCCGTGGTGGCGAGAAGCAGATCGAGCAGATCAAGGCCGCCCGCGCAGCGCGCGAGCACGCCACCTTCGAAGAGGCCGAGGCACTCAAGGTCAAGCTTGAGAACACCAAGGTCACCCTGGTCGTCAAGGCCGGCGCCGGCGGGCGTCTGTTTGGTTCGGTCAAGACCACGGATGTGGCTAACGCCGTCGCAGCCGCTGGCCTCGGTACGGTCGACAAGCGCAAGATCGAACTCACCGCGATCAAGCTGACCGGTGAGCACACGGCAACGGTTCGTCTTCGTGACGAGCTCAGCGCCACGATCACCCTCGTGGTCGTCGCCGCCAAGTAACAACGCACCTCGGTGGGTCCGGTGCTGTACGGCCGGCAGCTTTCACCTACTCCCGTAGCGGGGGATTCCTCAAGGAATCCCCCGCTACGGGGCGTTAACGATCGTTTTTGGGGATTGACCCGCTGCTTTTGTGCACAGGTGAGCATTCGTATCGGCAAGGTTCAAGGGTTTATTGAAGGTACTTTACTCACAGCCATGTGAGTAATTAAAAAGCCTGATCAAAGTAGTTTTATTCGGCAAATTTTAATATTTGTCCACAGGTGAGTGCACAGGTTCTGCACAATCTCCACGGCGTTTCGCGCAGATTATCCACAAGGTTATCCACAGGGGGGTTTGTGGCGGGTGCCGCTGGCTCTTTAGGGTAATTCAGTGTCGGCATCTCGCTCAGGCTGGTGTGTCCCGTCTCGTGTCGGTGGGCCCTGATACACCTATGAGAACGACAGAGAAAGAGGTGCCGAGTGTCAATCGCTCACCTGGGCCTGGCAAATCAGCCAGCGTCAAATGAGTACGGTTTGTCAGCGAGTGGTGGACCCGGTCGCAACGAGCGTTCCGCTGAAGCCTGGAAGTCGGAGCGAGCACTGCCCCACGATCTCCTCGCAGAACAGAGCGCCCTCGGTGGCATGATGCTCAGCAAAGACGCTGTTGCCGACGTTGTCGAGACCGTGCGGGGCGGCGACTTCTACATCCCCAAGCACGAGATCATCTTCGACGCCATTCTCTCGCTCTACGCCCAAGGCGAGCCGACCGACGTGATCACCGTCACCGATGAGCTCACCAAAGTCGGTGAACTTTCGCGGGCCGGCGGCGCGGACTACCTGCACACCCTGACGAGCCTGGTGCCCACCGCTGCCAATGCGGGGTTCTACTCGACCATCGTGGCCGAACGAGCGCTGCTGCGCCGTCTGGTCGAGGCTGGCACCCGTATTGCCCAGATGGGCTACGCCGCAGAAGGGGAGGTTCTCGACCTCGTCAACACCGCGCAGGCCGAAATCTATGCCGTCACCGGGGGGACCCAGACGGAGGACTACGTTCCGCTCACCGATGCTGTGACGGCGGCGATCGAAGAAATCGAGGCCGCCAAGCTCAAAGACGGCCAGATGAGCGGCGTCCCCACGGGGTTTGCCGACCTCGATGAACTGACCAACGGATTCCACGGTGGCCAGCTCATCATCGTGGCGGCTCGTCCGGCGTTGGGTAAGTCCACCCTCGCCCTCGACTTTGCACGCTCGGCGTCCATCCACCACAATATGCCGAGCATCTTCTTCTCACTTGAAATGGGGCGCAGCGAAATTGCGATGCGCCTGCTCGCGGCGGAGGCTTCCGTTCCTCTCCAGAGCATGCGCAAAGGAACCGTTGAGGCGCGCGATTGGACCACGATTGCCGCTACACGCGGCCGCATCAACGACGCACCGCTCTACATCGACGACAGCCCGAACATGACCCTGGTCGAGATCCGCGCCAAGTGCCGCAGACTCAAGCAGCGGGTCGGCCTCAAGATGGTCATCATCGACTATCTGCAGCTGATGACCAGTGGCAAGAAAGTCGAGTCACGCCAGCAAGAGGTCAGCGAGTTTTCGCGCGCTCTCAAGCTGCTCGCCAAAGAGCTGCAGGTTCCGGTGATTGCGTTATCCCAGCTCAACCGTGGGCCAGAGCAGCGCGCTGACAAGATGCCGGCCATTTCTGACCTTCGTGAGTCGGGTTCACTCGAGCAGGATGCCGACATGGTTATTTTGCTTCACCGCGAAAGCGCCTACGAGAAAGACAACCCGCGTGCCGGCGAGGCCGACCTCATCGTGGCCAAGCACCGTAACGGCCCGACGCGCACCGTCACGGTTGCCTTTCACGGACACTACTCGCGCTTCGCCGACATGGTGGCGGGCGGGTAGTTCGCACCGCGCTCGGGGCATCAGCACGTGCAGCCCGCTCGCAGATCTGGGCGGTGTCGCCGCGTAGACTAGAACTGTCCAACCTTGCAACGAAAGAGGTCGTGCGTGGCGAACGCGCAGGTACCATCAAGCGTCGGGCCCCGCTATTGGGCCGTGCCCGTCGGGCGCGCCATGATCGCAGTCATCCCAGCCATCATCATCACATTCAACCGCGATCACTCCGCGCAGCTGGGTCTCATCGTTTTCGGCGCATTCGCCCTGGCGAGCGGCCTGCTTCTCGTGCTGGTCGGGCCTCGCTCCCTGACCGTTACCATCGACCGCAGCCTGTTTCTCATTCATGGCGTCGTGAGCATGATTGCTGGGGCGCTGGCCCTCGCTTTCCACACGGGTGGACACGGGCTTTTTCTCTTCGTCGTGAGCGTCTGGGGAGCCGTCACTGGTCTGCTCGAAATCTATGCCGGCATCCGGGTGCGCTCACGTCCCCTGCCCGCCAAGGACTGGCTCTTCACCGGCATCGGCGCAGCGGTACTCGCCCTGCTCCTTCTATTGCTTCCGCCCAACCCGGTTGTCTCGGTCGGGTTGTTCGGCGCCTACCTGGTCTTTCTCGTTGTATTCCTGCCGATTGCCGGGCTGTCCCTCAAAGGGGATTCTCCGCGACAGCGTTCTGATGCCACGGCACCAGCAGACGCCGCCCCCGCGAACACCGCAACCAATGATTTGGACTCCCTGTGACCAAAAAGACTCCTGGTACCCCCGACCCGGCGCACCAGCCGAGCCGTTCTGATCGGTTGAAGCCGGTCGAATTGCTTGCAATCTCTGCCGGGATGGCCCTCTTCGTCGGGTTGACCATTCTCGGGACCACACGCGAACTCATACTCTCCGTCATCGGGCTCGGTGTGACGTTTATCGTGGCGCTCGTGGTGATCGCGATGCTCGTGCTCGGTATGAAACCGAACGCGTCGGAGCAAAGTGACCTTGATGAGCAAAACGGTCACTAGCCAACGTGCGGCTACACAAGAGCACCGTCATCGGTTTCGATGACGGTGCTCTTGTGTAGCCGGCGGCTGATCAGGGCAGATAATCAACCAAGGCGTCGGAGAGACCGACGTAGCTGGCCGGGGTCAGGGCCAGGAGCCGGGCCTTGGCCGCGGCGCCGATGTCGAGGGCTGACACGAACTCGGCGAGGTCGGCGCTCGTGATTCGCTTACCGCGGGTCAGCTCCTTGAGCAGCGCGTATGGGTCTTCAATGGATGAGCGCCCCGCCGAGACCTCGGCACGAATCACGGTCTGAATCGCCTCTCCCAGAATTTCCCAGTTGGAGTCGAGGTCGCTAGCGAGAAGCGCACGGTCAATATCAATCTCGCCCAGGCCCCGCAGAATGTTATCAAGCGCGAGCAATGAATGCCCAAAGCCGACACCGATATTGCGCTGGGTGGTCGAGTCGGTGAGGTCACGCTGCAGGCGGCTGGTCACGAGAGTCGCCGCGAGCGAGTCCAGGATGGCGCAGGACAGTTCGAGGTTGGCCTCCGCGTTTTCGAATCGAATCGGATTGATCTTGTGCGGCATCGTGGAAGAACCGGTGGCGCCAACCTGGGGGATCTGGCGGAAGTAGCCAATAGAAATATAGGTCCAGATGTCGGTGGCCAGGTTGTGCAGAATGCGGTTCGCGTGGGACGTGCGCGAATACAGCTCGGCCTGCCAGTCATGCGATTCGATCTGGGTCGTGAGTGGGTTCCACCCGAGACCAAGGCCCTCGACGAACTCGCGTGACAGCGCAGGCCAGTCGACAGAGGGCTCCGCAGTCACGTGCGCGGCGAAGGTTCCGGTAGCGCCGCTGAACTTGCCCAAATACTCACCGGCATTGATCTGACGCACGATGCGCTCGAGCCGGTAAACGAACACAGCAAGTTCTTTTCCCATGGTTGTCGGCGTCGCGGGCTGTCCATGGGTGCGCGCCAGCATTGCATCCGCTCGAAATTCGAGCGCGTTTCTGCGCAGCGCATCAATGACCAAGCTCAGCTTAGGTAGCCAGACGGTCTGGACGGCGTCACGAACGGTCAGGGCGTAGGAGAGGTTATTGATGTCTTCGCTGGTGGCGGCAAAATGGGTGAGTTCGCTGATGTGACCGAGGCCTAGCGTTCCCAGGCGTCGACGAACGAGGTATTCGACGGCCTTGACGTCGTGACGGGTGGTCGCCTCAAGCGTGGCCAGTTCGTCAATCTCGGCCTGACCGAAGTCGGTCACGAGGGAGCGCAGGGCGAGCTTCTGTTGGGTGTTGAGGGGCGCGGAACCAAACAGACTGCGGTCGGTGAGGGTGATCAGCCACTCCACCTCGACGCGCGCACGGGCGCGGTTGAGACCGGCCTCGGACAGGAACTCGCCCAGATCGGAAACGGCGGCTCGATAGCGGCCATCTAGTGGGCTCAAAACCTGTACGGGTAGGTGACTCATTGGACTCCCTGTCGAATTGCGGGTGCAAGTTGTTTCACAAGTGCGTGACTTGCCCTCTCAATCATGCCCAATACGGCGTCAAACAACGCATCGTCGGAATAGTACGGGTCTGGCACGTCGAACAGGGCGGCCTGCTCGGCGTCAAAGCTCAGCAGCAGGCGCACCTTGGAGCGATCGCGATCCTCCAGTGCCCAGTTACGCAGGATGCGCTCCTGGCTGCGGTCGAGGACGACGACAAGGTCGTGCTCAGCGAACCACAGCGGGTCAAACTGTCGGGCCCGATGGTGGCTGCCGTCGTAGCCGCGCTTGGCCAGGGCCGTGATCGTGCGACCGTCGGCTTGCTCACCCACGTGCCAGTCTCCGGTCCCAGCTGAACTGCTCGCGATGAGACGACCAAGACCAAGCTTCGTGACGAGGTCGCGAAGCACGACCTCGGCCATGGGCGATCGGCAGATGTTACCCGTACAGACGAAAATGATTCGAAACGGCGTCGACTCATCGGGGGTGAGAGACGCGAAGGGCATGCTGTCCATTGTGGAGCAGTTTCGTCTTCTCCACACGCCCAGTTTTTGGTGTCTGTGCACAGATTGCGCGCGGGTCAGCCGGCAGAATCGCTCATTCTGCGACGATCATCCCTGACGAGGAGGTGTCATGGACGGTGTGGAGATGCTGTTGCACGGTCAGAGTCGTTCTGAACGTCTGGCCATGTTGCGCACCCAGCGGGATCTTCTCTTTGCGCTGTACGCAGATATAACAGCGGGCCGTCGACACCTGAGCATGCTCGACCCCAGTGATGTCTGGAGTTCGCGCTCGCAGCGCGAATACTCGTGCCGTGTGGCCGAAATGCTCGGAGACGTCGATGTGGTTTTGCACTATCTCGATGAGGCGCTCGCCAGTGTTCGAAGTCACATTCACGAGGAGGAGCAGATGTGTCGAGCGTGAGTGATGGCTTGGAAGACGGTGACCTGGTTGTCTCGGTGGGTGGCACCGCCATCGTGGCAACGGATGCCATTCTGGCTCAGTCCCAATTCGTGGATGCACTCCACGACGATGCCGCCGACTGGGCTAACCGCGCCTATCGCATTCGAAATTTGGATCCGATGTGGCCGGCGAACTGGCTTGGACAGGATCCCTGGCCGGATCTTCTGCAGGCGGCCGGCAGGCTCCAGCAACTCGCGACGCTGTGTTCGGACGTCGCGAGTTATCTCCGGGCAGCAGCCCGAAATTATGGCTATGCGGAGCGACTGGCGCAAAAACTCGCGCTGCTTAGTGCCGCAGACATGGCTCACGGTCTTGGCAGTCTTGTTCGTGCCTGTTTGTTGGCGCTGTACAGCACGCCGGTCGGTGTCGCCCTGACCGGGATTCTCACCCTCGAACTGATGCGCCGTTACGGAACCACGCAATCTCCGTCAGCGGTGCAGAGCGACTCAGTCGGTGGAGTGCAGATCAGCCCTCGCTTGCTCACCAACCCGGCCGTGGTGATGCTCGTTCGGATAGCGGCCTCATCAATCGACGATGCCGCCGCTGGTCTTGGAGGGATGCCGCGAATTGTTGGTCGTACATTCGGCGATGAGGGATTAGGACTGATCGGCGTTTCCCAGACCGCCCTCGGGGTTGTGGCTGCGGCGCGCGCCCTGGGTCTCCTTCAGGAAGGTCCGGTGACGGCTGCGGCGGTGGGAGCACCAACGCGAGCGACTCCACCAACAGGGGTCGGTGACCTGGCGGCGCGCATACCGAGAGCCGTCCCGGGTAAGCCGCAGGTGCGCATCGAGAAATACGGCACACTTGACAACCCTTCCTGGGCGGTCTACGTCGGTGGAACGGTCGATTGGGACCCTGTCGCGTCGACTGAACCGTGGGACCTCACAGCAAACATTGCTGCGGTTGCCCGTCAGAATGCGGGCTCCTTCTCGGCTGTCATCGACGCTATGAAAGCGGCTGGAATCGCACCGTCCGATCCGGTTGTCCTTGCCGGCCATTCTCAGGGCGGGCTGGTCGCGACCCAGGTTGCGGCGTACACCTGGTTCAATGTGCAGGCGGTCGCAACCTTTGGGGCACCCGAATCGAGAGTTCCGGTGCCACCTGGCGTGGCCACGATGACGGTAGAACACACCGATGACGTCGTGACCGCTATAGGCGGCGCCAGCTTGCTCGATTCCGACGATCGACTCCTCGTTCGGCGCGAAGCGTTTGCTGTGCAGGAGCCGCTACCCGGGACTGTGCTGCCTGCTCACGATCTCGATACCTATCAGGAGACGGCGCACATCATTGACGCCTCGCCGGAAGACAACCTCAGCGGCTTTCGGTCCACTGTGACCGGAATCATGGGAAGCGAACCGGGTGAGGCCGTGTTGTGGCGCGGTGTCCGCTTGCCGGGGGGCCCTGCGCAACAGTAGGACGCGTGCGGGTGCGGCCCGATCAGTTACGCGCGGTGACCGGGCGCAGAATGAGACCGAGCAGCCAGGAAACAATGCCGAGAACGAGTGCGCCAAGCACGCCCCACCAGAAACCGTCGACGATAAGGCCGAACCCCAGAAACCCGGAGAGCCACGCCACCA
The DNA here is from genome assembly GCF_004403345.1 of Cryobacterium lyxosi. Taxonomy (NCBI): domain Bacteria; kingdom Bacillati; phylum Actinomycetota; class Actinomycetes; order Micrococcales; family Microbacteriaceae; genus Cryobacterium; species Cryobacterium lyxosi. The sequence continues at coordinate 249,789 of NZ_SOGT01000002.1, forward strand.
GCAACAGGAGCAGTCCGTTGACGATGAGTGAGAACAGACCCAGCGTCAAAACGTACAGCGGAAAAGCCACGACACGCAGCACACCGCCGACCACCGTGTTCACGAAGCCGAAGATCAGCGCAAGGAGCAGATAGGTGAGCACGCTGGCACCGACATCCGGCGCGTAAGGCGTGACGTGCACGCCGGTCACGAGCAGTGCGGTGAACCACAGGGCTACCGCGTTGACGATCAGTTGGATCAGAAATCTTGCCATGCCCCACTATCTCACCGGCTCGCGGCGGGCGAAAGTCCGACAAACATTCATTCGTCATCGCGAATATATCCGGGCGTAGACTCACCGAGTGAGCCTCTCAGACCGACCCTCCGTCCGCCTGCGCCCGGAGATTGTCGCCCTCCCGGCCTACAAGCAAGGCAAACCGGCCGATGCCAGTGCCTATAAGCTCTCCAGCAACGAGAACCCGTTCGACCCGCTGCCGGGGGTTATCGCTGCGGTCACGGCCGAAACGGCCTACAACCGGTACCCGGATTCCTCGGCGCTGGTTCTGCGCGAGCACCTCGCCGCCAAGTACAGCATCGGCGTCGATCAGGTGCACATCGGTTCCGGTTCGGTGGCCTTGCTGGCCCAACTCATTCTCGCTGCTGCTGGCCCGGATGATGAAGTGCTTTACTCCTGGCGGTCGTTTGAGGCCTATCCCTCACTCGTAACCGTCGCCGGTGCTGTCAGTGTGCGTGTGCCCAACCGCCCCGATCACGCCCATGACCTGCCCGAAATGGCCGCCGCGATCAGCGACAACACCCGGGTCGTCATCGTGTGCTCACCGAACAACCCCACCGGCACGATCGTGACCAAGGACGAATTCGAGGCTTTCATGGCCGTCGTCCCTACCGACCTGCTGGTCATTCTCGATGAGGCATATATCGAGTTCGTTACCCAAGCGGATGCCGTCAACGGCCCGCCACTGCTGGCCCGCTACCCCAACCTTGTCGTTCTCCGCACCTTTTCAAAGGCCTACGGCCTCGCCGGGCTGCGGGTTGGTTACGCGCTCGGTCCCGTGGACATTCTGAACGCCGCTCGTTCGACTGCGATCCCCCTCTCGGTTACCGCGCAGGCCGCGGCTGCCGCTATCGCCTCCCTCCTGGCCGAGAAAGAGTTGCTTGATCGGGTCCGAGTCATCGCCGCGCGTCGCGATGCGACCTGGCAGGCGCTGATCGACCAGGGCTGGAACATCCCGGTACCCCAAGGCAACTTTCTCTGGCTGCCCACCGGCGCCGAAACAACCAGTATCACCGAGGCCCTCAGCGAAGCTGGCCTGGTGGTGCGTCCCTTCGCGCTTGAAGGTATTCGGATCTCGATCGGTGAAGAGCAGGCTGTAGCGACACTCTTAGTAATGAGCGCGGATCTTGTCGACGCGCTTCCCGTCGGCCACCCGGCTCGGAAGATAGGTTAGTACGGTGTCAGCCACTCGAAACGAAGCAATTGCGTCACGCATTGCTGCAGCGCCCACACCTTTTGGTCTCGATGGGACCGAGACGTGCGTGCGCATGATTTCTTCGACCGGGGTGTTCGAACCGAGCGCCGCCGCTGAAGAGTTTCTGCCCTACCTCGACCGCCTCACCGAAGCTGACTACCGACGTTTCTATCGGGACATGGTCGTGGTGCGGAAGTTCGACACCGAGGCAGCCAATCTGCAGCGTCAGGGCCAGCTCGCTCTCTGGGTTCCAAGCCACGGCCAGGAGGCCGCGCAGGTGGGATCCGCCTACGCCACCCGGCCGCAGGACCATGTGTTTCCCTCTTATCGGGAGCACGTGGTCGGCATGATCCGTGGCCTTGACGTCGTGGATATTCTGCGGATGCTGCGCGGTGTCACCCTCGGCGGCTGGGTCCCCGAAGAGCACGGAAACTTTCACCTCTATACCCTCGTACTCGCCTCGCAGACCCTGCACTCCACCGGCTATGCCATGGGCATGCAGCTCGACGGTTCGACCGCGACCGGCAACGCAGAGACCGATCAGGCCGTCATTGTCTACTACGGCGACGGAGCATCATCGCAGGGCGACGCCAACGAGGCGCTCGTTTTCGCGGCGAGCTACCAGACGCCACAGGTGTTCTTTCTGCAGAACAACCACTGGGCGATCTCGGTGCCCGTCGCCCGGCAGTCCCGTACGCCGCTGTACCTGCGTGCCGCTGGCTTCGGCATGCCGGGCACCCAGATCGACGGCAATGATGTGCTCGCGAGCTTCGCCGTCACGGCAAAGTCGATGGACGACGCTCGCGCCGGCCACGGCCCGTCGCTGATCGAGGCACTCACCTACCGGGTCGGCGCCCACACGACCGCCGATGATCCGACCAAATACCGCGACCCGGAGGAACTCGCCTACTGGGTGGCCCGCGACCCGATCGTGCGCTTTCGCAGCTACCTGAAGGGCTTGGGCGTCGAGCAGCAATTCCTCGACGACGTCGATGACGAAGCGGCCGATTTCGCCGCCGACGCCCGTCGTCGTGCTCTCGAGATCACCGGTCCGGAGCAATCGGTGATCTTCGACAACGTCTACGCCGAACCGCATCCGCTGGTGGCTGAGCAAAAAGCCTGGCTGGAACGCTACGAAGCATCTTTCGACGAGGGCAAGAACTGATGACCGCTGCACTAGACACGAGCGTGGCTTCCGCTTCGCTACCGATGGCCAAGGCTCTGAACGCCGGGCTGCGTCGCGCAATGCTCGACGACCCCAGAGTTCTGCTGATGGGCGAGGACATCGGCCCCCTCGGTGGAGTATTCCGGGTCACCGAGGGCCTCATCGCCGAATTCGGTGACAAGCGGGTGCTCGATACGCCGCTCGCCGAATCCGGCATCATCGGTACGGCAATCGGCCTGGCCATGCGCGGGTTTCGCCCGGTCTGCGAGATTCAGTTCGACGGATTCGTTTTTCCCGGCTTCGACCAGATCACCAGCCAGCTCGCACGCATGCGCAACCGCCACGAAGGCGGGCTCATCATGCCGGTGGTCATCCGTATTCCCTACGGCGGACACATCGGCTCGATTGAGCACCACCAGGAGAGCCCGGAAGCCTACTTCGCGCACACTCCCGGCTTGCGTGTGGTCAGCCCCTCCAATCCGCACGATGCCTATTGGATGATGCAGGAGGCCATCGCCAGTGACGACCCGGTGATCTTCTTCGAGCCCAAGAGCCGCTACTGGCCCAAGGGTGAGGTGCGCTTTGATGAAAGCGGAACACCGCTGCACGCCAGTCGCGTCGTTCGGGCCGGCACCGACGTCACCGTCGTCGGTCACGGCGCAATGGTCAGCGTGCTGCTCCAGGCGGCCGAACTCGCCACCGCGGAGGGCATCAGCCTCGAGGTCATCGACCTGCGTTCGATCTCCCCGATCGACTATCGACCGATTCTGGGTTCCGTGCAGAAGACCGGCCGCCTCGTGGTCACCCAGGAGGCGCCCGGCTTCGTGAGTGTCGGCAGTGAGATTGCCGCCACGGTCGCCGAGCGATCGTTCTACACGCTCGAAGCGCCCGTGCTGCGGGTCTCTGGCTTTGACACACCGTTTCCACCGGCCGCCGTCGAGACGCACTTTCTGCCCAGCCCCGATCGGGTGCTGGAAGCTGTCGACCGCGTTCTCGCCTACTGATCATGCTCACTTTTACCAGCAGCAGGAAAGGCACAGTATGAGCGTGTCGAAGTTCACTCTCCCCGATGTCGGCGAAGGCCTGACCGAGGCTGAAATCGTTGAGTGGAAGGTCGCGCCCGGCGACGCCGTGACGATCAACCAGGTTCTGGTCGAGATCGAAACGGCTAAGTCCCTGGTCGAGCTGCCGTCGCCGTTCGTGGGCGTGGTCGCGGAGATTCTGGTCGCGGCGGGCACGACCGTCGACGTGGGTACCCTCATCATCACGATCAATCCCGATGCCAGTTCAGCGGCAGCGGATGCCGCCGACACTGGTTCCGCTGACCAGATGACCGTGGACGCGAGCACCAGCATCATCGACGAAGCCCCGGAACCGGTGCTCGTCGGCCGCGGCGCCGCCGCTACCATGCCGACCCGTCGGCGTCGGCACACCGCCGCGAGCGTCGCCCACGAGACACTTGCGCCAAAAGCCCCGGCGCGCGCGCGCGTCGAGGCTTTGGAACCGACCCGGCGCGCGGCATCCGTTGGACCGGTCATGGCCAAGCCGCCCATTCGTAAACTCGCCAAGGACCTCGGTGTCGACCTCTCCCTCGTCGAAGCGACCGGACCGGTCGGCGACGTGACTCGCGAGGACGTGGTGCGCGGCGCGACCCAGACCAGCGTGTTCCGCAACATTCAGACGCCGGAATGGCCGGTCGATCGCGACGAACACATTCCCGTGAAGGGTGTGCGTAAAGCCATCGCGCAGGCAATGGTGAAGAGCGCTTTCACCGCCCCGCATGTGAGCTTGTTTGTTGACGTCGACGCCACCCGCACCATGGAATTCGTCAAACGACTCAAGGCGTCCACGGACTTCGCCGGCATTCGCGTGTCGCCCCTGTTGATCATGGCCAAGGCCATGATCTGGGCCGTGCGGCGCAACCCCACGGTGAACTCGACCTTCACCGATGAGGAAATCATCGTGCGGCACTACGTGAATCTCGGCATCGCAGCAGCGACCCCGCGCGGGCTGATCGTTCCGAACATCAAAGAAGCGCAGGACATGAGCCTGCTCGAGCTTGCGGCGTCCCTCGAGAAACTCACCATGACCGCGCGCGACGGTAAGACCAGCCCGGCCGAGATGAGCAATGGCACGATCACGATCACCAATATCGGCGTGTTCGGCATGGACACCGGTACTCCCATCCTCAACTCGCCAGAGGCCGGAATCGTGGCCCTCGGCACGATCAAGCAGAAGCCGTGGGTCGTCGATGGTGAGGTGCGAGTTCGGTATGTGACCACGATCGGCGCGAGCTTCGACCATCGCGTCGTCGACGGTGACGTTGCGAGTCGTTTTCTGGCCGACGTCGCGAGCATCATCGAGGAGCCGGCACTGCTGCTCGAATAGGAAGCTCGCCCGCTAATGGTTTTGACAATCATTATCAGCAAGGCTACTGTCGAGGAATGCACACGAGACATTTCGCCGTTCCCGCACTCCTCGCGTCAGCCGCACTAGCCCTCTCGGGATGCTCGGCTGAGACGACCGCGAGGGCCGACGGCGCAGCCAGCGACCTCAAGATCGTCGCCACAACCACCCAGGTCGCCGATTTAACCCGCAACGTGGTCGGCGATGCCAGGGGCGTCGACCTGACCCAACTCATCCAGCCGAACCAGAGCGCGCACAGCTATGACCCGTCCGCGGCCGATCTGACCGCGCTCGGCGCCGCCGACGTGCTCGTGATCAACGGCGTCGGACTTGAAAAGTGGCTCGACGACGCCATAGCCGCATCCGGCTTTGACGGTGTCACGATCGATGCCGATGAGGGCATCACGATCTCCAAGGTCGGGGCGGGAGAGGGTCAGACGAACGACCAGCACGCCGACGAAGAAGCGGATGCCCACGCCGATGTGGCCGCGGATGAGCATGCCCACGAGGGCGGTGATCCGCACATCTGGACGAACGTGCAGAACGCGAAGACAATCGTCGCCACGATCGTCGACGGTCTCACCTCCGCCGACGCAGGCAACGCGGTGACTTTCGAATCCAATGCCACGGCGTACACGGCGCGACTCAATGACCTCGACGAATGGATCCGCACCAATGTCGATACGGTGCCGGAGAGCGAACGACTGCTTGTGAGCAACCACGACTCCCTCGGCTACTTCACCGCGGCGTACCACATTGATTATGTCGGTTCGGTGATTCCAAGCTTCGACGACAACGCCGAGCCGAGCGCCGCCGAGATCGACTCCCTCGTCGCGGCCATCACGGCGACCGGCGTCACGTCCGTCTTCTCCGAGGCATCCCTCAGCCCCAAAACCGCCGAGACGATTGCGACCGAAGCTGGTGTGACCGTCTACTCCGGTGATGATGCGCTCTACGTCGACTCGCTTGGCCCGAATGGAAGCGCTGGCGATACCTACATCAAGGCGCAGCTGCACAATGCCACGCTCATGCTCGAGTCGTGGGGAGTCACGCCCTCTGCACTGCCCGCTGACCTGCAATAGTTAACACGTGATCGAGAACACTTCTCAAGAAACACCCACAGCGAACGCTGCCGCCGCTCTTCGTGTGGCGACGGCGTCGTTTGCGTACGGCGCGGACCCCACGCTGACCGGTATCGACTTCACGGTGCTGCCCGGTCAGGCTGTTGCCCTGATCGGCCCGAACGGGTCGGGCAAGTCCACCCTGCTCAAAGGTGTCCTCGGGCTCATCACCCGCACGTCCGGTACCGTCGAGGTGCTGGGACAGTGGCCGGCGCCGGCCGGCTACATCGGCTACGTGCCCCAGACCGACCAGCTCGACCCGCACTTTCCGGTCTCACTCGAGCAGGTCGTCATGATGGGCCGTTACCGCTCTCTCGGCTGGTGGCGCATGCCGACCAAGGCCGATCGCCGAGCCGTCGCCGAGGCGCTGGAGACCGTCAGCCTGGGCGATCGTGCCAAGACACGCTTCGGTGAGCTCTCGGGCGGGCAGCAGCAACGTGGTCTGCTCGCGCGCGCCGTCGCATCCGCCCCGCGCTTGCTTCTGCTCGATGAGCCTTTCAATGGACTCGATCAGGTCAACCGGGATGCACTCATCGAAACCGTGAAGTGCCTCAAGAAGCAGGGCGTCGCGGTGCTCGTGTCGACCCACGACCTTGACCTCGCGCGGGCCGTCTGTGAGTGTGTGCTGCTGCTCAACGGCGCTCAGGTGGCGTTCGGACCGCGCGATGCGGTGCTGACCCTCGCCAACGTGCAGCAGGCATTCGGCTCCGTCGGTGTGGAAATGGACGAGCACACCATTGTGGTTCCCGGTCACGGAGGTCACTGAGTGGGTGTCTTCACGCCGCTGATCACCGCCTTCGACCTGCCGTTCATGGCCAGGGCGTTGCTCGTGCTCGTCGTTCTGAGCCTCGTGGCCGGGCTCGTCGGTGTGCTCGTCAACCTGCGTGGGCTGGAGTTCATCAGTGACGGACTTACCCACGCGGTCTTTCCCGGTGTGGCCATCGGATTCGTCTGGGGTGGCCGCGACGGGCTATTCGTGGGAGCCATGGTGGCGGCGCTCATCGCGGCCGTCGTGCTCACCGTGATCGTCAAGCGCGCGGTCACGTCGGACGCCGCGATCGCTATCGTCTTCACGGCCATGTTCAGCGTGGGGATCATAGTAGTTTCACGGGAAACAAATTATGTCGGTCAGTTGGATGCCCTGCTGTTCGGACGCCTGCTGACCGTCGGCCCGGCCGAGGTCAACCAAACCGTTGTGGTCTGCCTGATCGCCCTGGTCATGGTGGGGTTCACCTTGAAAGAGCAAATCTTTCTGGCTTTCGATCGTGAAGGCGCGGCGGCGGCCGGCTACCGGCCCCTCCTGCTCGACATTGTGCTCAATGTCGCTATTGCCCTCGTTGTGGTGGCCGCAAGCAGCGCTGTGGGCAACCTGCTCGTCCTCGCCGTGCTGATCGTGCCGGGCGCGGTCGCCCGCCTGGTGACCAATCGACTGTGGCTGCTCTTTCCGGTAGCGGCAGGCTTTGCGACCCTGGCCGCCTGGGTGGGGCTGACGCTCGGCTACGAAGCATCGGTCAACGGCGGCGTCGACCTGCCGAGCGGAGCCACTGTTGTGCTCGTGCTCGTCGCAGGTTACGTGCTGGCACTGGTCGTGCGGCTCGCACTGGAGCGAATCGGCGGCCCGCGTCGACATCACGGTACCGTACCGGTGGAGCACTGATGGGCTACTTCGAACAGGCCCTCCTGGCAGCACTGCTGATCGGGGCGCTCAGCGGCCTCGTCGGCACCCTGGTAGTGCTGCGCCAGCGCACCTTCTTCGCTCAGGCACTCACCCACGCGACCTTTCCGGGAGCGGTCGGCGCGGCGATTCTCGGAGTGAGCATTCCGCTCGGCGCCGCCGTGGCGAGCGTATTCATCGTGGGCGTCATGACGATGATCGGGCGGGTCGAACGTCAGGGAAAACAGGTGGCATCTGGCATTCTGCTCACCGCCGGATTTGCACTCGGCGTTCTGCTGCAGGGGCTCAATCCGTCTCTGCCGGTCAAGGTCGACTCGTACCTGGTGGGTTCGATTCTCACGGTGAGCGGTAATGATGTGGCACTCGTGGCTATCGTGCTGGCGTGTGCCGTACTGGCCATTGTCTTTCTGGGCAAGCAGATCATGTTCTCGACCTTCGACGTGAACGGCTTTCGCGCGGCCGGCTATCGAGAATGGCCGATCGAAGTGCTGACTCTGATACTCATCACGGCCACCGTCGTCACCGCGATGCCCGCGGTGGGGGCTATCCTCGCCATCGCCCTGATCGCTGCCCCTGCAGCAGCCGCCCGGCTCGTCTCGCGGACGACCACTCAGATGTTCATCATTGCCCCCCTGCTCGGAGCCCTGGCCGGACTGGCCGGCGTGCTGCTTTCTCGTTCACTCGATGTGGCGGCCGGCCCGGCAATTGCCCTCACTGCGGTGGCCTTGTTCCTGCTTGCCCTGCTGCTGCGGCGGTTGGTCGCTTCACGGCGACCCCGCGAAGCGGATGCGCGCCGACCACAGCGAACATCGCTACGGTTGATGTCATGAAGCGAAACACCTGGCAGCGCGAGGCCGTTCGGGGCGCCCTCGACGCGAACGACGGCTTCGTCAGCGCCCAGGCGCTGCACTCCGCCCTGCACTCGACCGGATCCCCGATCGGACTGGCGACGGTCTATCGCGCCCTGGCCGATTTAGCCGATACGGGTGAGGCTGACTCGCTCCAGTCGCCAGAGGGTGAAAGCCTCTATCGCGCGTGCAGCACCAATGACCACCACCACCACTTGATCTGCCGTAACTGCGGCCTCACGGTCGAGATCGAAGCGGATGCCGTTGAAACCTGGGCCAAGGACGTCGCCGCAAAGAACGGTTTCACCGCTGCCGCCCACGTCGTCGATGTCTTTGGTCTGTGCGCCGCTTGCACGGCGAAAGCCGCAGCATCCGCTGAGTGACGCGAATCGGCCAGGCGGCACGCTGAAGTGCTGGCCGGTGGAAGCGCCGTGGTCTCGCCATTTCGACGGAGATTCGCGGACGAATTTGCACTGCGCCTGAGGAGCCCGTATCGTGGGAGGTTGCTGCGCCTCTGCGCGCGCATTGCAGGTTGTTCATTTATGAGCAGCCTGCCGACAAGGGATCTTGGGAAGGGCATTCGCCCTTCGGTAATGGAGGAAACCATGGCATCTGTTTGCCAGGTGACCGGAGCTGTTCCCGGCTTCGGACACAACATTTCGCACTCGCACCGACGCACCAAGCGTCGTTTCGACCCGAACGTTCAGAAGAAGACGTACTACGTGCCGTCGCTTCGTCGCAAGGTCACACTGACCTTGTCCGCAAAGGGCATCAAGGTTATTGATGCTCGTGGTATCGAAAGCGTCGTCAAGGACGTTCTCGCTCGTGGGGTGAAGATCTAATGGCTAAGGCTCATGACGTACGTCCGATCATCAAACTTCGTTCCACGGCTGGAACCGGTTACACCTATGTAACCAAAAAGAACCGCCGTAACGACCCCGACCGTCTCGTGCTCAAGAAGTACGACCCGGTTATCCGCAAGCACGTTGATTTCCGTGAGGAGCGCTAAACATGGCGAAGAAGAGCATGATTGCCAAGAACAACCAGCGCAAGGTCATCGTCGAGCGGTATGCCGTCAAGCGCCTGGAACTCAAGAAGGCCTTGGTTGACCCTGCCGGCACCGACGAGTCGCGTGAAGCCGCTCGCAAGGGCCTGCAGAAGCTGCCGCGCAACGCGAGCCCGGTGCGCCTGCGCAACCGTGACGCCGTTGACGGTCGTCCCCGCGGCCACCTCTCCAAGTTCGGCATCTCGCGTGTTCGTTTTCGCGATATGGCGCACCGCGGCGAGCTGCCCGGCATCACCAAGTCCAGCTGGTAACTCCTTCTGGCGCCGCTGAAGCTCGTCTTCATCGGCTTCTGAATCATCCAAACGGGATGTCGACTCTGAGTCGGCATCCCGTTTAGTTTTAATCCCTCTCTGGCGCCGTGTTTCGCGCAGAGCGAAAATCGAGCGCTCGAGAGGGTGAAAGTGCACTGAAATGATCGAAAATCGCCGTAAATCCGGGGTTTTTGGTGGATCAATGCTAGATTTCAACTCGGTCGAACCGACCAGCGGGGCTTCTCTTCGAGGAGCATCCGTATTACGAATATCGCTGTGTATACAGACGAAGGTCCGAGGAGGACACTCAATGGCTGACAAGTCGCTGAACAAGACCGAGCTCGTTGCCAAGGTTGCCGCTGACTCAGGACAGAGCCAGGCCGCCGTTGACGGCGTTCTGAACGCATTCTTCGCAACTCTGGCCGAGACCGTTGCCGCTGACGGCAAGGTCACCATCCCGGGATGGTTGGGAGTCGAGCGCACCGCTACGGCCGCGCGCACCGGCCGCAACCCGCAGACCGGCGAAGAAATCGCCATCGCAGCCGGCCACCGCGTCAAGCTGACCGCCGGAAGCAAGCTCAAGGCTGCCGCCAAGTAGCTTTTAGTGAGAAAAGGGGCGTCGACGCGAGTCGGTGCCCCTTTCTGGTTTTCAGGGCACCGTACGCGACGAATGTTCAGGGGTGGGCGAATAAGCTGGACAGGTGCCCCGTATAGTCCGCATTCTCGGACCGGCAGCCCTGCTGCTGGTCGCCGTATTGTCTACCCTTGTCGCGTTGGCCTACGGTGGTGGCGCTTCAGCCCAGCTCCTCGCCGACCCGGGACCGGTGGTGCGCTGGGGCCTTCCCCTGGCCAAGCTCGCGGTCAACATCGCGGCGGCGGGCACCATCGGTGCATTGGTGCTCACACTGTTCGCATTGAGCCCCAAGCAACGTGAATACAGCACCGCCCTGGACTTCGCCGCAGCGTCGTCGGCACTGTTCGCCGTCGCATCTGCTGTCACGGGCTTTCTGACCTTTCTACAGGTCACCAATGTGCCACTCGGCATCAGCGATCAGTTCAGCGCCACGGTCGGCCAATTCTTCAGCCAGATCGAACTGGGGCAGGCCTGGCTCGCGACGACCTTGATCGCCGCCGGCGTCACCGTACTGTGCTTCGCCGTGCGTAATCAGACCGCATTGGTCTTTGTGACCGTACTGGCCCTGACCGCGTTGCTGCCCATGGCTCAGCAAGGCCACTCGGCGGGCGCGTCGGGACACAACGCCGCGATCACGGCCCTCGGGTTGCACCTCGTCTTCGCGGCGATCTGGCTGGGTGGCCTGCTCACCATTGTCGTGCTGCGTACCCAGCTGGACGGCGAACGCATCCGCCAGGTGATCGGGCGGTATTCCTCGCTCGCACTGGTCTCGTTCATCGTGGTGGCCGCGTCGGGCTATGCCAGCGCTGAACTGCGCATCGGCAGCTGGGATAACCTGCTCAGTCCCTACGGCCTGCTCGTGCTCGTGAAGGTCACCGCTCTCGTCGCACTCGGCGGGTTCGGCATTGCGCAACGCCGGTTCTTTATCAAACGGATGCAGCGGAGCGGGCCGGCGAACGGTCGCTGGTTCTGGTGGCTCGTCGTGACCGAGCTCGGCTTCATGGGCCTGGCATCCGGTGTGGCCGCCGCGCTCGCCCGCACGGCGACGCCCGTCGCCCAGGTGGTCGCAACCGAGGTTCCCCAGTCAACGCCGGCGCAAATTCTCACCGGTGAACTCTTGCCGCCGGAACTCACTTTCTCGCGCTATTTCACCGAGTGGAACCTTGACCTCGCCTGGATTCTGTTCTGTGCATTCGGCATCTTTTTCTACCTGGCCGGCGTCTGGCGGTTGCACCGCCGCGGCGACGCATGGCCGATCTACCGCAGCGTGCTCTGGATTCTGGGTATGCTCACCCTGTTCTACATCACCAACGGTGGAGTGAATGTGTACGAGAAGTACCTGTTCTCCACCCACATGCTCGTGCACATGGTGCTGACTATGCTCGTGCCCTTGTTGCTGGTGCCGGGCGCCCCGGTGACCCTCGCCGCGCGGGCGATCGCCAAGCGGCAAGACGGCAGTCGGGGTGCGCGCGAGTGGATCCTCACCGCGGTGCACTCGCGCTTTGCCGGCATCGTCGCCAACCCGATTGTCGCGGCAGTGCTGTTCGGTGTCTCACTGTGGGTGTTCTATTACACCTCGATCTTCAGTTGGGCTACCACCGACCACATCGGCCACCTGTGGATGATCGTGCACTTTCTCATTACCGGCTACCTGTTCGTGCAGTCCCTGATCGGCATCGACCCGGTACCGTACCGCCTGCCGCACGCCTTCCGACTGCTGTTGCTGTTGGTGACAATGGCCTTCCATGCGTTTTTCGGCCTCGCCCTGATGAGCGGCACGGGGCTGCTCCTGGCCGACTGGTACGGAGCGATGGGCCGCACCTGGGGAGTGTCAGCCATCGCCGACCAGCAGATGGGGGGCGGTGTCGCGTGGGGAATCGGCGAACTGCCGACCTTTGTGCTGGCCGTTGTCGTCGCGATTATGTGGAGCCGTGACGATACTAAAGTCACAAAACGGCTGGATCGCACAGCGGACCGTACCGAGGACGCCGAGCTCATCGAGTACAACGCGAACCTGGCTCGTATCGCCGTGCGCGACGCTCGGACCCCCAGCTAGCCGTGCCTAGTGCAGTTGGATGGCGAGGGCACCGCTTGGCTGTACGACTGCGCTGAGCCCCATCGTGAACGGGACGTCTTCGTCGCGGGTACTGATGTCGCCGTCGAACAGTGACTGCACCTTCACCACGATATGGGCCTGCCCGGGAGTAGCGACCATCTCAAACGCCAGTTCGCCCGCGGTGAGCGTGACAGTGGGGTACGCGGTGATCGACCAGGCCGGAGTGCTCTCGATGCGGTCGTCGATCTGGATGCCCCAGGGGCAGCTGGTCGGTTGGAGCACCGTTTGGGTGGCGCACGCGTCGAGGAACTTGTTCAGCTCCGACTGAACCTGGCCCACCATGTCCTGGTTCGGTAAGGCGTTGACCTCCACTGCGGCGGGACCGTCTTTCGTCACACGCACGGTTTTCTTCTGAGCGGTCAGCATGGCCGACTCATGTTCGAACGTATAACGGTTCGGGGCGAACGCGAGATACGCGGCGGACGTGGAGAACGTTGCGGGGGCATCCGCTGCACTGTGGGCGCGCGTGTCCAGGGTGAGGCCGTTGACCGTGAATGATCGTTCGTGCAGCACCGAGACCTGCAGTACAGCAAGGGGGCTGGTGCTGAACGTCCAGGCGTTGAAAACGCCGGCGAACGAGCCCGCCCGCTCGACAGTGAACGCCATGCTCGACGCGATGCCGTTCAGATCGAAATCGAACACCACGGTCTGGGCGGTTCCATCGTCGATGGCGGGCGTAGCGGTCGTGCTCGCGAGTTCGATATTGTCGAGGCCGCTCAGAACAGATGCCCGCAGCAGGGTCTCGGGCAGATCTTTCGCGACCTCGTCGGTGAGCCCCCAGGCAGCCAGGTCGGTTGTGTTGGGCATCACGCCACCGAGAGCGAGGGCGCCGACGGTGTCGCCCCGGGCCAGGGCGTCGAGGTATTGCCGGGCAAAGCCGCTGGCGCTGTAGACCGTGCGATTGAGAGCATTGATGGTGCCCGCGAGGCCGGCCGCGAGCAGTCCGGCGACCACCACGATGACGAGAACGGCCCGGAGCAAACTGCCGCGGCGCCCGCTCGCCCGATGCTGTTCGGCCGGAATGGTCACTCCAATATTGTATGGGGAGGTGAACTGGCATCGCGGCCAAAGCTCCGCTTCGTACCCGGTGCGCTGCTGGAGGCTACAGTGGAATGTTGCCTGTGACGATATCCCCGTGCAGCGTTCGCCTGCCAGAGAAAGTGTGCCGTGTCCGAGATTCCGCTCAGTCGTGAACAGGCGCTGGTCTTCGCGGCGATCGAAGGCACCAAGCAGAACGTGTTCGTCACCGGCCGGGCCGGAACCGGTAAGTCCACCCTGCTGAACCACCTCTCGTGGAACACGAGCAAGCAGATCGTGATCGCCGCGCCTACCGGTGTCGCCGCATTGAACGTTGGTGGTCAGACCATCCACTCGCTCTTTCGGCTGCCGATCGGTGTGATTGCCGACAGCCCGATCGATCAGAACGACCAGGTGCGCAAACTTCTCAACACCATCGACACCCTCGTCATCGACGAGGTCTCGATGGTCAATGCCGACCTCATGGACGCGATCGACCGCAGCCTGCGCCAGGCCAGGCAACGCCCGTTCGATGTATTCGGCGGAGTCCAGATCGTGCTGTTCGGTGACCCGTACCAGCTGGCCCCGGTGCCGGGCGGACCGGATGAGCGTGCCTATTTCGCCGACCACTACCGCTCGATGTGGTTCTTCGACGCGAAGGTGTGGCGTGATGCAGAGTTGCGCATCTTCGAGCTCACCGAAATCCACCGGCAGCGTGACAACGATTTCAAGCTCATGCTCAATGCCGTTCGGCACGGCCAGGTCACTCCCGAGATCGGCGGAGCTCTCAACGGCGCGGGGGCGCGAACACCGCCGAGCGAGGGCGTGATCACCCTCGCGACCCGCAATGACGCTGTGAACCGCATCAACGCATCCGCTTTGAAGAAGCTGTCGGGTAAATCGCTCACCGCGAAGGCCGACATCACCGGGGATTTCGGCGGCAAGCAGTTTCCGGCCGACGAGGTGCTCGAACTCAAGGTGGGCGCGCAGGTGATGTTCCTGCGCAACGATTCTCCGCTTGACGGTGGGCCGCGTTGGGTCAACGGCAGCATTGGAACGGTGACGAAGGTCACCTCGACCGTGTTCGTGGACATCGACGGCGACGTGTTCGAGGTCGAGCCGACGGTGTGGGAAAAGTACAAGTACACCTACAACGCTGCGACCAAGAAACTGAGTCGGGATGTCGTGGCGGAATTCACGCAGTTTCCGCTGCGGTTGGCCTGGGCGGTCACCATTCACAAATCGCAGGGGGCCACCTACGCGCGGGCCATTGTCGATCTTGGTGCGCGGGTGTTCAGTCCCGGTCAGACCTATGTCGCCCTGAGCCGGCTGACCAGTCTGGACGGGCTCTACCTCACCCGCCCGCTGCGGCCGAGCGATATCATCGTCGATGAAAACGTCAAGCGTTTCATGAGCATCGAGGTTGTGCCGCCGGTAGCTGACCTGGCAGGGCTGGATGCGTCGGGCCGTGATTCTTCAGCGTCGGGGCACAGCGAACCCTAGAACGCACTAGCCGTTCGATGTTCACGCAAGTAAGACCCGTTCCACGCTCTGCGAAAGGCACCAGTGCGATCCGTGCCATCAGTGCGGCCAGTGCGGCCAGTGCGATCAGTGCGATCCGTGTGATCCGTGGTCGACCGGTTGCGGCATGATGACCGCGGTCACACCGTGCGACCCGTGGGGTAAGGCGTGGGAGCCGATCTCGGTAGCAGCGAGGGCCGGGGTGGTGAGCGCCGAGAGCAGAAAGCCGCCCACGACGACGCCGGTGAGAAAACGCCAACCGTTCGGCGCGGCGGTGCCGTGCAGAGCGGCACCGACAGGGGCAGTGACTTTGTTCGATGCGTGCCGCTGTGCAATGGCCACCGTAGCGGCCAAGAATATGTTGAGTAGTGACGCAATGGCCATCGGGTAGAGCGGTAGCCCGGTCTGGGCGCTCGTGACGCCGAGACCGCTGCCGAGGGCGGCAGTCGCTCCCCAGATGAAAACCGGTATGAGGGCTGCTCCCACGATGATGCGGGGAACAATTATGCGGTCCCGGGCAAGGGCGGCGATTCCCCAGCCGAGTTCAGCAATGCCGAACCCGACCAGAAGAACCGACAGGGGAAACGGAGCGGTTACGCCCACGGCCAAGTGGACCAGAGCGGCGCCGAGGGCGGCGAAGCCCATCCAAATACGAGTGACCGGGGACATGATGCTCCTTGGGTGAACCTGCTGCGAAGGGATGGAGTGATGCTGGGGCTGGTCGTTACGCCGTGGCGTGGCTGCGAACCATCTTGTCGGCGGTGAGGCCAACCCCGAGGAGAACGATCGCGCTGCCGAGGTGCAGGAAGTGGTCAGCCGTGTTGAGCGCCAGGATGTTCAGTGCGGTGCTCGCGATAAAGAATCCAACGATGCCCAGGAGCAGATACACGGCGCCGATGGTGCTGTTAGTCGCCTTGGCGGCCGCAACGTTGGAGAGGCCGGCAATGAGCAGGGCGGCACCGATCAGAAGATGCGCAATGTTGTGCAGAGGATTGACCTCGAAGATTCCGAGAAGCAATTCGCCTTGAGTGGCGATGAAGCCGACTCCGCCGGTAACGGCGAAGCCGAGTAATCCAACGAGAACGTAGACCGCGCCGAAGACGGTGGCGATCAGACGATTAGGTGATGTGCGCATTTCAGGTGCCTCCTGTTTGTTTCACGGCTAACCCGTGCTTGCTGTGAGTTCGGAGCTCCATCGACTTCGGATTGGTGACAATTGTGCCCCTAATCTCCCCTTTTGGGTGTCGGCGCATGAACTTATCGCAAAACGCCACAAGCGTGGCACCCAGATCGGGTGCCACGCTGTGGAAACGGTTAGACGGTTCTGGCAGTTGTATTACGACTTGGCCTGGCGGCGGTTTGCGATCGCCCCATAGATAAGGAGCACGATAAGCGATCCGACGATCGCGAGAATCCACGTCGTCAGCGAGAAGAAGTCGCCCAGGTTGACGTTGAACAGGAGCCCGCCCAGCCACCCACCGAGGAAGGCACCGATCACCCCGAGCAGCAGGGTAATGAACCAGCCTCCGCCCTGCCTGCCGGGAAGGATTGCCTTCGCGATGGCGCCGGCGATGAGACCGAGCAGGAGGAATCCGAGGAAACTCATGAGAACTGCCCTTCCGTTGGTCATGCTGTCAGCGTGCCGACGTTTCGGAACGAGCACATCACCGTTCGCGTGAACCTACCCATGTGTGTGCTCGTCGTCAATGCTGCACGGGTATCGATTCAAATGGACCCACCGAACGGATGCCCCCGACGCTCGAGAAGAGAAAACCCGCGTAAAACGATTCAATCCAGCCAGTAATCATCATCGATGTACGAGTGGCCAAGGGGGGGAGTTGTGTCAATGGGGTCAGGAAGATCGTCGGCAAAAATGGCTTCCAGCTTCACGATCGAATGTGCCGTGATCAGAAGGGAGGTCTGCGCACGCAGGGAACTGAATATGTCGACGAAGCCGCCGCCGCTGTGGACTGCTGCCGTCATCGCAGCTTTGAGAGCCGAAACGTTGTAATCGCCGGAAAGGTAGAACCAGTCGTCGTTGATCGTCAGGCGGTAGCTCTGCATTACATGGTCCGTTTCGTTAGTGCAGGGTGATGGCCGCGCTCGAGGCGACCGGTCGGCGGCTCAATATCGGCCGGTTGCTAGAACCTGGCTGACCCCAAGGAGCACGTCGAACCGCGAGCGCGTCTTTCAATATACGGGAAATAATTCAAAGAAGAAACTACTCACTCATTAAGAAACTCCAAAATTGAGCTACCCGCTACACTGGCAGGACAGAGCGGCTGGGACGAGTCGTTTTGTGGGCCTGCAGTGCGGGCGAAACAGACAGACCAGAGGTCGGAGAACGTATGAAACTCGATATCTCGAGACGCACCGGGGATGGTCTCACAGCATCCGCTCTTGCGTTTCTTCGGGGGATGGATCGCAACCGCAATCGGGTGGCGGCGGAAACCAACTTGACAGGGAGTGAGCTGCGAGCACTGGCCCGTGTCGCGGAATCCGGAAGCATTACTCCTAAGCTGCTCGCGGAAACGATGGAAATTACAACGGGTGCCGTGACCGCGATTTCAAATCGCCTGGTGGCATTAGAGCTGGTCACCCGGGTGGCCCACCCGCACGATCGACGCAGCCTGCTCTTGGTCTTGACCCCCGCCGCAGAACAGATCACCCAGAAGCTTTACAGCGACTTCGCGGCATTGATCGCCCGTGCCGCGCGGGACGTCAGCCCGGATGATCAGGTGCGTCTGGGAGAGCTACTGACCTCGATGGCTCTCGTGGTGGATGCGGATGCGGATCTGATCCCGGCCGGGCCAACCAGGTAGCAACTTACGGGTGGAGTGTTCCGGCTCCCGCCAGGAGTGCGCGGTAGCCCTCTCGGTAGGTGGGGTAGGTGAAGGTGAAGTCGGTATCTCGCAGCAAGCGGTTGCTGAGGAGCTTGTCCCCGCCACGCTGACTTTCCCGGGTGGAGGCTGGCGCTGCTGACGGGTTTAGAGCTAATTCGGGCAGGTCGAGCTCGGCGGCTAGGAAGGCCAGCACCTCGTTGCTCGGGACCGGGGCGTTGTCGACGCCAAGATACAGGGGCGCCGGCTGTTCCGGGCGCAGTAACAGGTGCACGATCGCGGCTGCTGCGTCATCCCGGTGGATGCGGTTAGTGTGGCGTGACTCCGCGGAGAGTGCGGCACCAGCTCGTACCTGCGTGATCAGTCGTTCCCGACCGGGGCCGTAGATGCCGGCCAGGCGCAAAACGGTGGCGCTGGGAATGCGGGCGTGCAGCATTTGCTCGGCGTCGAATACGATCGAATCTGTGCCCGGTTTTGGGTTAGCGGGGGTCTGCTCGTCGACTCGGCTGCCGTCGTTGATGTCGTAGACGGCCGTTGATGAGACGAGCAGCACGCGGCGGGGCGTGACGCCGGCGTCATCGAGCGCATCGAGCAGGTTGCGCAGGCCGTCCAGGTACGCGGCTCGGTAAGCATCGATCGTTGGGCTTCCAGCGGAGATCGCCATAACGACGAACTCGGTATCGAACGGAATGACAGGCTTCTCACGGCTCAGATCGATCGACTGACCAGTGATTTCCCTCGGGAGCACGCTCGCGCTGCGGCGCAGCCCGACCACCGCGTGCCCCAAGGCGGCGAAGCGCAAGCCGACCTCGGTGCCGAGGTCACCGCATCCGGCAATCAATATCGTCATCTGTCTCCTTGCTCATCTCAACGGTATCGGGCGCACGTGACAGTTCGCCGTGCACAGGTGGCCGCTAGCATAAACGCATGCCTATCGTCCCTGACACGTCTGACTGGACCTGGGTGCTCGAACGCCCCTGCTCCGACTGTGGATTTCGAGCGAGCGAGGTGGACTTCGAGAACTTGCCGGGCCTGATTCGTGAGAACGCCGCCGCTTGGCCTGCCGTGCTGGCGGGAGTGGATGTCGCGGCACGTCCAAATGACCACACCTGGTCCGGACTCGAATACGCGGCCCATGTGCGCGATGTCTGTCGCCTGTTCGACGAGCGCCTGCACCGCCTGCTCGATGAAGACGACCCGCTACTGGCGAATTGGGATCAGGACGCCACCGCGGTTTCACAGCGGTACGACCTGCAGGATCCGGCAATCGTTGGCGTTGAGCTTGAGGCCGCCGCGCAACGCGTTGCCGACAGCTTCGCATCGGTGCGAACGGATGCGCGCCAGCGCACCGCGCGCCGCAGCGACGGCCCATCGTTCACCGTGGAAACGCTCGGGACGTATTTTCTGCATGACATCGTGCACCACCGACACGACGTACGCTTTGACTTCCGCCGCTAGATGATCCGGTTCGGGATACTCAACACCGTGTGAAATCTGGAGGTCATTATTTCAGCGGCGGCCGCGTTCTCAGAAAAGATGATCCTTGGAGCGCACCCACTGGGAAAGCGCCGAGTGTATTCGGAACGAACGGGCAATGTAGGGTTTGGCACTCATGCTGACCTTGGATTTTGACGCAAGAATAGGCCCGTCAGAGGACGGATCGATTGCTTTGAGATTTTTGGGTCAGGAACAGTTGGGGCTGGCGCCCGCTCGGAACTCTGCGGGGCATCCGCTGCCCGCTGTTCGGCGGTCAACGCGTTGCCGGTAGGGGGGCGGGCATTTCCAGACGTAGGTTTCGCAGGAATGACCAGGAGGTGATGGGCGGCGGTAGGTGCTGTGGCCATGTGTCAGACTTTTCCGATGCACTCATTTTCCGCTGGAACACCTGCGGCCAGCGCAGAGCTTCTGGCGCGGGCGTTCGCGGCGACGGCGCATATGTCGTTGATTACGGACGCGCAGCAGAACATTTTGCATGTGGGTGATTCCTTTACCACGATTACGGGATACGGCGCCGACGAACTGCTGGGCCGCAACTGCCGCATCCTTCAAGGCCCGGGTACAGATCGTGCAGTTGTCGCCACTATCAGCGCCACATTGCGGGCCGGGGATGCCTTCGAGGGTGACATCCTGAATTACCGCAAGGACGGATCGCCGTTTTGGAACGGTTTGAAAATTACACCACTGCGAGGCCTGGCAGACGAGATCACTCACTACGTGAGTACGCAGAGCGACATTAACACGCGTCGAGCGTTCCAAGACACTTTGCGCTTCCAAGCGCTGCACGATGTTGTCACGGACCTGCCTAACCGCCGCTACCTTGAGCAGCACTTAGCGCGGGACCGGACAGGCCTGCACGCGGGTGTCACGGCCATCGGTCTCATCAACATTAACGAATTCCGTCGGATCAACGAACAAGTTGGACTCCGCGGAGGTGATGAGCTCTTACGTGCGCTGGGTCGTCGGCTTCGCAATTCGGCCGGTGAAGGGGTTTTTCTGGCGAGCATGAAAGGCGATGAATTCGCCGTCGTGATCGACGACCTCGGTTCGCTACGCGATAGTGCAGATATTGACGACCAGCTCGAAGTGGTCCTTCGTCGTTTGCATGAGGCCGTTGAGCGCCCGTTTCAAGTGCTGGGGAAAAGCGTGAGCGTCAGCATCAGCATGGGAGTCGCTTTCTGCCCTCTGGATAGCGATGACATTTTTAATTGTCTTAGCGACGCCGAGGCGGCGTTGAAAGCGGCTCAGAGAGGCCGACACGATCGTCAGCGCTGGTGGTATGTGGCGCCGCCGGTTTCCGATAGCGGCACACAGGCGATAGCCATTTCTACGACGCCGCGTGCAACGCAGGCGGAACGGACCTTGCTGAACCAGCGCTTCGAAGCCCATCGCTGGCGCCTCTTCAACGGCGGATTGTCCATGTACATGCAGCCCGTCATTGACTTACGCACCGGAGATTTAAGCCGAGTAGAGGCTCTGGCGCGACTAATACTTGTCGATGGCACCGTTGTCGGTCCTGATCAGTTCCTTCCTTCACTCGACGATGCTGGCCACGATGAGCTGTTTCGTCTTGGTCTTGACGAGGCATTAGGGTGCCTCGCACGTTGGGACAGGGAGGGGCTGTCAACCCGGGTCTCGGTCAATTTGTCTCCGTCAACGCTTTACGACTCGAACTGTACCGGCTGGGTAAAGAGCGCCTTGGAACGCCACAGCATAAATCCGAGCCGCCTCTCGCTCGAGCTGCTAGAGACGCAGTCAGCGAAGTCCGCAGTGCAAATCGCTGCAATCAGTGGCCTGCGAACACTCGGAGTCGGGTTGGCTCTTGACGACCTGGGTTCCGGTCATGCGACTCTGAAGCGTTTGTCAGAGTTGCCTTTCGACTCGATCAAGCTGGACCGCGGCTTATTTGCGAGCCTGAATAATCGCCCACTGGAGACACTCAGCATGCTCGCCACACTCACACAAATGGGACGCGATTTCAAAGTCGATGTCGTAGCGGAGGGGCTTGAAGATGCCCGCCTCGCTGAAGCTGCGGTCATGCTCGGGGTGCCATTGGGCCAGGGATACTTCCTTGCCCGACCGATGCCCGCCTCGTCGATACCCAACTGGGTCGCGGCATACAAATTCCCCCTTAGCGCTGGTACGGTGACGACCGCACTTGGCGCACTGGCCTACCATTGGAAATTTCTACGTTGGGAATCACCGCATCCGCTGTCGTTATCGGCATGTCCGCTGACCGACTTTATGCAGCGCCACACGCCGCAGACCAGTCGAGCGGCCGCTTTGCATAGACAACAACACGAGCCTTTCAATGCGTTATCGACTGATGGTCAACAGCTGCAGGAATGGCTGGTCGAGTTGGTGCAGGACCACGCCATAACTCGCACCGACACCTGAGAAAACTCTGGAGCGGATGACGGGAATCGAACCCGCGCTATCAGCTTGGGAAGCTGAAGTTCTACCATTGAACTACATCCGCGCGCCCGCTGTAGGTGAACAACAACCGGAACGTTGCCAGCATATCAACCCCGCGCGGCTAGGCTGGCACAGTGCTGCTCTCCGATCGCGATATCAAAGCTGAACTGAACGCTGGACGAATCGGTTTGGAGCCGCTCGACCCCGCGATGATCCAGCCGTCAAGCATTGATGTGCGTCTTGACCGCCTGTTTCGGCTGTTCGACAACCACAAGTACGCCTACATCGATCCGGCCGAGGACCAGCCCGAGCTGACCCACTTGATCGAGACCAAGCCCGACGAGCCGTTCATCCTGCACCCGGGCGAGTTCGTGCTCGGCGCCACCTACGAGCAGGTCACCCTGCCAGACGACGTGGCTGCCAGGCTCGAGGGTAAGAGCTCCCTCGGTCGCCTCGGCCTGCTCACCCACTCGACGGCCGGCTTCATCGACCCGGGTTTCTCTGGACACGTCACGCTCGAGCTCAGCAACGTCGCGACGCTGCCGATCAAACTCTGGCCCGGAATGAAGATCGGCCAGCTGTGTTTCTTCCAACTCAGCTCTCCGGCTGAAAAACCCTATGGCTCCAGTGAATACGGCTCCCGGTACCAGGGCCAGCGCGGCCCGACTGCCTCACGCTCGTTTCACAACTTTCACCGCACCACCATCGGGCGCTGAAGAAACCGATCGGACGCCGGCGGTAATCCGAACGTAACCTCGCGTCGGGTAAAATTTGGGCATGACCTCCATGCCGACCCGATTCGACGAGGCGCTCATCGCGCACGGCCCAACGCCGGAATACCCCGGACGCATGCACCTCTTCGGCCAGATGGTTGGATCCTGGACTGCTAAGGGGTCCCGCTTGGACGAAACCACCAATGAATGGATTGCACGCGACTTCATCTGGATGGTCGAATTCGTCCTCGACGGCCGGGCCGTGCAAGACGTCGAGATCGTCGCAAGCACGACGCATCCGTCTGGATGTGAAACCGTCGCCACCGCGCTGCGCGTCTACGACCCGTTCGCTGGAGCCTGGCGCGTGAGCTACTTCGCCCCGGCGCTGGGCGAATACTGCCAACTCGTCGCCACCCCGTACCGGCACGGCGTGCGGCAGGAAGGCACCCGCACCGACGGTCGCCCGATCCGGTGGAACTTCACTGCCATCACCCCCGACAGCTACAAATGGGAAGGTTGGGTCTCCGCCGACGAGGGCGCCACCTGGCAACTCATCAGCCACAACGAGGCCACCCGCATCCGCTGAGAAACGGATGCTGACGGCCTCGGTGTCCAGGCGGATTACAGGGCGAACTTGAACCCGAGATCGGCGGGGTAGTCGCCGAGAGCGGTGAGATTCGTGGCTGCGGCCTGCAGGGCGGCCAGGGTCAGCGCGAGGGTGCCCGGGCCGAAGCTGACCCGGGAGACGCCGAGCTCGGCGAGACGCTGAAGCGGAACAAGTCCGGGCGCGCCGATCACGGAGATTTTGCCGTTGACCTGCTCAATCGCACGGGCGACTTTATCTTCGTCGGTCAAGCCGAGGAAGAAGATGACGTCGGCGCCGGCGCCGAGGTAGGCGTTGGCACGGGCCACGGCTTCTCCCCAGTCGCCTCCGCCGGCCAGGGTGTCGACGCGCGCGTTGATCACGAGCGGAATGCCGCTCTGGTCGGCTCCGGCTCTGGCCGCGGCCACGCGGGCGGCGGCGGTTTCGATGTCGAACTGCGGGGCCTTTGCCGCGCCGACGGAGTCCTCGATATTGATGCCGACAATGCCGGATTCCTCGATGAGGCGACGCACGTTGCGGGTTACACCAACGGCATCCGGTGCGTACCCCTTCTCGAAATCGGCCGAGACGGGCACGTCGACAGCGCCGGCGATGATCGTGGCAGCGATGATGGCCTCGTCGAGGGAGAGGCCCTCGCCGTCTGGCAGGCCGCGCACGTTCGAGATGGAGTGGCTCGCAGTCGCGAGGGCCTTGACGCCGGGCGCGTCGGCGACGACCTTGGCGGTGATGGCGTCCCACACGTTGGTCACGATGAGAGGCTCACCGGGCTTGTGCAACGAGAGCAAAAGTTCGGCCTTCTGGAGCTGGGTATGTGTCATACCATTCAGTCTGACCGGCCTGTGTCCACTAAGCGAGGGGACAGCCCTATTTCAGCGGATGCTCAGGGAGCGACGGCCTGGCTCCCACCGACACTGCCCAGCATGGGCGTGAGCTGGGCTAGCGGATCTGCTGCTGCCGTGCCGTGACCGGGATCAGCAGGAGCAGGCCGAGGAGCAGCACCAGCATGATGCCCAGGATGCCCCAGTGGGTGGCGCCGAAGATCGATACGAAGACCGCGAAGGAAGTCGGGGCCAAAAAGCTGACGGCGCGACCGGTCGTCGCGTACAGCCCGAAGACTTCGCCCTCGCGGCCGATGGGAATGAGACGTGCCAGAAAGGTGCGGCTGGCCGATTGGGCCGGGCCGACGAACAGGCAGAGGGCGAGGCCAGCGGTCCAAAAGACGATCTGGCCGCCGTCGTGCAGCAGAAACACGAGCATCCCGCTCACCAAGAGGCCAACGAGTGCGGTCACGATCACCGGTTTCGCACCGAGACGATCATCGAGCACCCCCACCGCCATGGTGGCGATGCCGGCGACCACATTGGCGGCGATAGCGAAGAGAATCACCTCGCCCGGCGAGAATCCGAAAACGGATGCCGCGAGCACCCCTCCAAACGTGAAGACGCCGGCGAGGCCATCACGAAAAACGGCACTCGCCAACAGAAAGTAGACGATAGGACGGCTGGTGTTCCAGAGGCGTTTGACGTCGCGAGCGAGAATGACATAGCTGCGAAAGAAACCGATCTTCTCGCGGCGGATGGTCGCGGGAACCCGATATTCGGGCACCCGCAGCAGCACCGGCAGGGCGAAGAGCGCGAACCAGGCGGCGGCAACGAGCATCGTGACGCGCACGGCCAGGCCGTTCTCGCTGGTCACACCGAATAAACCCACCTCGGGAGCGATGAAGCCGAAGTAGACGATGAGCAGCAGCACGATCCCACCCAGGTAGCCCATGCCCCAGCCGAACCCGCTGACCTTGCCGATGCTGCGGGGAGTGGACACCTGGCTGAGCATCGCGTTGTAATTGACGCCCGCGAATTCGAAGAAGACGTTGCCCGCAGCGAGCAGAACGAGTCCGAGCATCAGATAGCTGGGGCTGGCCTCGACGAAGAACATGGCCGTGGTGAGGCCGACAACCACGAAGGTATTGGCACCCAGCCAGAATTTACGCCTACCCGAGGTATCAGATCGTTGCCCGGTGACCGGGGCGAGTACCGCCACCAGCAGTCCGGCAATGGCGAGTGCCCAACCCAACTGCGCGGAGACGACGTTTTCATCGCCGAACGACGAGCCAGTGAGGTAGACACTGAACACGAACGTCGTGACCACGGCGTTGAACGCCGCTGATCCCCAGTCCCAGAACGCCCAGGCCACCACCCGACCACGCGTTGGAGGGGCACCCGCGTCGACGGTGACAGTCTCGGTCATATCCACAATCTACTGCCCGGCGGTAAACATCTGGATGAGCTGCGTTAGAGCGACCTTTTTCTAAAGTTGAGTCACTCACACTCAGCTTTCAGCCACAGAAATTGACAGGGACGCGACAGCGCTGGAATACTTGAGCCATCGAGGCTCAAGTCTTGAGATTACTTTGATGTTCGTTTCGCACATGATTGAAGGAGAACAACCCACATGGCTCGTGCAGTAGGTATTGACCTCGGAACCACCAACTCTGTGGTGGCCGTGCTCGAAGGTGGAGAACCCACCGTCATCGCCAACGCTGAAGGCTTGCGCACTACCCCCTCGGTGGTCGCGTTCACCAAGGACGGCGAGGTCCTCGTCGGAGAAACCGCCAAGCGTCAGAACGTCACCAACGTCGATCGCACCATCTCCAGCGTCAAGCGCCACATGGGCACCGGCTGGAACGTCGCCATCGACGACAAGAAGTACACCCCGCAGGAGATTTCGGCGCGCATCCTCGCCAAGCTCAAGCGTGACGCCGAGCAGTACCTGGGCGAGAAGGTCACCGACGCCGTCGTGACCGTGCCCGCATACTTCAACGACGCCGAGCGTCAGGCCACCAAGGAGGCCGGCGAGATCGCCGGACTCAACGTGCTGCGCATCATCAACGAGCCCACCGCCGCCGCGCTGGCCTACGGCCTCGACAAGGGCAAGGAAGACGAGCTCATCCTGGTCTTCGACCTCGGAGGTGGAACCTTCGACGTATCCCTGCTCGAGGTGGGCAAGGACGACGACTTCTCCACCATCCAGGTGCGCTCGACCGCCGGTGACAACCGCCTCGGCGGCGACGACTGGGACCAGCGCATCGTTGATCACCTGATCAAGCGCTTCAAGGAGACCACCGGCGTTGACGTGTCCAAGGACAAGATCGCCAAGCAGCGCCTGAAGGAAGCCGCCGAGCAGGCCAAGAAGGAACTCTCGTCGAGCATGTCGACGAGCATCCAGCTGCCCTACCTGTCGTTGACCGAAAACGGCCCGGCCAACCTCGACGAGACGCTCACCCGCGCCCAGTTCGAGAAAATGACCGAAGACCTGCTCGACCGCACCAAGAAGCCCTTCCAGGACGTCATCCGTGAGGCCGGCGTCAAGGTCGGCGACATCGCCCACGTCGTTCTCGTCGGTGGCTCCACGCGTATGCCCGCCGTCTACGAGCTCGTCAAGAGCGAGACCGGCGGCAAGGACCCGAACAAGGGCGTCAACCCGGACGAGGTCGTCGCCGTTGGCGCTGCCCTCCAGGCTGGCGTGCTGAAAGGCGAGCGCAAGGACGTTCTGCTCATCGACGTCACCCCGCTGAGCCTGGGCATCGAGACCAAGGGCGGCATCATGACCCGCCTGATCGAGCGCAACACGGCCATCCCGACCAAGCGCAGCGAAACCTTCACGACGGCCGACGACAACCAGCCGTCCGTTGCGATCCAGGTGTTCCAGGGTGAGCGTGAGTTCACCCGCGACAACAAGAACCTCGGAACCTTCGAGCTCACCGGCATCGCCCCGGCGCCGCGCGGAATTCCGCAGGTTGAGGTCACCTTCGACATCGACGCCAACGGCATCGTGCACGTGTCCGCCAAGGACAAGGGCACCGGAACGGAGCAGTCGATGACCATCACGGGCGGATCCTCGCTCGCGAAGGAAGACATCGAGCGCATGGTGCGCGAGGGCGAAGAGCACGCCGCCGAAGACAAGCGCCTGCGCGAAGTCGCCGAGACCCGCAACACGGCCGAGCAGCTTGCCTACTCGATCGAGAAGCTGATCAAGGACAACGTCGACAAGCTGCCCGAAGACGTGAAGAATGAGGTGCAGGCTGATGTCGACGCCCTCAAGTCTGCTCTTGCGGGCGACGACGACGACGCGGTGAAGACCGCGTTCGACAAGCTCAACGAAAGCCAGGGCAAGCTCGGCGAAGCCATCTACAAGTCCAGCCAGGCGGATGCCGCCGCCGGCTCCGACGAGGCCGGTACCGACGAGACTCCCGCCGAGGAGAACAAAGACGAAGACGTTGTCGACGCCGAGGTTGTTGACGACGACGAAGACGACAAGACAAAGAAGTAGGCCGCAACTATGGCTGACAAGAAAAATCCCGACAACGACGCTGCGGGGGTGCCGGATGACGGCACCGCCGCGGCGGGCGCGGGCATCCCTGCAGAATCGGTGCCTGACTCGGCATCCGTTGCTGATGGCGAAGCTGCGGCCTCGGCCGACGGAATCGAAGAAGACGAGTTGACCGTTCAGGACATCCTGGACGCGGCAGAGCGCGAAGTCGCCGAGCCGACGAGTGAACACCTCGCCGACCTCAAGCGCGTGACGGCGGAGTACGCCAACTACCGTCGGCGCACCGAAGCCAACCGTGCCATAGAGAAAGAGCGCGTGACCGGGGATATCGTCAAGATCCTGATTCCGGTACTCGACGATATCTACCGGGCGGAGAAGCACGGCGACCTCGTGCCCGACTCGGCCTTCGCCACGATCGCGGCCAAGCTGCGTTCGAGCGTTGAGCGTCTTGGACTCACCTCGTTCGGCGCGGTCGGCGACCCCTTCGACCCGACTATGCACGAGGCGATCTTCCAGCAGCCCAGTGCGGTCGTCGACACCGAAACCGTTGGCGACGTCGCGGAGACGGGGTACTACCTCGGTTCCACGCTGTTGCGTGCGGCCAAGGTTGTCGTTCAGGTACCGAGCGATGGCTAGCCAGGACTGGTTTGACAAAGACTTCTACAAGGTTCTCGGGGTATCGAAAGATGTCACGCCGGCCGAGTTGAAGAAGGCGTATCGAAAACTCGCTCGTAAATACCACCCGGACTCCAACCCGGGGAACCCCGCCGCTGAGGCGAAGTTCAAGGAATTGAGTGAGGCGCACTCGGTGCTGAATGATGCAGCCCAGCGCAAGGAATATGACGCCGTGCGGGCAATGGGAAGCGGGGCGCGGTTCGCCGCGCCCGGCGGCCGGGCCCAGAGTGGCGGCTTCGAGGACGCTTTCGGAGGCATGTTCGGCGGCGGAAGCCGTCAGCAGAGTTACACCTTCGAACAGGGCGGTTTCGACGATATCCTCGGGGGTATGTTCGGACGAGGTGGCCAAGGTGGGGGCGGTTTCGGCAACCCCACCGGTGGCTACCGCGGCTCGGGCGCACCGACCCGCGGGCGTGACGTGATCGCCTCGACGACCATCGACTTCATCACAGCCACCCAGGGCGACCAGATCAGCCTGCAAACCCAGGACGGTCGACCGATCAAGGTCAAGGTTCCGGCCGGAGTCGCCGATGGGCAGAAGATTCGCCTGCGTGGCAAGGGGCAGCCGAGCCCGGACGGTGGAGAAACCGGCGACATCGTGCTGACGATCACCGTGCGCAAACACCCGGTGTTCGAACGCGACGGACTCAATCTGCGGGTAACCGTACCGGTCACTTTCGTCGAGGCCAGCCTCGGCGCGACGATCGAGGTACCCACCCTCGGCGGCAGCCCCGTCAAGTTGCGCGTTGCCCCCGGTACTCCTGGTGGCAGGGTGCTGCGGGTCAAGGGTCGCGGCGTCACCACGGCCAAGGGCACGGGCGACCTGCTCGCGGTCGTGCAGGTCGCTGTGCCCTCACACCTGTCGAAGGATGCCGAAGAGAAACTCGCCGCGTTTGCCGAAGCGCTGCCGAAGGAGAACCCGCGCGATGAACTGATTGCTCGGGCTAAGGGCTGATTATGGACGAGACCACCCGGGTTTTCGTGATTTCGACGGCGGCTGAGCTTGCGGGAATGCACCCGCAAACCCTGCGCCAATACGATCGCCTGGGCCTTGTCAGCCCAGAACGCACCCCCGGCAAGAGCCGACGGTACTCCATGCTCGACGTGGCAAAGCTCCGTGAAATTGCGGAACTGGGCTCTGAAGGTGTGAGTTTGGAAGGCATCCGTCGTATCCTCGAACTCGAGGATCACGTGCGCGGGCTCGAAAATCGCCTGCGCGAGTTGGAATCGACGCTCGCCGACGAACTACTGAACCGACCGGGCCGCCGCGTTTTCGCGGCTGGCTCGGCCGGCGATGTTATTTCCATGAAGGCGGGCACCCGCACCAGGCGCAGCAACCAGGTTGTCATCTGGCGGCAGCCCAGACCATAGTCAGTTATCTGTAACAAGCTTCACGTTTCTGCCCCACAGCACGAACTGGTCGCACCAGCACTACTCTCAGGGGGATCCATGTCCAAATCGGACGCGTATGACCAGTCCGCGCCGCGGAACGCAAACACTTCGTCGAAAAGCGCCATGTCGGACGAAAACGAGGCCGTGTCGAACAACGGCATGAACGGGTTCGATTTCGACCGCCTGCGTCGTCGCCCCGACATTGAGGCGGAGAACCTGTTCGCCGTCGACGCGAGTGACCGCCTCATTCTCGATGAGGCCGCTGGCGCACTCGCGGCATATCGTGCCGGTGGCGTCGTCGTGCTCGAGGATCGCTATGGCGCCCTGACCCTCGGTGCCGCTGCCCTGCACAACGCCCGCGGCATCCGTGTCTACCAGGACGCGCTCTCGGGCGAATATGCGCTCGACAGCAACGCCTCCGGCGTCGACCTGACGGATGCCTACCGCTCACTGCCGCTCGGCGAAGAGTTGTTGAAAGACGCCCACGTCGTGCTGTTACAGCTGCCGAAGAGCCTCGACGCGCTCGACGAGATCGCCGCCGCCGTCGCCAAGTACGCCGCTCCCGACGTGATCGTCTTTGCCGGCGGCCGCATCAAGCACATGACCGTGAGCATGAATGAGGTGCTGCGCCGCCATTTCGGGGCCCTCAATGTGCGCCCGGCCCGCCAGAAGTCGCGCGTGCTCATCGCTTCCGCACCGTTGGCCTCGTCGACGAGCGACTGGCCACGCAGCGAAAAGCACGACGACTTCGACCTCACCGTGCGCGGCCACGGTGGCGTATTCGCCGGAACCAGCATCGACATCGGCACCCGGGCGCTGCTCGAGGTGCTCGACCGAATGAAGCCCGACGCCGAGCGCGCCATCGACCTCGGCTGCGGCACCGGAGTGCTCGCCGCGGCCTTGGCGGCCCAGCGCCCGCTGCTGCAGGTGCTCGCGACGGATCAGTCGGCTGTGGCCGTCGCATCCGCTCGCGCAACCATCGACGCCAACGCGCTCGCCGATCGTGTCACCGTCGTGCGCGCCGATGGCCTGTCTGGCCAGCCGGATAACTCGGGTGATCTGATTCTGCTCAACCCGCCGTTTCATATTGGAGCGTCGGTGCATGCGGGCCTCGCTGAGAAACTCTTCATCGACGCGGCGCGGGTACTGGCACCCGGCGGAGAACTGTGGACCGTGTGGAACACCCACCTCGGTTACCGTCCGATGCTCACCCGCATCGTCGGTTCGACCCGCCAGGTTGGCCGCAACACCAAATTCACGGTGACGGTGTCGACCGGCCGCTGACGTTACGCCGTGGTCAGGCGCGCACGAGCAGCTCGCCGTTGAGCACCTCGAGCTGCCACTCGGCCGCGCTATCCGCGTGGTCGTAGTGGTGGTGCACGAGGTTGATCGAGGCATTGTTGATGCTGCCGATGGACTGGTCCAGGGCGTTTTCGAGGCTCAGTCGAATGAGCGTGCCGTGCGCGACGACGATGATGCGCTCTCCGGGGTGATTTCGAGCGAGCTCGCACAGGGCGTCGATGCCACGCGCGGCGACGGCTTCCTCGGTCTCGGCACCGTGGAATCCCCCCGGAAAACGCAGGGCGTCCAGCTGGGTGCCGGCGCTTAGGCCCTCGGCTGGTCCGTAATCGCGCTCGATCAGACCCGGAATGCGGCGGGCCGCGTCGAGGCCCAGCTCTTCGCCGATCAGGTCAGCGGTTTCGGCCGCACGAGAAAGCGGCGACGAGACAATGAAATCCCACTCATACCGGGAGAGTGGGGCGACGGCAGCCGCTGCCTGGCCGCGCCCCACGTCGTTCAGCGGAATGTCGGTGGCGCCCTGGATGCGCGCGGCGGCGTTCCAATCGGTCTGGCCGTGGCGGATGAGGGCGAAGGTTGTCGTCGTGGTCACTGGTCTATTCTGCCTTGGCCGACTGGGAGTGCGCGGCGGGCCAAAATGCGCGCTTCCCGTTTCGGCAGAGCCCAAGCCAGACTGGCCAGGTCGGTGATCGCCCAGGCCAGCAGCACGACGAGCAGCGCGTTGCGCGCTGTCAGCAGCAGCAGGGAGAACAGATCGCCGTCGATGAGCGGCAGGTAGAAAATGGGAAAGACGAGCGTCGTCAGGCCGGAGATAGCCAGCGTCAGCGTGGCGGGCACCCGCCACTCAGCCCAGCTGCGGCCGACACCGACCGAAACCACCGGCACCAGCCACAACATGTATTGCGGTGAACCGACCTTGTTGAAGACGATGAACGCGCTGACAAGGGCAAGGGCTCCGACAAGCAGCAGTTGGCCGGCATCCGCTCGCCGATGCTGGGCAATGAGCATCAGCACGAAAATCGCCGCGATGGCGCCGAACATGACCGGCGTCATCAGGGAAGCGACCACGTCGGTACCGGGTCCGCTCACCTCACGGGTGGCGATGGCGAAATTCTCGTAGATGAACGTGCTGTGGTGACCGAGTGTGGCCAGCCACACCCACACAGTTGTGATGGGCGCCTCGAGTTGCAGGGCACGGTCAGATTGTTCGGTGACGAAACTGGTGAGATATTGCAGGCCCCCCACAAGCCAGACGAATGCCGCCACCCCCGCCGAGACGGCCGCACCGATAAGCACCACCGTGCGACGACGCGGCGACACGGTGACCACCGCGAGGAACACGGCCGCTGGCCACACCTTGATCCAGGTGGCGAGGGTCAGCACAATCGCCGCGACGGCCGGCCGGCGCGCGAGCAGCACGAGTCCGACAATGACGAGCGGTGCTGTGAGTCCTTCCAGCCGCAGTAGCCCGACCGGGCTCAGCAGAAACGACGCGAACAGCCAGTACCAGGCCGATTTGAAGCCACCGCGGCGAC
Organism: Cryobacterium lyxosi; assembly: GCF_004403345.1. Lineage (NCBI taxonomy): Bacteria > Bacillati > Actinomycetota > Actinomycetes > Micrococcales > Microbacteriaceae > Cryobacterium > Cryobacterium lyxosi. The sequence continues at coordinate 282,377 of NZ_SOGT01000002.1, forward strand.
GTCCCCAGTCGGTGAGCGCTCCGACCGCGACGGCATTCAACGCGGTGGTCAGCAGGTACCACAGGAGTTGGTAGAGGAGCGGACCGGCGATGCCCGCGAAGGCGATCGGCAGCATGGCGCCGATCGGGTACACCCACCCGGTATCGATACCCTGCCAGATGCCGTGCTCCAGGCCGAGTTCAGCCCAGGTTCGGTACAGCGGAAGGTCGCCGAGTACCCGACCGGTCAGGATGGTGGGCAGCAGGGCGAACAGGAACACCGCGTGCAGACCGAGAAAACCGAGCGCGAGGGTACGCGGGCGTTGCAGCGTCAGGCGGCGAGCCGGAGTGAGTGTGCGAGCCAGGCGAGCGTCGACCCGATCAAAAATGGTGGACATAGGACCGTTTCTGCAGTGTGCGACGTGGTGCCGTCGCCCGCAGTCTAGGGGGGCTGGATGAACTGTTGGTGTCGCCTCAAGCCAGGAGTTCGCGAATGTCGGCCGCGGTCAGGGCGGTGCCCTGCGGCGCTCCGTCGGTCATGACGCTTTCGAACAGGCGCGCTTTGGTGGCTTTGAGGGCCATGACTTTTTCTTCGATGGTGTCCTTGGAGACCAGGCGATAGACCATGACATTCTTTGTTTGTCCGATGCGGTGTACGCGGTCGACGGCCTGGGCTTCGGTCGCCGGGTTCCACCACGGGTCGAGCAGAATGACGTAGTCGGCCTCGGTGAGGTTGAGTCCGAATCCGCCAGCCTTGAGGCTGATCAGAAAGACGGAGCTGGAGCCCTCTTTGAAGTCGCTGATGGCCTTGGCCCGGTTGCGGGTCTTGCCGTCGAGGTAGGAATAGCTGATGCCGGCGGCGTCGAGCCGGTCCCGTGCCTTGCCGAGGTACTGGGTGAACTGGCTGAAGATCAGGGTTCGGTGACCCTCGGCGACGGTATCTTCCAGAAGTTCCAGCAGGGCGTCGAGCTTGGTCGAGGGAATACTGTCGTACTTCGCGTCATACAGGCTGGCGTCGAGACTGAGCTGGCGCAGCATGGTGAGTGAGCGAAAAATCTCGAACCGGTTCGCGTTCATGTCCTCGATCAGGCCGAGCACCTTCTGCCGTTCTCGGGCAAGGTGCATGTCGTAGACCTTGCGGTGCCTCGGGTGTAGGTCGAGTTCGAGCACCTGTTCCTGCTTCTCGGGCAGGTCGCTGGCGACTTCGGCCTTCGTGCGCCGCAGCATGAAGGGTCGGATGCGGCGGCGCAGCTGCGCGAGCCGGTCGGCGTCGGCATCCGTTTCAATGGGCTTGCGGTAGTAGTCGGCAAAACGGCTCGGGCTCGGGAACAGGCCCGGCGCGGTAATGGAGAGCAGCGACCACAGCTCCATCAGGTTGTTTTCCATCGGGGTTCCGGTGATGGCGAGCTTGAAAGGGGTGCGCAGGCGCCGGGCGCAAACGTGCGCCTTGCTCTGGTGGTTCTTGACGAACTGGGCCTCGTCGAGCAGCAGCCCGGCCCAGTCGTGAGCGTTGTACTCTTCGAAATCGAGTCGGAACAGCGTGTATGAGGTGATCACGACGTCTGCTTGGCCCATTTCATCGAGCAGGCTGGAGCCGCGTTTGCCGGTGGTCTGGGTGATGGCTGTTGTCGTCAGGTCGGGCGCGAACCGAGCGCATTCGGTGGCCCAGTTGGAGACGACGCTTGTGGGAGCGACCACGAGAAAGCGCTTGCGAGTGGAGCCTTCCGCAGCGCGTTGGCTGTCGCGGGCGTGGGCAATGAGGGCGATGGCCTGCAGCGTCTTGCCGAGTCCCATGTCGTCGGCGAGCACGCCGCCAAGCTGGTGGTCGTAGAGAAAGCTGAGCCAGTCGAATCCGGTCTGCTGGTAGGCACGCAGGGTGGCATGCACGGCCGGCGGGAGCGGGCGTTCGGCGATGGGTGCGGCCTCAGCCGAGCCGTGCAGGGCGGCGAGACCCTCGACGGCGCTGCGCCAGGACGCAGCCTGCTCGGCGACGACACCGAGCAGTTGCAGTTCGTCCCACAGGTCGGCCTGAAAACGGCTGAGACCAAGCGTGCCTGCGTTGCTCTCCTGCAGGCCGCGGGCTTCTTCGATCAGCCGCCGCAGCTGCTGCAGTTCGGGCCGGTCGAGACTGAAGTACGTGCCGCTGTCGAGGATCATCAGGTCTTGATCGGTGGCCAGCGCCCGAAACAAGTCGTCGAAGGGGATGTCTTCGCCCTCGATCGTCACGGTAACGGCGAGATCGAACCAGTCTCGGGTGTCGGTGCTTTCGGTGGTGGCGAGGCTGATCACCGGCGCTTCGTCGGCTTCACGGTAGCTCGGGGCGTCGGCCGAGACTTGCACGGCGATGCCGGCGGCCTCGAGTTTCGGCACGGCCTCACTGAGAAACGTGATCATGATGGCGCTGCGAAGTTCTGACTGCTCAAGGAGTCGGGCCGGGCTGATCGGTGTGGCAGGTTGCCAGAGCTCCGAGAACGAGGCGATTTCTCGGCTGACCGCTTGCAGCGTGTCGTGTTCGCGGGTGAGGTCGCGAAAGCGGGTGTCGCCGGGCGTCGGGCGCAGGGGATGGCGGTACAGCACGGGGGCCGGTTCGACCGCGTCCGTGCTGCTCGACTCCGGGACCGATTCGGTGGGCGCGACGTAGTGCCATTCCCACGCGACGGTGATGCGGGCATCCGTTTGGTGGGTGATCGTCAGCGCCAGCTGGGGTCGAGCCGTTCTGGGCAGCTCGAACGAGGCGTCGTGACTGGTCAGGGTCAATTTTTGCTGCAGAAACGGGTAGTAATCAGCTAGGAATGAAGGCTCGTCGTTGGCTGGAATGTCAAAGCCCCCGGTGACAGCGAGCGCGCGGATCTCAGAGCTGACCTGTGCATTCAGTGGTGCGAGAACGAGCTGCCTGCCGGTTGCGAGCGGGTCAGCGGGGCTCGTGAACGTGTAGGCGCCGTGCGCCGGGTCACCAATGAATCCGAATTCGGCGCCGCGGTGCAGCTGTTCGCCCAGCATGAGCAACGGGGTCAGTTGCAGGCCCTCGTCGTCGCGGCGAATGTTCAACTCGAGCGCGGCCGGCGTGGGCGAGAGCAGAACGGGATTCTGGGCATCCGTAGCGCAGACCATGGGCAGCCCGCTCAACTGTGCTTCGTGCAGCAGGTCCCAGAGGGCCTTGTTCTCAAAATTGTCGAGGTAGAGCCAGTGGTCGGTGTAGCTGTAATAGCGCTGGCCGGTGGCCGAGAGGGCGTAGAGGGCGTTCAGAATTTTGCGGTGGGCGCGGTTATAAGTGCCGGGGGTCCAGGACAGGTTGTCCCAGGTGAGGGAGCCTCGAATCCATTTGCCCTTCTTTCCCATGACCATCGGGCGTGCGCCGAGACGGCGGGGGGCCGGGCGTCTGTTCGGGCTGTAGGCCGGGTCGAGCAGGTCGAATTGCAGCGCGAGGGCCGTGCTTGTGACGGTGTCGCCGGCAGTCGGCTTGGCGATCGGCGCCAGGGCGGCGCGCCAGGCGGGCACTGGCGGGCGAATGGGAATGACCGGTACCGGGGTGGTCGGCTGGTATGCGCCCGGCACAAAGGTCGATTCGAACACGGGCGTGCGACGGTCGCCGATGGCGCGCACGTTCGAGGCGGCGCGCTCAGCGTTCAGTTCGGCGGGCGTGCTGCGGCTGGCCAGGAGCAGGGCGGCGACGTGCTTGCAGTTGCTGCCCATGGGGCAGGTGCAGGTTCCGCTGGCCCGCACAGCCTGGCCGGCAGCATTGAGCGTGAACGAAACGAGTACGGTGTACGGCTGTGGGCTGGTGCCACTCACTCGACCGGTGAGGTGTGTCCCCGACGAGGCCCAGGACTGCTCGGTGACGTGCCCATTGCGGGCGTACCGTTCACCGCGCGAGAACGACTGGCTGCCAACGATGCGGGCGATCTCATGAGTGCTGAGGGAATGAGCCATAGGTGGGGGAGCTCCGTAAGAAAATGGGACCAACCTTTATTGTCTCACGGGAGGCTGCCCGGCCCCGCGCTGATTGCGCCGCTTTCGCGGCACTCGTCGGTGGCGGTGGCACTCCTAACCCGGGGTGCCCTGAACTCTGACGAGTGCCGCGACACCGGCAGATGACTGGTGTCAGCCGTATGGGCAGACGAGATGTTCAGCCCTCGAATATTCGACGCCGGGGAGATGGCCGGGGTACTAAACTTGAGCCAGCAAGGCTCAACTTTAGAGGAGACAGCGATGCAAGCCGGTCAGCGACCACCGCAGCAAGACGCCAAGACGGCCCTCGAGTTGTATGGGGTGAACCTCACCGACATCGCCCGCAGTGGCAAGCTCGACCCGGTGATCGGGCGTGACGCCGAAATTCGCCGGATCAGCCAGGTGCTCACCCGGCGCACCAAGAACAACCCCGTGCTGATCGGAGAACCCGGCGTCGGCAAGACGGCCGTGGTCGAGGGGCTGGCCCAGCGCATCGTAGCCGGAGACGTCGCCGACTCACTCAAAGACAAGCAACTGGTCTCCCTCGACCTCGCTGCCCTCGTAGCCGGCGCCAAGTATCGCGGTGAGTTCGAGGAACGGCTCAAGGCCGTACTCAAGCAGATCAACGACGCCGACGGGCAGATCATCACCTTCGTCGACGAACTGCACACTCTGATGGGTGCTGGCGGCGGCGAAGGCTCCGTCGCGGCCAGCAACATGCTCAAGCCCATGCTCGCCCGCGGCGAACTGCGCCTGATCGGTGCCACGACCCTCAACGAGTACCGCGAATTCATTGAAAAGGATGCCGCGCTCGAGCGCCGCTTCCAGCCGGTGCTCGTCGACGAACCGTCGGTTGAGGACACCGTGGCCATCCTCCGCGGGCTCAAGGAACGCTATGAAGCCCACCACAAGGTGACCATCGCCGATTCTGCCCTCGTGGCCGCGGCATCCCTCTCCAATCGCTACATCACCGCCCGCCAGCTGCCCGACAAGGCCATCGACCTCATCGACGAGGCTGCGAGCCGGCTGCGCATGGAGATCGATTCCTCGCCGGTGGAGATCGACGAACTGCGGCGCAGCGTCGATCGGCTCAAGCTCGAAGAGCTCGCTCTCAAGAAGGAGAAGGACGATGCCTCGAAGGCGCGTCTGGTGAAGCTGCGTAGCGATCTGGTGGAGCGCCAGGCCAACCTCAAAGAGTTGCAGGCGCGCTGGGACAACGAGCGGGCCTCGCTGAACCGGGTCGGCGAGCTGCGTGAGCGGCTCGACGCCGCCCGCATTGAATCTGACCGGGCGCAGCGTGAGGGAGACCTCGAGAAGGCGTCCCGGCTGCTCTACGGGGACATTCCGGTGATGGAGCGCGCGCTCGCCGACGCCGAACAGGAAGAATCCGTCGGCCCGCGCATGGTGAACGACCAGGTCGCGAGCGAGGATATCGCCGCCGTGGTCGCCGCGTGGACGGGCATTCCGGTCGGCCGGCTGCTGCAGGGCGAAACCGACAAACTGCTCAACCTTGAAAACGAGCTCGGCCACCGCCTGATTGGACAGAAGCGCGCCGTGAGCGCGGTCGCCGACGCCGTGCGGCGTTCGCGTGCCGGCATTTCCGACCCCGACCGGCCGACCGGATCCTTTCTCTTTCTCGGCCCGACCGGCGTCGGCAAGACCGAGCTGGCCAAGGCGCTCGCCGAGTTTCTGTTCGACGATGAAAAAGCTATGGTGCGCATCGACATGAGTGAGTACGGTGAGAAGTTCTCGGTGTCCCGCCTGGTGGGAGCGCCTCCTGGCTATGTCGGCTACGAGCAGGGCGGCCAGCTCACCGAGGCCGTGCGGCGTCGCCCGTACTCGGTGATTCTCTTCGATGAGGTGGAGAAAGCGCACCCCGAGGTGTTCGACGTGCTGTTGCAGGTGCTCGACGACGGCCGCCTCACCGACGGCCAGGGGCGCACGGTAGATTTTCGCAACACCATTCTCGTGCTCACCTCGAATCTCGGTTCGCAGTTTCTGACCGACCCGACCCTGTCGGTGGAACAGAAAGAGGCGGCAGTGCAGGGCCTCGTGCGACAGGCTTTCAAGCCGGAGTTCGTCAACCGGCTCGACGACATCGTGGTGTTCTCCTCGCTGACAACCGATGAGCTCGGCGAAATCGTCGAACTCGACGTCGACCGATTGCAGAAGCGTCTCGCCGAACGCCGGCTGGACCTCGCCGTAACACCGGATGCCCGCCGGTGGCTGGCTGAGCGTGGTTACGACCCGATCTATGGTGCGCGTCCGTTGCGGCGTCTCATGCAGCGCGAGATCGACGACCGCCTGGCGAGGGCGCTGCTGGCCGGCGACATTCGTGACGGCGACACGGTTCTGGTGGCGCTGGCGGCCGACGGTGACGCGCTCACCGTGGCATCCGCTCCGTCACTCGCAGCGACGATGTGACCCGAAGGGGGGGTAGATCCGGGTTGGGCGGGTTAGGGTTTATCAATGAAAGCAACTGTGATTTATGGCGAACGAGATATTCGCCTCGAAGAAGTTCCTGACCCTGTACTTTCGACCGGTGGCGACGCCATCGTTCGGGTGGTCGCGGCCTGCGTCTGTGGGTCTGACCTGTGGCCCTACCGCGGCGTGACCGCCACCAAAGAGCCACACCGCATTGGCCACGAGTTTGTGGGCATCGTCGAGGAAATCGGCCCAGACGTTTCGACCGTCAAGGTCGGAGACTTCGTCATTGCGCCCTTCTACGACTGCGACAACACCTGCGTCAACTGCCGCAACGGCGTGAGCTTTTCCTGCCTCCACCTTGTTCCGTGGGGCGAGAAAGACGACATGGGCGGCTTCGCCGACGGCGCCCAGGGCGAGCGGGTACGCGTTCCCCATGCCGATGGAACGCTCGTGGCAACCGCCGAGGTGCCGGACGACGCTCTGATCCCGGGACTGTTGACCCTCTCGGACGTCTTAGGCACCGGACACCACGCGGCCGTGTCTGCCGGCGTCACCGTCGGCAGTACCGTTGTCGTCGTCGGTGACGGAGCCGTCGGGCTCTGCGCCATACTCGCGAGCAAGCGACTCGGCGCGAGCCGCATCGTCGCTATGTCCCGTCACGCTGATCGCCAGGCCGTGGCCCGCGAATTCGGTGCGACGGACATCATCGAAGAACGGGGTGATGAGGGTGTTGCGGCGGTGCAGGCGCTGTTCGATGGAATCGGCGCCGATTGCGTGCTGGAGTGCGTTGGCACCAAGGAATCCATGGATCAGGCCATCCGGTCAACGCGGCCCGGTGGGATGGTCGGCTACGTCGGCGTACCCAACGGCGGCGCCGAGCTGCCCATCCGCTCGCTCTTTGGACGCAACGTGGGCGTGAACGGCGGCGTGGCATCCGTTCGCGGCTATATCGAGGAACTACTGCCCGAGGTTCTTTCGGGCCAAATCAACCCCGGTCGGGTCTTCGACCTGGAGCTTCCCTTGGCCGAAGTGGCCGAAGCCTACGCCGCGATGGATGAACGCCGAGCCATCAAGGTGCTGCTGCGACCATAACCCGCCCGCGATAGCAAAAAATGCCCGTTTGGCTGAGGCCAACGGGCATTTTGCGTGCGCCGGAGCGATCTCATTCGGAGTGCGTACTATTCCATCGAAGGCTTCACGGTTGACCGCACAGCCTATTTGCCTTGCAGTCGGTTACGCACCTCGCGGCGCAGCACTTTGCCGAGCAGACTGCGCGGCAGGTCGTCGACCTCGACGATGCGCCGCGGCACCTTGTAGGACGACAGCCGGGTGCGGCAGTATTCACGCACCGCAGTCACATCGAGGTCGACGCCGGGCCGCAGCACCACGACCGCCACGACGTCTTCGCCGCCGGTCGGGCTCGGCAGCCCGACCGCGGCCGCGTCGTTGATGTCGGGGTGCGACAACAGAGTCTCTTCAACCTCGGACGGCGACACGTTGAAACCGCCCGTGATGATGAGTTCCTTCAGGCGGTCGATGATGGTGATGAAGCCGTCGGCCGAGACTCGCACGATGTCGCCGGTGCGTAGCCAGCCGCCGGGGAGCAGCACCTCGGCGCTCTCGCTCGGGCGGTCCCAATAGCCGGAGAAGACCTGCGGGCCGGCGACGAGCAGCTCGCCCTCCTCGTCGAAGCCGCGCTCGATTGTGGGGTCTTCCGGGTCGACCACACGAATGTCGGTGCTCGGAAACGGCACACCGACCGTTCCGGGGCGACGGCTCGGGCCGACCGGGTTGCCGGCGACGATCGGTGACGCCTCGGTCATGCCGTAACCTTCGACCAATAGCCCGCCGGTGGCCTCTTCCCAGCGTTCCACGATGGACACCGGCAGGTTCATCGCGCCCGAAATAGCAAAGCGGACGCCCGCAAGGCTCACCTTTTTCTTCGCTGCGGCCGTGACTAAGCGGTCGTAGATCGGCGGGACCGCCGGCAAAAAGGTGGGCGGTGCGTGCTTGGCCGCGTCGAGCACGAGCTTCTCGTCGAACTTGGGAAACAGTACGAGGCGGGCGCCGATGCTCATCGCAAAGGTGAGGCAAAGGGTGAGGCCGTAGGCATGGAACATCGGAAGAACGCCGTAGACGGTCTCATCGCCGGGGCGGAGGCCTGCTACCCAAGCGGAACCCTGCGCGGCGTTGGCGCGCAGGTTGTAATGGCTCAGGATGGCGCCCTTCGGGGTGCCGGTTGTGCCGCTCGTGTACTGCAGCACGGCCGTATCCGTGAGCAAGGGCCGCTGGTGTGATGGGTGCAGTTTGCGGGCGCCCACGATCGACTCCCAGCTGATCGCGCCCTTTCCGGGCCCGGCGGTAAGAGAAGCACGAGCGTCCTGGGCTTTTTTGATCGGTAGTTTGAGGGCCAGCCGTTTCGAGAACGGCATCGCACGCGTGAGGTCGACGGTGACGATATCCGCTACGCCCATGTCTTTGGGGAACCTGCGCGCCGACTCGTAGACCTTGTTCCACACGATCGCGACGCGGGCGCCGTGATCTTCGAATTGATGGCGCAGTTCTCGGTCGGTGTAGAGCGGATTGTGCTCGACCACGATGGCACCGAGGCGCAGTACGGCATAAAACGCGACGACGTGCTGCGGACAGTTCGGCAGCACGAGGGCAACGCGGTCGCCCGGGCTCACGCCGAGTTTGCGCAGGCCGTTCGCGGCCCGGGAAATCTGTTCTCCAAGCTCGGCGTAGGTGGTGCTGGAGCCGAAGAAGTCCAGTGCGATCGCCGGCGCAAACCGTTCAGCCGAGGTCTCCATCATGTCGGTGAGGGTTTCGGTGGTCTCGGCGATCGTGCCGGGAACGCCGGGCGCGTACGAGGCGAGCCACGGCCGGTGCGTGAAGGTCACGACAACTCCCGGGTGATCGCGGCCACGAACATGTCGACGTCGTCTTCGGTGGTGTCGAAGCCGCACATCCAGCGCACCTCGTTTTTGGTGGCGTCCCAGTCGTAGAAGCGAAAATGTTCGCGCAGCCGGTCGGCGACGCCGGCGGGCAGGGTGGCGAAAATGGCGTTGGCCTGCGTGGTCTGGCTGAAAGCCAGCCCGGTGATAGTGCCCTGGGAGATTGCGCTTTCGAGCGCGTCGCGCAGACGGGCGGCCATCGCATTGGAATGGGAGGCGTTGTGTAACCACAGGTCCCCGTCGAGCAGCGCGATGAGCTGCGCCGAGATGAAACGCATCTTGCTGGAGAGCTGCATGTTCGACTTGCGCAGAAACTTCAAACCAGTGGATGCAGCCGGGTTCAATACCACGATGCACTCACCCAGCATCATGCCGTTCTTGGTGCCGCCGAAGCTGAGTACGTCGACGCCGGCATCGCGCGTGAAGGCACGCAGCGGCACCCCGAGGCTCGCCGCCGCGTTGGAGATGCGAGCACCGTCCATGTGCAGCGTCATGCCTTTGGAGTGCGCGTGATCGGCAATCGCGCGCACCTCGTCGACCGTATACGCGGTGCCAAGCTCGGTGGTCTGGGTGATGGCCACGACGAGCGGCTGGGCGCGGTGCTCATCGCCCCAGCCCCAGGCTTCCTGATCGATGAGTTCGGGGGTGAGCTTGCCGTCTGCGGTGATCACCGGAAGAAGTTTGAACCCGCCGACGTGTTCCGGAGCGCCGCCCTCGTCGTTGTGGATGTGTGCGGTGGCTGTACAGATCACGGCGCCCCAGCGTGGCAGCATCGACTGGAGGCCGGTGACGTTGGCCCCGGTGCCGTTGAACACCGGAAAAGCTTCGACGCCCTCGCCGAACTGTCGGGCGAAGACCTCTTGCAGCCGGGTCGTGTAGACGTCTTCGCCGTAGGCGATCTGGTGGGCACCGTTGGCCTGGACAATCGCCTCCAGAATTTCCGGATGGATTCCAGAGTAATTGTCGGAGGCGAAGCCGCGGGAAGACAGATCATGGAGTTGGGTCACTCGTCCATCCTCCCGCATTCGGCTGGGCGATTCAGGCTCCCGGTATTTTCCCGCGATTCGTTGCGCATCGACGCCTCGCGCACGAGCAACCTCTATGGCCATGGCCGGTTCATCATTCGTTTGCCGGGCGGACACAGAGTGCGGATAAACCGTAAAGCTATACGCCTTCGCGTAGCTTCCTCCGCTCGGAAAGAGACCCCATGTATTTCAGAGTTGCCGCTTCGGCCCTCATCGCTCTCGTCGCCGTCACAACCGTCACCGGTGCCTCCCCACGTGTGGCGGAGGCACCGTCGCGTGTCGTCCTTGGCACCCCGCAGGATGCCGCCCATGCTCACAATGACTACGAGCATGACCGCCCTCTCTTCGATGCCCTCGAACAGGGTTTCACCAGCGTGGAAGCGGATGTCTGGCTTGTGGGCGGTGAACTTCTCGTCGCCCACGATCTCGTGGATGTTCAACCGGGGGTCACCCTGGAAAGCCTCTACCTCGATCCACTGTCCGAACTTCTGCGCGGGCACGGCCGCAGCGTCTACCCCGGATGGGATGGCAGCTTCCAACTGCTGATCGATATCAAGAGCGACGGTGAGAGCAGCTACGCCGCAATCGAGAAAGAGCTGGCGGGGCACCGTTCCATGATGACCCGGTACAGCAACGGCAAGACACAAACTGGACCGGTGATCGCCGTCGTCAGCGGCAACCGGCCCCTGGAAACCATGCAAAATCTGAAGTCGCGGTTCGCCTTCTACGATGGGCGTTCCACCGACCTGGCGTCCGGGCTACCGGCCGATCTTATGCCGCTGGTCAGTGAGAACTGGAACAAGCTCTTCGCCTGGCAGGGTGCGGGTCCCATGCCGGAGAACGAGAAGGTCAAGCTGCGCGACTATGTGGAGCTGGCGCATACCAACGGTTACCGCGTGCGCTTCTGGGGAACCCTGGACGTGCCCGGCGCAGCCCGCGAGGCCATCTGGACCCAGCTGCACTCGGCTGGAGTTGACCACATCAACACCGATGATCTCGCCGCACTGGCGGAGTTCCTCGGGAGTCGAAACTAGCGAGCCGGTGCGCCTCGGCCTCCCGCTAGCTTTTCAGGGCGTCGCGCAGTGACACGCGGGCTCCCATGCGCAGCAGCGCGTTGGAGTAGATGCGCGACCCGATCAAAATCACCACCATTGTCGACAGTGCCAGCACGACCAGGGAGAGCACGGGTTCCCACCATTCGGCCTGGCCCAGAAAGATGCGCACCGGCATCCCGACCGGCGCTGAGAACGGCACATACGACATGATTGCCAGCACGAGCGGGTTGTCGTTGAAGAAGACCACCATGAAATAAGGGATCATGACGAGGAACAGCACCGGTGAAGTCGCTGAGCCCACGTCTTCCTGCCGGGACACCATCGAAGCCGTTGCCGCATAGAGCGCGGCGAGCAACACGAATCCGAAGGCGAAGAACACGGCGAACCAGACGATGGCCGGGCCGACGTCGGCCAGGAGCAACCGTTGCCCGGTCACCGCCAGGCCGATCGACACCAACAGGCCGATGGATACGATCTGTCCGAACGCCATCAAGCTGTTGCCGAGTACCTTGCCGGCCAGCAGCGCCCGCACCGAGATGGTCGACAGGAGAATCTCGACGATGCGTGTTTGCTTCTCTTCGACCACACTCTGAGCGATGGTGGCGCCAAAGGTGGTCGCCGACATGAGAAAGATGATGCCAAAGCCGATGGCAACGAGGTAGGCGAGAAAACCGTCTTGCGAGGCCGGCTCGAGAATTTTCACATCGGGGCTCACGCTGAGCGTGCCGAGAACATCGCGCGGCGCCGAATCCAGGGCGATCACCGTGATGCCGAGCAGCGAATCGGCACTGTCCGAGGGCACTACGGCCGCGTCGACGGTGCCGTCACGCACGAGCGCTTCGGCGCCTGTGACAGTGTCGGATTCGACGATATCGAAGGCTTTGGTTTGTTCGACGACGCTGATGGCCGTGCCGACAACGGCCACCTTGGTGAGGCTTTCATTCTGGCTGGCCAGACTGCCGACGATGACCGACGCCACGGAGATGAGCAGCAGAATGCCGGTCGCGATGAGAAAGGATTTGCTGCGCAGGCGTGCCGTGATCTCGCGGTTGGAAACCAGCCAGACGCTCTGGGCGAAGGTGGGCGCGGTGTGCACCGGACGTGTCACGTTGCTCATGCGATGACTTCCTTGAAGATGGTGGCGAGCGAAGGTCGCTGCTGGCTGAAGGTGTGTACCGCGCCGAGCGCGATCGCACGCTGCAGAACGGCTTGGCTGGCGGCATCCGTTTCGCTTTCGAAGACGGCGAAGTCGCCGTCGAAGTCGATGACGGTGATGCCGGGTTGTGAGCGGATCCAGCCGGTGTCGCCCGCGGTGCGAATCTCAAAACGAGGGCTGCTGTGCTGCTCGCGCAGGGCCTCGCGGGAGCCGTGCGCGCGAATCTCGCCGTCGGCGATGATGACGAGGTCGTCGCAGAGCCTCTCGACGATATCGAGCTGGTGCGAGGAGAACAGCACGGGCGCGCCCTGGGCGGCGTAGCCGGTGAGCACGCTCATCACCACCTCCACTGCGAGCGGGTCGAGGCCGGAGAACGGTTCGTCGAGCACGAGAAATTCGGGGTCGTGCACGAGAGCAGCGGCGATCTGAGCGCGCTGCTGGTTGCCCAGCGAGAGTGATTCGACGGTGTCACTGGCGCGTTCGGTGAGGCCGAGGCGTTCCAGCAGATCGTCGGTATTGCGCCGGGCGAATGCTGGTGCCAGCCCGTGCAGGCGGGCCAGGTACACCAGCTGTTCGGCAACCTTCATCTTCGGGTACAGGCCGCGTTCTTCGGGCATGTACCCGAACCGGCGGCGGTCGCTCGCCGTCACCGGCACTCCGTCGATGAGGACGGTGCCGGAATTGGGCGACAGCACGCCGAGAATGATGCGCATAGTGGTGGTCTTACCGGCGCCGTTCGCTCCGACAAAGCCGGTCATGCGGCCATCCCCGACCGTGAAACTCACGTCGGTGAGCACCGCTCTTGTGCCATAGCGCTTGGTGACTCCCCTGATGTCGAGCATTCCCGCCCTTTCGTCGTGCGTGCCTTCACGGTAGCGCGGACCAGCGGGCGAGTAGGTATCAGGTTTCGGGGGCCTCAAGAGCCAGTACAACCCGGCTGGCATTGACGGATGCCGCCGCCTCATCCCACAGACGCGTCACGCCGGTAGCCAGCTCTATTTCCAGGCCGTCCAGGGAACGTACGACGAAAATCACTGCCGCGGCGGTGTCGCCGGCCTTCGCAAAGCCTTGACCGACCGCGCGCACCCACGTTTCGGCTGCTGATTTCGCCGCCGCGTAATTCGCGCCGCCCGCCGAGGGCTGGTCGACCGACACGCTCGACACGATCGCGAGCCGCCCGGCCGAAGAAGCCAGCAGGTCGGCGTTGAACGCCCGGGTGGTGTTTCGCAGCGTGGTGACCACGTGCGAGTGCAGAAAAGCCCAGTCTTCGTCGCTCTGGCTGGCCAAGCCGCCGCCGCCCCGCCAGCCGCCCACCAGATGAATCAAGCCATCGATTGGGCCGGTCGCTGAGGCGAGCGCGGTCACCGCATCAAAGTCTGAAAGATCGCACTCGTAGAGCGCCGCGTCCGGTGCCACGACCAGCACCGACTGAAGGCGTTTGAGATTGGAGCCGACGGCTACGACTCGCGCGCCGGCCTCCGCTAGTGAAGCGGCGACGGCCAGACCGGCCGTGCTGGTCGCCCCGGCGATCAGCACGGTGCGACCAGCGACGGCCAAACTGGCACCCATTAGTCGACCGCGCTGCCGGTGATGCCGGCCGTGGACTCGATGACCGTGCGCATCTTCTTCTCGAGCGCCTCGAAGAACATCGACAGCGGAAATTCGTCGTCAAGAACCTGGTCGGTGTAGCCCTTGGGCGCCCCGGCGAGCACCTCGAGCGGCAGCCCGCGGGCCCAGACCGAGGCCGGATTCGGTGTGAGGGTCTTCGAGATCATCTCGTAGGCTGCGAGCCAGTGCGCCTTCTTTGGCCGATCGATCGACGCCCAGTACAGCTCGTCGATCTGCGCTCCGAGCGCGATCACGACGTCGGGCACGGCTTCCCAGTCGAAGGTGAGCCGGGTGTCGGTCCAGTGCAGCACGCCGTGCTGGTGCATCCAGGCGAACAACAGTTGACCGCCGAGGCCGTCATAGTTACGCACCCGGTTGCCGGTGATCGCGAACCGAAAGATGCGGTCGAAGATGACCGCGTACTGCACCAGTTTCGCGTGCCGACGTGCCTCTGGGCTCGCCAGCTCACTGCGCTCGATCGTGACCGATTCACGAAAAGCGGTCAGGTCGCAGCGCAACTCCTCGAGCGAGTAGAGAAAGAACGGCATGCGTTGCTTGATCATGAACGGGTCGAAGGGCAGGTCGCCGCGCATGTGCGTGCGGTCGTGGATGAGGTCCCACATCACGAAGGTTTCTTCAGTGAGATGCTGGTCGTCCAGCAGTAGGGCCGCATCGGCCGGCAGCTCGAGCCGGGTGATCTCGGCGGCCGCGCGTACGACCCGGCGAAAACGGGCGGCTTCGCGGTCGGCGAAGATCGCCCCCCAGGTGAACGTGGGAATCTCGCGCATCGCGACCGTCTCGGGAAACAACACGGCCGAGTTGGTGTCGTAGCCGGGGGTGAAGTCGAGAAACCGAATCGGCACGAACAGTTTATTCGTGTACCCGGCTTCGAGTTCGCCGACGAATTCCGGCCAGATGACCTCGATCAGCACGGCTTCGACCAGGCGATTGGCGCTGCCGTTTTGCGTGTACATCGGGAACACCACGAGGTGGCGCAGCCCGTTTACCCGGTGTTGCTGCGGCTGGAAGGCCAGCAGGGAGTCGTAGAAGTCGGGTACGCCGAACCCGTCCGACGTCCAGCGGTCGAAGTCCACGATCAGGGCGGTCAGGTACGCGGCGTCGTGCGCGAAGTGCGGCGCAAGGTTGGTGACGGCCGCGGTGATGCGCGCAACGGATGCCGCGGCATCCGCGTGCCGGCCCACGTCGGTAATGGAGCCGTCTTGCGACTGCACCGCCTGCAGCGAGGTCGCCGCTGCCTTGAGGCTGAGCCAGGAGGGGTGTTGCGCGAGGCCGTCTTCGAGAACCTCGGGCTCTCCGACCAGAGCGTTAGCTACGTGTGTTTTTTCAACAGATATCGACATGGGAACCTCCGATTCGAATGAGCGTCGCGGTTGCGGCGGGCGTGCCACTTCAGAATATCGGGCGATGCCCGGCGTTTTCTTGCGATTTCTCGCAACGAATCGTCGCTTGTGGGGCGTAGCGGCGCGCAAATTCACCGCGGCTTGTCGAATGGCGAGCCGAGACACGACGACGCTATTCGATTGTGACTCGCAATCGGCCAACTGATCGAGATGCGCAACCTGAGTAACAAGAACAACATCAAATTCGCCAACACGAACAAGATCACGCGGTTCCAGGTGGAGGCCCCCGGTTTCTCCCGGTGCTTCGCCGACACTCAGCCGTACTCCGTTGAGCAGTGGGCCATCACGAACGAGTCGGGAGGTTGGTTCCACCCGCTACACATTCACCCTATCGACGGCAAGATCATCGGCCGAAACACCAACGGCGGCAAGCCGTTCTCTTGGGAGGGCGGGCCGAAAGACGTCTTCTAGGCGGGAGAGAACGAATTCATCACTGTGCGGATGCAGTTCGACACCGGTGCGCACTGGCGGGCGGTACATGGTGCACTGCCACAACTAGGTGCATGAAGATCACGACATGATGGTGCAGTTCCCGGTGGGCGACTGGCCAAACAACGACCCGGTCAGCTCGGACTATCCGGTCGTGGTCACCACCGCCATGAATTCGTATCCGTCGGTGCACCGGCCGGGGTTTGCCCCGGGAACCTGAGATGAACAACGCCACCAGAATGGTCACGGCGTTTCTCATTGCGTTCGCACTGAGTGGATGCCCACGCTCGGATGGCCGCTCGGGTGGCCTCTCGGCCGTTCAGGAACCGGAGAGCACGACGCCGCTGGTGACGTGCACTGGAATCTTTTCCAGTGGCGAGGGCGCGGGGCCATCGAGCACCTCGCCGGTGGCCGTGTTGAAGCGTGACTGATGGCATGGGCAATCGAATTCACCGTTGCCGGGTTTGACGACACAGCCCTGGTGCGTGCAGATGGCGCTAAAGGCAATGACGCTGCCCTCTTTCGGCTGGGAAACCAGGATCGGTTTCCCGTCCAGGGTGGCTGAAATGGAGCCTCCGACCGGGATGTCGGCAAGTTTGGCGACCTCTTGGGGCGCACTCCCGCCCGCGGGCGTCGGCGTCTGGCTGCCAGCATCCACTCCGGCGGATGCGTCGGTCGAGCAACCGGCAAGCGCAGCAGCGGTACCCGCGCTTCCGATCAAAATAACGGCGCGGCGGGAGAGATCGATGGCCGGTGTCACGGTCGTCCTCGGATTCGGCATAGTGACTAGATGGTCAATGTTCGGCATAGCAACAAGGTGGATCATATAGCCGGTACCGGCAGTATTGCCCGAAGATGCCCAAATACGGCTTGGTCCTGCTCCACGGTGAAGCAGTCGGACCAAACCGTATCCTTCGCTCCGCGTCGCACGCCGGGCTGGTCGCCCCCGCGTTGGTGACCGCAGTGACCGCGGCCTGACCGAGGTGCGCGGCGCCCTACTCGCCGATCAGCCGTAGCCCGTTGTACCAGCAGACGGCGCGCAGCCAGTCGTCGTCGAGGCGCGGTTCCCGGTCACGCAGGCGTTCGAGCGACTCCAGCTGGTGCGCGTACGGGTACGGAATGTTGGGAAAGTCGGTGCCCAGCACTACCCGGTCGGGCAAGTCGGCCAGCCGTGACAGCAGCGCGGGGTCGAACGGCGCGAGCCGCTCGAAAAAGTCGGTGAATGCCATTGTGGTGTCGAGGTGCACCCACGGATAGCGTTCGGCGAGATCGAGAAACTCCCCATATTCCGGGGCGCCGAGATGGGCGACGACGGCCGTCAACAGGGGATGCCGCGCCAACACCCCCGCAAGCTTGTCCGGCCCGGTGATCCCCGGCCGCGACACCGGCCCGCTGCCGACATGGATCACGACCGGAATCCCGGCGTCTGCGAGCAACCCCCAGACCGGATCGAGCAGGGGTTCGCGCAGGTCGAATGCGCCGATCTGCGCGTGAATCTTGAATACCCGAGCGCCGCGGTCGAGGGCGGATTGAACCTGCTCGAGCACGCCCTCTTCCGGGTAAAACGTGGCACTCGGCACGCAATCGGCGTTTTCGGCGGCCAGACCGAGCGAGAAATCGGTCAGGGAAGCCGCCATGCCCGGTCGATGCGCATAGGACAGCGCGGTGAATCGGCGCACGCCCAGCCGGCGCATCGTCGCCAGCCGCGACTGTTGATCGTCTCGGTACTGGATCGGCCACTCGTGACCGATCAACGGTTTGATCTCGTCGAAGTGGGCCCACACGCGCCGCAGCATCCGTTCGGGTAAAAAGTGGGTGTGCAGGTCGATTAGTCCGGGCAGGCCGAGGCGACGCCACCAGGCCGGGACATCGTTGTCGGTGAGCATCATTTCGTCCAGTCTGTCAGAACGCCTCGTGCCGAGCGGATGCCCGGGGCTGTCTTCTCGCGTCACTCGATCTTTTTGGGACTGGGCGTGGGGCAGAGGCTACGACCGGCTCGAGGCGGGACTCGCCCAACTCCTGGTGACCCGCTAACTCAGGGCGGGCATGACCTCCCGCTCGAACAATTCAATCCCCGACCGGTCGTAGGCGGCTTCTGGAAAGTAGTGGATCGCGTAACCGAGGCCGCGCTTCTTCATCGCGGTCAGGCGCTCGACGATCTGTTCCGGAGTGCCAACACCCTGTGCGTCACCGTCACGATACTCGGCCATGAACGCGGCGGCCCCCTCAGCCCCGAGATAAGGGGTCACCCGGGCCTCAATCGCCTCGAGTCGCTCGGCAACCTCGGCCTCGGTCGCACCGATCACCGTGTTGTAGTTCGCCGAGCGAACGATGCGATCGAAGTCGGTGCCCTGGGCCGAGCAGTGCTCGGCCAACAGCGCGCTTTTGTGTGAGAAGCCCTCGGGCGAGCCGTCAAAGTTGGTGTAGTCGGCGTACTGCGCGGCAATGCGCAGGGTGACCTTTTCGCCGCCGCCGGCGATCCAGATGGGAATGCCGCCCTCTTGCAGTGGGAGCGGCTGAAAGATGGCGCCGTCCATCTGGTAGTGCGCACCGTCGAGGGTGGCTGTGCCCGTGGTCCAGGCCTGTTTCATGATTTGCACGCCCTCGTCAAGGCGGGCCAGGCGCTCGCCGGCACGGGGATAACCATAGCCATAGGCTCGCCACTCGTGCTCGTACCAACCGGCGCCGATGCCCATTTCGACGCGTCCGCCCGAGATGATGTCGGCGGTTGTGGCGACCTTCGCCAGGTATCCCGGGTTGCGGTAGCTCATACAGGTGCACATCTGTCCGAGGCGCACCCGTTTCGTCGTCGCCGCGAAAGCGGACATGAGCGACCAAGCCTCGTGGGTGGCCTGCTCGCTCGGCACCGGAACGGTGTGAAAGTGGTCATAGACCCAGATCGATTCCCACGCACCGGCATCAGCGTGGGCGGCTAGGCCACTCATTGTCGCCCACTGCGCGGCCGGTTCGATTCCGACCAGATCGTGTCGCCAGCCCTGAGGTACAAAGAGTCCAAATCGCATGGATTCAGCCTAGAGGCCCGTCGGTGCGAAGCTAAACGATACGCTTTAGCCATCGGGGTAAGCGCCGCGAGCAGACGATAGACAACGGACGGCGGTGGCAGTGCACGCTCTCGACTTCGCCGGTATTATGAGCGAGATCCTCACTTTCGTCGGCCTCATCATCGGAGCGCTCCTTTATATGGTCGGCCTGTCCGTGCGCGGCATCAGCGGCCGCTGGACTCGCTCGACCGCCGTGATTGCCGCATCGAGTACGGCCGCATCGAGTACGGCCGCATCGGGGCCCGCCACGGTCATCCGCTGGTTTGATAACGACGGCGATGTGCACGAGTGCCCGGCCGACACCCACGAGACGCAGCATCTGGTGGCGGGCGATGACGTGCGCGTCTGGTTTCGCGATCGCCGGCCGGAGAAGTGCCGCACGCACGACCCCGACCTCGATGGCAAGGGACTGCGCCTGATCGGCCTGGTACTGCTGGGCATTGGCGTTCTCGCCGGTGTGGCCGGCATCGTGCTGATGTTCCTCTAGCCGCCCGTCGGCCCAGAAACGGATGCCGCGCGCGGCTGGGCAGGTCAGGCCGGCGCAACGGATGCTGCGCGCGGCTTGGCCCGTCCGCTCGCCACCGCGGTCACCGCGATGGTCACGAGCGCTCCGAGGAGCAGGGCCGCTGCCTCCCCGGGGGCGAGCACCTGCAGCTTGGTGCCGATGGTCGCGGCCGCGATCGGAATGCCGAGCTGGGCGGCTGAGAGCATTCCAAACGACAGCGGGAGGCCCAGCACGCGCGTGGTCGCGTGGGTGAGCAGGGTGGCGACGCCGAGCACGAGACCGAGCGCGATCATCTGCGGGTGGTCGGCGAGGTCGCCCAGGGCGAGGGAGGCGCCTAACCAGACGAAGAAGAGGGGTCCGAAGAATCCGTCGGCGAGGGCGAAGAGCTGCCGGGCGAGGCGGCGCGGTTCGCCGACGGCCGCGACGGCGAGGCCGAAAGCGAACCCGGCGAGCATGACCGAAACGTGGCTGAACACGGCGACCGCTGACAGGGCGAACAGAATGGCCAGCTGGATGCGCAGCTCGAGGGCGAATTTGCGGTTCGCCGACAACGTGTGCAGTCGCAGGCGGTAGCCGTTTCGTTCCAACCAGGCCAGCACAACGTAGAGCGCGACGGCCAGCAGCGCCACGAGCGCGGCCCCGAGCGCGGCGCGGCCGGCATTCGGCGGGTCAATGGCCAGCGGCAGCGCCACGATCGCAGCAATATCGGCGATCGCGACCTGCGCGGTGAGCTCGAGCACCGATCGGCCACGCAAACCCAGCGAATGAATAAGAGGCAGCACGAGCGCGGCCGACGAGGAGGCGATCAAGACTATATATAAGAGTGCATGATTTGTGCCAAAGATCAACGCGATGGCCACGCCGAGGGCGATCGCCGAGAGGGTCACCAGAATTGCCCGCACCAGGCCGGTCGCCAGTGCTGCGCGAATTGCGCCGGAGCGAACAGGCACGTGCGTGCCGGCCACGAACATGATCAACGCGAAGCCGATATCCGCTAGAAGGGTCAGTGTGGGGTCGCTTGCGTCGACAAAGCCGAAACCGGTGCGGCCGACGATCACACCGGCGCCGAGCTGACCGATCACGACGGGAATGTTCCACCGGCGCGGTGTCGCCAGCAGCGGCCCGAGCAGTGCGATCACGGAGATGATCGCGAGGGTATGAAAGTCCATCGGCACCTCCCCGATTCTGCTGCTAGCCCGAGCGTAGTCCCGCAAGAGAAGGCGCAGGCGGCATGATGGAGGTATGAGTCGAACCGTAGCCGGAGCCCGCGTGCTGATTACCGGAGCTGCCAGGGGAATGGGCCGCTTGTATGCCGAACGCTGCGTCGCCGAGGGGGCGAAAACCGTCATCCTGTGGGACCGCGACGGTTCCGCGCTCGCCGCGACCACCGCCATCCTGACTGAACGTTCCCACGGACGCACGCGGGTCGCCCCCTACGTCGTCGATATCGCCGACCTCGGCGCCATCGCGCAGACCGCTCAGCGGGTGCGTACGGAGATCGGCGACCCCGACGTGGTCATCAACAACGCCGGCATCGTGCGTGGCAAGTATTTCTGGGAGCACGACAACGGTGCAGACACCCGCCCGACCATGCAGATCAATGCGCTTGCGCCCATGTACATCGCTCGCGAGTTTCTGCCGGCGATGATTGCGAGCGGATGGCGTGAGTCACGCATCGTGAACATCGCGTCGGCCGCCGGCACCCTCAGCACCCCGCGGATGAGTGTCTATGCCGCCTCGAAAGCGGCCATGATCGGCTGGAGCGATTCGCTGCGGCTCGAACTGGTGCAGCAGGGGCACGGCTATGTCAAGGTGACCACGGTCTGCCCGAGCTACATCGACACCGGCATGTTCACGGGGGCCAGCGGGCCGCTGCTCACCCCGCTGATGACGCCGGAATACGTCGTTGATCGGGTCTGGCGGGCGATGCTGGCCGGCAAGCCGCAACTGCTGTTGCCGTGGACGGTGAACCTGTCGAAGGTGCTTCGCGGCGTACTGCCATTGGCCGCCTGGGACGCCGTGGCTGGTCGCGTTTTCGGTGTCTACCGGTCAATGGACCGCTGGGTCGGTCGCGGGTAGCTGCCCAGTTTCGGTGAGGGTGACAGGCTCGAGGTAGACCAGCACCGGTGCCGAACCGATTTGTTCGTCGCCAAACCATCGTGCGGCGTCACTTCAGCGTTGACGCAAGCCGAAACAAATGGGGATTCTGGGTTGACCGCCGTTGGCCTGCGCCGTCGGCCTGCGCGAGTCGGCCTGCGCGAGTCGGCCTGCGGTTGCCGCCGCCGGTCGAGACTCCGTCAACGAAGGCGAAACGGTCTCAAAACGCGAATAATGTCCCGAATATAACTTCGTATCGAAATCTAAAATACACTGAGATTTCCTCGACTGACAGCCTTGATTTTGGTAGAATTCAAGCATGAGCCAGAGCGGCGAGACCCCCCAAGCGGGCTCAGTCGATTCCGATTCCGATTCCGACTTCGACGGCGATTCCGACTTCGACGGCGTGTCCGAGGGAGAATTCGCCGAGTGGTCGTTCTCGGTAGAAGACCGCGCATTCTTTGACGCGTTTCGGCTGCAGTGCCTGTCCGAGTGGCAGGCCGAAGACGAAGTCGAGGCACAATCTGCCGCGACCGTTGCGGTAAAAATCCGGCAGGACTTGCAGCTCGCCGACGGTCCGACCATCCCAGCCGACCTCGACCTGGCTGAAGTGTTCGCCGCCGTCCCGCCCGAGCACCTGTTCGACGAGAACCTCCGCGAGGAGTTTCTCTTCGCCGAGTACAACGCTCGTCAGCTTCGCGCTGACCCGCCCGCGCAGGACTTGCCCGCGCAGGACTTGCCCAGTGACGTGAACCCGTTCCAGCGCCGGCAGGCGCAGTTCGTCGACCGGGTGCTTTATCTCGAGAGGGTCATTGCCTGGGCGCAAGCGAGCAAGGCCGAGGTTCTAACCGAGGCGTGGGATTACACCACCAACACCGCCGAGACCGGCCGACCGCAGGCTGGGCTGCAACACGAACACGACTGGGATGCCACCTTCGCCGCCCAGCAGGGTTTGGTCGCGGAGATGGCGTGTGCGCTGCGCATCCCGTCCGGCACCGCGTCCGGTCTTCTGCACGAGAGCCGCGTGTTGGTCGAATCGCGTCCGCAGACCCTTGCTGCGCTTCGCGCGGGGAAGATCTCCCTGCGTCATGCGCGGCGGGTGCTCGACCAACTCGACTCCGTGCCCCCGCCCGCCCGGACCGAGCTGGAGGCGGTGTTACTGCCGCACGCCTGCACGCTCACTCCGGCACAGTTCGACGGTAAGGCCCGAAAACTGCGTGAACGATTCCACCCCGACAGCATCACCGTTCGCCGTACCAAGTGCCTGGCCGACCGCAAAGTCATGTTTTTTCCGGACAAAGACGGCATGGCCACGCTCTGGCTGCGCGCCGCCGGTGAGGACCTCCACGGCATCTATACCCGCGTCACCGACGTCGCCATCAGTCTGCAGGGCCCCGACGAGCCCCGCACGCTCAGTCAACTCCGCGCCGATGTCGCCGTCGACCTGCTCGCCCAAGGCGTCACCAGCACCGGTCTCGGCGCCGGCCTGACGGCCAACGTCAACATCACTGTGCCGGTTCTCACACTGATGGGGAAGAGCGAGGAGCCGGGGGAGCTCGAAGGGTACGGGCCGATCGAACCGGAGACCGCCCGCCGGCTGGCGGGAACCGCGACGAGTTTTCTGCGCATCCTCACGCATCCGCACACCGGCATCGTGCTCGACGTCAGCGCAGAACCGTTCCGAGTGCCAGCAAGCCTGAAGAAATACCTGCGCCTGCGTGATGGGACGTGCCGGTTCCCTGGCTGCAACCGCTCCGCCGGGCATAGCGACCTCGACCACACCCGCGACAAACAATTCGGCGGGCCCACCACCGCCACCAACCTGCACTTCCTCTCTCCCGCCCACCACAACCTCAAGCACTACTCGGCGTGGACCGTCATCGCCGACCCCGACGGCACCCTGAATTGGACCAGTCCGGCGGGCAAGCACTACGCCACCGATCCCGCCACCCGCATCAGTCCACCGCGACAACAGACCGACACATCACCACCGCGACCTGGGTCCACCGCCGACCCGACCACCGCTAACCCGACCACACTCGACCCGACTCCGCCCGGTTCTACCCCGCCCGGTTCTACCCCGCCCGGTTCTACCTCGCCCGACTCGACGGCCTCTGCTTGGGACATAGTCGACCCCGACCCGCAGCCGTTCTAGGTGCGGGGCTCGTAGCCCCCGCCCGTTTGGAAGACCGGTCCGATCGTGAACCACGTGCTGGGCGCAATCGCTCGGCACCGTGCGGCACCACACCACACCGAAGGGCACGACCTGGCAGGGCGCAGCACAACAGCACCGCCCGGAACAGCGCAGCACTGCCCTGCACCGCACTGTCCTGCCCGGCGCAGCACTGCCCGTCTACCGCAGCGCACTGATGCGCAGGGCAACCGACTTGAGGTTCGCGATGCGCTGTTCGTAGCGTGCAGCGAGCACGATAAGCAGAAGACCGCCACCACCGAGCCAGAGGAACCACGGAATCACACTGTAGGCGAGGGCGATCCACGGCCAGAGCTGGGCGACACCGTGGATGAGCAGCACGACAGCACCGATTACGAACGGCGCTTGCAGTCGCCTCGAGCTACCGATCACAAGCACAATGATCGCTGCAATTCCGAGGCTGACGATGCGCCACAGGTCGTTGTACGTGAGATCGAGCAGCAGCGACGGCACCAGCAGCAAAGACAGTCCCGGACCAAACCAGGGCCAACTGCGCGCTCGTGGATTGCTGTGCAGGCGCAGCCAGCCCGATCCGATCAGCGCCAACGCTACCGGTACGGTGACGAGTTCAAACGGGTCGACCTTGCCAGAGCTGGCTACCGTGATAGCGGCCAAGCCGGCCAGCCCGAGTACGATCCAGGCGGTGATTGCCCCTAACGGCGCTCGGGGCTGCGCGAGGGCGATCACATGCACCGCAGAGAGAGCAAGCACGAGCAGAACGGCCCGGGGTGTTGACAGCCCGGCATCTGCGGGGGCGCTGACAACGGTGAGTTCGACCCAGGTCAGAACGGATGCCCACACCAGCACAAGCGCGATGCCCGTGCCGTGTCGAAGTGCCGTGGTTTCAGCATCCGTTTGGCGAACCAGCAATACCGCGGTCATGATCGCCGCCATGGTGGGAAGTACCAGCCAGAGCTCGAGTCGCCCATCGGGGGCGCCGGGCGCCCCGACCAGGCGCTGCGTCTGTGCAAAGGCTGTGACGACGAGAGATATCGCGCCGGCCAGACCGGCCGCAGCCAGATACGTTGACGACGGCGGAGCCCATCGCACCAGTGCGGCGCCGATCATGAGGGTCACAGATACGAGGGCCAGCACGATGGGGCGCGCCAGCGACCCCGACTCGGACGACACGGCGAGCGGTACCAGAGCAATGAGTAGCGCGGCGAAAGTCAGCACGCCGGCCACCGGACTTGCTTCGCTCAAGCGATCGGTTATGCCATAGCGGCGAATCAGCGCGGCCGTGGTGAGCACGATACCTGCGACTGGCAGCACATACGGTTCGAGTGCCACGATACCTGCCTGATCGAGGCCCAGCCAGAGGCCGGCCGTGCCGAGCAACAGGGCAAGCCAGCCGAAGTGGCGGCGATTGGACCGGGAGCCGAACAGCCCGTCGGCCGCGATCGCCATGATGAGCGCCACAATGCCGGCGAGCACGATCACGAGCCAGCCGAGGGAACGGAACGTGACTACCGTACCTACAGCGGCGAACACGGCAGGCACGAGCACAATCGCGGAGCCGATTTCGAGGGCAATCCGGTCGCGACGGGCCGTCGAATCCACAGCCAGTGTGCCCGTCGCACCGATGGCAGCGGCGCTGGCCGTGACGCGGCCAGCACCGCCGTCACGGTTTGGACCGCGCAACAGCGCGAGTGAGCAGACTACGAGGGCGACAGCCGGTGCGGCGAGTATGAAAACGGAGGTGACGGCAGCCGGTATGAATAGAACCTCGCGTGTCAGTAAGTACACCGCCGGGGCCAAGGCGATGGCCGCGATTGTACGTTCCAAGTGCAGCCCGCCATGGTTGGCGCGCAGAAAGACCCACGAAGCGCACGCGGCGACCAGGATACTGGCGCGCAGGATGGATCCGAGTGGTTCGGGTTGCAGCAGGGATTCGCCGGCGGCAAGCGACCACATTCGAATCGGAAGGACGAAGACAACCACGCTCGGAACGAGGAGGGTGAAGAATGCCCAGCGCCGATCGAGAAGAGAGAGCGCCGTTGGCCGAAGCGCGACCGCAGCGACGAGCAGGTGCAGGAGGGCCGTTGCGAGGGCGATGGCTGCCGTGACGTTGGCCAGATTGATCGCGTCAAACCACTGCTGTTCCGGCGCGAGGGCCAGCGGAACGTGACCAACCCCGACCAAGGTGATCACGATCGCCGTGGCCAACAGAGCTCCGCGGGCGTGAGCGTGGGCGGCACTCGCGAGTGCTGGGCTGGTGAGCGCGGGGTTTGTAGCCCTGTGCGTGACCAACAGGCGGGCAAACCAGAGCGCGACTACGAGCGAGACCGTGCCGAACCACCAGGTTGTGGGGTGTGCCCAACTGATGACATAGCCCAACGTCTCGCCGACGACCAGAAACACGATGGTGGCCGGTGCCAGAAAGCCGAGCGAGAACCGACCGGCGTCATTGACTGTGGGCGGCACTGAAGTTGGCTCAGGTGATCGAGCGAGGAGCAGGCTGATGAGTGCGCCGGCGCCCAGCAGCAGGTAGAGCGCGACGATAACCCCGATGGAGGGGGAGAGCGGCACAGCGAGAATGACGTCGGCCAGTACGAGCGCGGTCACGATCTGGCGCCGGGCGCGCAGCAAACCGCCCAGGGCCCAGCCGATGAGCAGTATTGCGCCGACCCCGCCCAGCGCGAGCACTGCCCAGACGTTGTCGGCGTTGGCAAGGTCAAGGACGACCTCATGGCCGCGTAGCCCGCTTGCTATGGCCTGGATGAGTGGCCAGGCAGCATACCCGGCAGTGAGAAGCAGCAGAATGGCCGCGACCGTGCCGGCCGAAACGGCTGCCACCAACCCGGCCATGCGTGCGGCTGAGGACGCAGCAAGGTGACGTGCGAACAGTTCGAGTGCCACGGCCAAAGCGGTGGCGACGAGGAGGGGCACGGTGAGTGAAAACGGCAGACTGTCGGAGCGACCGGCAACGACCGGCGCGATGCCAGCCGCCGCGAACGCGGCCAGAGACGCCGCCAGATAGGCGAAAGCTCGGTATTCCCCCATGAGCCGGGCCGGCTGCGCCACGTCGACGCTCTCGACGATCAGCGCGGACCGCGGCGTCCTCAGTACGAGTACGGCGTGGGCCGTGGCAACAAGCGCGACCGCGCCGAGGGACCAGACCGGCGCGATCAGGCTGTTGGACTCTACAAAGACCGCGACGACGGCCGCCGTGACCAGGGCCAGCGCGCCCAGCGCGAGCAGCAGTATCCGCTCGGGGAATCGATCGAAGGCCGGCGAGCGGCGCCCATCCGCGGGCCGGGACAACGTTGCACGATGCAGCAGGGCTGCGATGGCGGCACCGAGAAAGCCGACGAAAACGCGAGTGAGCGTGTTCTGGCCCTGCAAGAGACCGGCCGCGAAGAGCCCGACACCGGGAACCACGACGACGAAACCGGCGATACTGCCCACGCGCAGGTTTGATCGGGCGTGCCAGCCGAGAAAGAGCGTCGCGCACACTATCAGGGCGACTCCCCAGTAGAGCGCCCCATCTCCGGCGGCGAGACCGAAGAGGTTGTTCTGCCGCATGCCCCAGACGTCGAGAAGCACGAGTACCACTGCGAAGCTTCCGATTCCCTCGGCGGTGGATGTCAGCCGCGAACGACGCATCCGGGCGGCGACCACGAGAGCCGCCACGGTCAGCAGCGCGACGACAACAAAGCGGAATCCCAACCCGGCGACGATCCACGCAACGGTGAGAAAGAAGATCGCAGCAACCGAGACCAAGAGCACACCGATGGAGAGAAGTACGACCTGCACGTTGGAACGCCGCGGCTTTGTCGGCAGAACCGGCAGAACCGGCAGAACCGGTGACGTCAACGTCGTGGCGGCTGAATTGAGGGAGCGCGAATCAGCAGTGACCGAATATGTACTGAGAGCACGGGGTACGGCGACCCGGCCGGTCTTCGTTTCGTAGCGGATGCGCCCGATCAGCTCGGCGCGACGCTGCAGCGCTGCTGCGGCATCCGCTGAACTAACCAATAATTCGGCTGCGGCCCCGTGCTGCAGGTCGAGTCGGCAACTGGAACAGGCCGGCGACCTCAGCGGTGTGTGGCAAGCCGGGCACAGCGCCGAGTCGATAAGGTCCCTGGCATTGCGCGGCCAAATAATGCGACCGGCATGCCGGAGGTAGAATTCTCCGCTCTGGACTGGCTCGTGCTCTGACATCGATCTCCCCGCGGTCGGTCACTCTGCCCACAGGGTACCGGGCACAGAAAACCTGGGCAGACCCCGCCGCAGGGTGTGGACAATTGCCGCAGGGTAGGGCGGGGGAGGAGACGGAAGGATCAGAGGCTGTTGGTCGCGAGCCAGCTGACCAGCACGCGCTGGAATTCCAGCGGATGCTCGACGCTCGGCAGGTGAGCGGTGTCGCGGAATGTGCAGCCGCTGGCCTGCGGCAGCATTTCCAACAAAAATTCATAGTGAGCTAGCGACGACGTGACGTCGAGCTCACCCACGGTCACCAGCGCCGGAACGTCGATGTCACTGACCCGGTCCAGCGCGGCTGGCTCAAGCGGAATCGGGATCGGCGCTTCCGTGGCGTGGATGACGTTGCGCAGATTGAGCTCCTGCGCGAGGGCCAGAAAAGCGGGGTCGACGTCGGCCGCCTTGCGTGTCGGCCCGACCGCCCACAGTGCAACTTCGAGCCGCGCCAGCCGCGGCCATTGACGGCCGGCGAAGGCCACATCCAGCTTGTCGAACAGGGCGTCTTCACGTTCGGTGAGCTCCACATCGGGAAATCCGCTGGGTCCTGACCCGATCGTGACCAGGCCCGCGACGCGCTCGGGGCTTTCCACGGCAAGATCGATCGCAATCGTGCCTCCGCGCGAGCACCCGATCAGGGTAGCCCGAGCTACGCCGAGATGATCGAGCAATGCCGTGGCATCCGCTCGGTTGGAGAACTCGACATTCTCGGTCGTCGTCTGGCCAAAACCACGGGTATCGAAGCGGATGACGTAGTGGTGGGCCGAGAGGGCAGCGACCTGCGGGTCCCACATGCGCAGGGTTGCGATGCCCGCGTGGAACAGGAGCAGGGCTGGCGAGTCGGGGTCTCCGTGGGTCTCGTAGTAGAGGGAAGCGCCAGAAACGTCGAGTCGGGGCATGCGTTGAGCGTAGCAACGTCGATCGCGCGGCCGAAAGGGCCGCGCCGGTTACTGCTCGGGCAAGCCTTAGGCTCGTCAGAATGGGCGGTGTTTTGATCGGTTCTTCGATTATCGGGTTTGTGATCCTGATCGGGTACTTTGTTGAGCGGTTCGGTATTGTCGGGGCGGGCGCAGGCCGAATACTCAACCGGATGGCCTTCTTCGTCGCAACTCCCTCGCTGCTGTTCACCGTGCTCTCCCACGCGGACGTGTCGGTGCTCTTCTCTGAATTTCTAGTCGCCATCGTCTGTACCATCGTGGTCGGGGTATTCATCTACCTCGTCCTCGCGCGGCTGTTCTTTCGAACGCCGCTGGCCGAGACTGTGCTCGGTGCGTCGAGCGCGACCTACGTCAACGCCAACAACATCGGTCTGCCCGTGGCCATCTACGTGCTCGGCAGCGCCCAGTATGTGGCTCCCGTGCTGCTGCTGCAGCTAGTGATCCTGGCACCTGCCATCCTGGCCGTGCTCGACATGGCCACCAGGGGACGGGCCTCGTTCGTGTCGATCGTGACGCAGCCGTTTCGAAACCCGATGATTCTCGGCTCGCTAGCCGGCGTACTCGTGGCGGCCTTCGGGATCACGGTTCCAGCCCCGATACTCGCACCGTTCGAACTGATCGGCGGAGCCGCCATTCCCCTGGTGCTGCTGTCGTTTGGCATGTCGCTGCACGGCCAACGACTGCTGAAGGCCGGAACCGGGCGCAAACAGGTCGTGGCAGCCACCCTGATCAAGGTCGTACTGATGCCGACCATCGCGTTTCTGTTCGGACACTTCATCTTCGACCTTGATGGCGCCGAACTGTTCGCCGTAGTCGCCGTGTCGGCGTTACCGACCGCGCAGAACATCTTCAACTTCGCCTCGCGTTACGATCGAGCCATTGTCGTCACCCGAGACACCGTTTTACTCACCACGATTCTATCGATGCCCGCTTTGCTCGTGATCGCGGCTCTGCTCGCCTGAGTCCCGAAAGGACCGCATGTCTACTTCTGGCCCGTTCATGGCACCCGAACCCACGAGCTTGCCGATCGTTGGCTCGGCTGAGCGTTTCTATGTGCACCGGGTGTACTGCGTCGGCCGCAACTATGCCGAACATGCCCGGGAGATGGGCAATGACCCTGAGCGCGAAGCGCCGTTCTTCTTCGCCAAGCCGGCCGACGCCGTGTTCGCCGTCGACGAGGGCGTTCCCGCGTACGGTGTCGCTCCGCACACGGTTCCTTTTCCGTCAGAGACCGACAACCTGCACTACGAGATGGAACTCGTGGTCGCGATCGGCGTCGGCGGCGCGGATATCGTCAGAGCGGATGCCCTCACCCACGTCGTCGGCTACGGCGCCGGCGTCGACCTCACCCGGCGCGACCTGCAGGATGCCGCCAAGGCACTGCGTCGCCCGTGGGATCTCGCCAAGGGCTTCGATTTCTCAGGACCCTGCACGCCGCTCGTTGCCGCCAGCGCTATCGGCCATCCCGCTTCGGCACGCATCTGGCTCCACGTCGACGGCGAGGCCCACCAGGACGGCGACCTTGCCGACCAGATCTGGCCCGTGCCCGACGTGATCGCCGCCCTATCGCGGTTTGTCACCCTGCGGCCCGGTGATCTCATCTTTACCGGCACTCCCGCCGGTGTCGGCCGAATTGAGCCGGGAAGCACTGTCACCGCAGGCATCGACGGGGTCGGTGACCTCACCTTTCGCGTGGTCTGAGCGCAATCTCGGTCGCAGTCAGCAGCGAATCAATGCCCACCAAATCGGCGGCGTCGGTCGGGTCGGCGTCGATCAAGGCTGCAGCACGCATGAGTCGTCTTTCGGTCGGTGAAGTCCGCCTTCATGCCGGTTTGGGTGGACAAATGGAGAGAAGGAAATGGTAAAAAGCCCGGATTTCTGTGAGACTGACCCCTTTAGCCTGCCCGTACTCCGGGCAATCACGTCCTGTACGTCGGGCATCCCAACAAAGGAATCCCATTGACGGATCAAACATTTCAGATAATCGCGATCGTTCTCTATCTCGCTGGCATGGTGGCCATCGGGTATTTCGCTTTTCGACAGACCAAAGATCTTGACGACTATATGCTCGCCGGCCGAGGCCTCAAACCCGGTACCGCTGCGCTGAGTGCTGGCGCTTCCGATATGTCCG
Source organism: Cryobacterium lyxosi (assembly GCF_004403345.1). Taxonomy (NCBI): domain Bacteria; kingdom Bacillati; phylum Actinomycetota; class Actinomycetes; order Micrococcales; family Microbacteriaceae; genus Cryobacterium; species Cryobacterium lyxosi. Next base: position 313,523 of record NZ_SOGT01000002.1, read on the forward strand.
GCTGGCTGCTGCTCGGACTTCCCGGAGCCATCTACGTGTCCGGCCTCGTCGAGGCCTGGATCGCGATCGGCCTCACCATCGGTGCCTGGCTGAACTGGAAGTTCGTTGCTCCGCGGCTGCGCTCGTACACCGAGGTATCGAACAACTCGATCACCATTCCGAGCTTCTTCGAAAACCGGCTGAAGGACACGTCTCGCCTGTTGCGCGTCGCCTCCGGCATCATCATCCTGGTGTTCTTCACGTTCTATGTGTCGTCCGGCATGGTGGCCGGTGGCGTGTTTTTCGAGGAGTCCTTCGGTTCCACCTTCCTCACCGGCATGCTGATCGTTGCCGGCGTCACCCTGCTCTACACGCTGTTTGGCGGCTTCCTCGGAGCGACGCTCACCGACGTCGCCCAGGGACTTCTCATGCTCGTCGCCCTGATTGCGGTTCCGCTGGTGGCGCTCAACGCCACTGGCGGCATCACCGCCACCCTCGACTCCATCCGCGAAGTTGACCCGAACCTGCTCTCCCTCACGGCCGGCGGATCCGTGCTGGGCGTTATCTCGGCCGCAGCCTGGGGTCTCGGCTACGTAGGTCAGCCGCACATCATCGTGCGGTTCATGGCCATGCGCACCCCGCAGGATGCCAAGGCCGGTCGCCGCATCGGCATCGGCTGGATGATTCTCACCGCTCTTGGTGCTGTCGCCACGGCGCTTATCGGCATCGCGTACTTCCAGCAAAACCCCGACCTGTCGCTCGCGAACCCGGAAACGGTCTTCCTGCTGCTCTCGCAGACCCTGTTCCACCCGTTCATCGCCGGTCTCGTGCTGGCTGCGGTGCTGGCCGCCATCATGAGCACCATCTCCTCACAGCTGATCGTGTCATCCTCGGCACTGGTCGAGGACCTGTATCGAATCGTCGGCAAGGAGGCCTCCCCGAAGCAGTTGGTCTCGTTCGGACGTCTCGGTGTACTGCTCGTGGCGGTCGTTGCCGGACTCATCGCACTGCAGCAGAATTCGACGATTCTTGACCTGGTCGGCTTCGCCTGGGCCGGTTTCGGTGCTGCCTTCGGACCGGTCGTCCTCCTCTCGCTGTACTGGAAGAAGCTGTCCACCTGGGGCGCCCTGGCGTCCATGGTCACCGGTGCCGTCGTCGTGTTCATCTGGGGCAGCCTGCCGCTCGGCGATATCCTGTACGAGATCGTGCCGGGCTTTGCTGCCAGCCTGATCGTCGCCGTCGTGGTTTCCCTCGCGACTTACAAGCCCAACGCCGACATCGACGCCGAATTCGACGCCGCTGCCGAGCAGGCACGCCCGAAGTACCGGGCGCCGGAGAAGATCTCGGCGTAGCAGGCATCCGGCCGAAGGGTTTAGAAAATCATCGGGCGATCGTCGTCATCGCCGCCGAGGTCGAGGTCGACGAGCACCGGCACGTGGTCGCTCGGAGCGTCGCCCTTGCGTTCGTTACGGTGGATGCTGGCATCCGTCACAAGGTCGGCAAAGGCTGGTGAGCCGAGGATGAAGTCGATGCGCATGCCCTCGTTGCGCGGAAACCGCAGCTGCTTGTAGTCCCAGAAGGTGAAACCCTCCGGCACGATCGGCCGCACGACGTCGGTCAGGCCGGCCTGCTCGAAAGCGTCGAACGCTGCGCGTTCCTCCGGCGAGATGTGGGTCGAGGTGCCGGGCACGAAGCTCGGGTCACCCATATCTTCGTCGCGGGGCGCGACGTTCCAGTCGCCCATCATCGCCAGGGCGAGCGCGGGGTGCCGGCTGAGTTCCTCGGCCGCATGGGCCTCGAGGGCGTTCAACCAGGCCAGTTTGTATGAGTAGTGCGGGTCGCCGAGAGCGCGCCCGTTCGGCACGTACAGGCTCCACAGCCGCAGGTCATTCACGGTCACACCGAGCGCGCGCGCCTCGAGCGGCTGATTTGGACCGACGGCACCTTTTTGGAAGCCGGGCATATTCGGAAAAGCGGTGACGACATCCGTCATCGGTTCGCGGCTGGCAAACGCCACGCCATTCCACTGGCTCAGACCGTGAATGGCGAGGTCGTAGCCGGCGTCTTCGAAAACCTTGAACGGAAACTGTTCGGGCTTGCACTTGATCTCCTGCATGGCGAGAACGTCGATGTCCTCGCGTTCCAGCCAGTCGACGATACGCCCGGAACGAGCACGAACGGAGTTGACGTTCCAGGTGGCAATGCGCATGCTTCCAGCCTATAAGGCGCCGAGCGGATGCCGCCCCGCGGTATCGAATGCAGTTCTCCTCAGGGTGCGATTGAATGGGGTGCGATCGAATGGATAGAGAATCTTTTGGCGCAGGAAGGGCACAATGACGCAGTTGCAGATTGGCTACGCGGCCATGTTGGAGCAGTTCGCACCGGCTGAGGCGGTCGCGCTCTCGGCGTACGCCGAGGAGCATGGTTTCACCGGCGTCATGGCGGCCGATCACTTTCAACCGTGGGTACCGGCCCAGGGCCAGTCGAGTTTCGTCTGGAGCGTCCTCGCCGCGATCGCCGAGCGCACCACGGGCGACTTCGGTCCCGGCGTGACCGCCCCGACTTTTCGCTGGCACCCGGCCATGGTGGCCCAGGCCTCCGCGACCCTCGCCTCGATGTATCCCGGCCGGCACTGGCTCGGTCTCGGCAGCGGTGAGGCCCTGAATGAGCACATCGTTGGTGGATACTGGCCGGAAGCCCCCGAGCGCATCAACCGCATGTTCGAGGCAATCGAAATCATCTCGAAGCTGTTCGCCGGGTCGATCGCGGGCAAGGATGTCAAGCACTCCGGCCAGTTCTTCAAGCTCGAGTCGACTCGGCTGTGGACCATGCCCGAGGTGGCCCCCGAGATTTTGGTCGCCACCGCCGGCCCGGTCACCGCCAAGCGTGCCGGTAGGCTCGCCGACGGCCTCATCACGGTCGGTGCCCCGCTGGAGAAGATCTCGATGCTGTTCGGCAAGTTCGACGACGGTGCCCGCGAAGCCGGCAAGGACCCCTCGATCATGCCCAAGGTGCTTCAGCTGCACATGAGCTGGGCCGAGACCGACGAAGAGGCCATGACCAGCGCGTTGCACGAGTGGCCCAACGGTGGCATGAAGTTTCCGAAGGGCGACATCCGTTCGCCGTTCGAGTTCGAGCAGATGGCCAAGCTGGTGCGCCCGGAAGACTTCGAGGGTCGCATGATCATCTCAGCCGACCCCGACGAGCACCGCAAGTACATCCAAAAGTTCGTCGATCTCGGCTTCGATCGCATCTACCTGCACAACGTGGGTCGCAACCAGAAGCAGTGGATCGACGTTTTTGGGGCATCCGTTCTGCCGAAGCTCGTTCGGTAGATGGTGCCCGATTCGCAGCCCGACGCTGCCGCCGCCGAAGTGGGCGCTATGGAACTGTTCGGCCTCAAGGTGTTCACGCTCGGTGGATTCGGCGAGATTGAGGCCGGCGACGACCTTGGCGGCCTGATCGCGGAGGCGGCGCAGTCGCGCCTGCTCGACGGCGACATTGTGGCAGTCACCAGCAAAATCGTCTCAAAAGCCGAGGGTCGCGTCGTCGCGGCGGTCGACCGGGAGCAGGCGATCACCGACGAGACCGTGCGCGTCGTGGCGTCGCGGGCGTACCCCGGCGGGGTAACTCGCATCGTCGAAAACCGCCAGGGCCTGGTCATGGCCGCAGCGGGCGTCGACACCAGCAACGCGCCCGATGGCGTGGTGCTGCTCCTGCCGGTTGATCCGGATTCATCTGCGCGCATCATCTGCACGGCCCTCCGTGAACGCACCGGACTGCGGCTCGGCGTGCTGGTGACCGATACCGCCGGGCGCCCCTGGCGGGAAGGCCAGACCGACCTGGCCATTGGCGCAGCCGGGTTCGCGGTACTCGACGACCTGCGCGGCACAGCGGATACCTCCGGCCGCCGCCTCGACGTCACCGTCGCGGCCGTCGCCGACGAGATCGCTGCCGCTGCCGACCTGGTCAAGGGCAAGACCAGCGGCAACCCGGTCGCCGTGGTGCGCGGACTCGGCCGCCTGGTTGGTGACCTGGCGCTTCCTGGCGCTCGAGCACTGCAGCGCCCGAGCGACAGCGACATGTTCCGTCTCGGCACGGCGGAGGCCGGTGCCGAGGGGTATGCCGAGGGGTATGCCGAGGGGTATGCCGCCGGGTTCGCGGCCGGAAGGGCCTAGATCGAGATCGTGAGGGCCTCGATCAGGCCGCTCTCGGCGTGCAGCGTGAAACGGTAGTTCAGCTCGACGCTGCGGCCCGGAAAGTTGCCCTCGACGCGGGTGACGATGGTCGACGTATGGATGCAGTCGACCCTTGAGGCTGTCGCGCGCCGAGTGTGCACGACGCTGCTAGCGTTTTGCTATGGACCAGACCCGCGGCGCAGTCGACCGAAGGCCGTCGCCACTACCCGGCACGGCGAGCTGGGTGATCGTCGTTCCTATAAAGGGCAGCCCGGACGCGAAGAGCCGACTCGGGGCTGGGCCCCAACGGGCAGCGCTCGCCGATGCGTTCGCGCTCGACACGGTGGCGGCACTGGTGGCAGCATCCGCTGTGGAACGCGTGTTCGTGGTGACCCCGAGTGCTCGTGTGGGCGCGCTGCTCGCCGGGCTCGGCGCGGTCATCGTGCTCGAGGCGCCGGGAGCCGAAACAGGGCATGCCCGGTTGAATATTGCGATCATGCAGGGCATCGCTGCCGCCCGACTCAGCCAGCCTGACGCGCACCTGGCCGTACTGACCGGGGACCTGCCCGCCCTGCGCCCGGCCGACCTCGACGACGCTTTCACGCTCGCCGCCTTGCACCCCCGGTCCGTCGTGCCCGACGCCGAAGGCGTGGGAACGACGAGTCTGTTCGCCCGTACTGGCATCTTGTTCACGCCGCAGTTCGGTATCGGCTCACGCGCCGCGCACCAGGCCGCCGGGCACGTTGTGCTCGACCTGTCGCCCACCTCGACGCTGCGCCACGATGTCGATACCGTCGTCGACCTCGACGTGGCCCGGGCGTTCGGGTTCGGCCCGCACACGAGCGCGCTGCTCGCCGGGCTCTAGTTCGCCGGGCTCTAGTTCACAGGGCTCTAGTTCACAGGGCGAGCACGGCGGCGGCCATCGCGGTCGTGGCGTTCAGGTCCCTCATCCACAGTGGCGCAGCAGTTGAGCGGATGCCGGCGGCCGCCAGCGCGGGCAGCGCCGCGGCATCCGTTTCATCGACGAGCCAGGCATCGAGCAGCCCACCTCGATTGCGGGAGCCGTAGTGCAGTCCGACGCCGAGGGCGCTCGTTTCGACTCCGATCGTGCGCAGGCAGGCATCGGCCATACCGCGCACGGCCGCGCCGCCGATGATCGGGGATACCCCGACCACTCGGGCGGTCGTGGAACGCAGGGCGTCGCGAACGCCGGGCACGGCCAGAATTGTGCCGATCGACACGACCGGGTTTGAGGGCGGAAGCACGATGAGGTCGGCCGTTCGGATGGCTTCACGCACGCCGGGGGCTGCGACCGCTTCGGCCAGCCCGCGCTGCTTGAAACCGGTTACGGCCACCTGCGCCCGGTAACGCACCCACCATTCCTCAAAATGAATATAGTCACCGGCTGCGTGCTCATCTACATTCTCAGCGAGGCATACGTGAGTCTCGACGGGTTGGTCGCTCATCGGCAGCAGCCGCACTCCGGGCTGCCAGCGTTGGCAAAGAAACGCGGTCGCTTCGCTCAGGGTCGACCCATTTCGCAGCAGATCGGTACGCACGATGTGCGTGGCGAGGTCGAGATCGCCGAGCGTGAACCACGACCAGCCCCGGCCGTAGGCGGCGATCTCCGAGGAAGTCCGCCGGGTTTCCTCGGGACGGCCCCATCCCTGTTCCTCATTGATGCCGCCGCCGAGGGTGTACATGACGGTATCGAGGTCGGGGCAGATACGCAGCCCGTCGAGCCACATGTCGTCGCCGGTGTTCACGATCACCGTCACGGCTGCGTCGGGGGCGGCTGCGGCGAGGTGGGCCAGTAGCCCGCGGGTGAAGCGCGCACCGCCGACGCCGCCGGCCAGTACGGTCACGTTCCTCATGAGTTGCCTTTCGACGTGGCGGCGGAATACACGATGACTGGGTGCCCGCCGCGCGGGTGTTGCAAAATGAAGCAGTCCACGCCGTAGACGGCGCCGATGATCTCGGGGGTGAGCACCTCGTCGGGGGTGCCCGTTGCTACGAGCCGGCCGCCATCGAGTAGCAGAAGCTGGTCGCAGTACGCCGACGCGAGGTTGAGGTCGTGTAGGGCCATGATCGCCGTCACTGCGAGCTCACGCACCTGCCCCAGCAGAGCGAGTTGGGCGCTGACGTCGAGGTGGTTGGTCGGTTCGTCGAGCAGCAGCAGGCTCGGCTGCTGCGCCATGGCCCGGGCAATCTGCACGCGCTGCTGCTGCCCGCCGCTCAGGGTCTGCCAGTACCGGTCGGCCAACGGCGCCGCGCCGACGGCGTCGAGTGCGCTGAAGGCGACGGCGCGGTCGTCGTCACCGCCGAACGATCCCATCAGCTTGGTGCGGTGGGGGATGCGGCCGAGTAGCACGACGTCGAGCACGGTCAGTTCCACGCTGGGCGCCGCATTCTGTTCGAGCAGCGCGATACGGCGGGCCGCTTCGCGCCGGGACAACGACCCGACCGAGGCGCCGTCGAGGGTGACGGTGCCGGTATCCGCTTTGTCGATGCCGGCAATCAGCCGCAGCAGGGTGGATTTGCCGGCACCGTTCGGCCCGAGCAGACCGGTGACGCTGCCGGTGGGCAGTGACGCCGAGACGTCCCGCAGTATTCTGGTGTCGTCGATGGCGAACGACAGCTGGTCGAGGTCTACGCCCATAGGTGCGACTTCTTTCTCTTGATCAGCAGAATGAAGACCGGCACGCCAATGAACGCGGTGATGATGCCCACCGGAAGTTCGCGCGGATCGAACACCGTGCGTGCGAGCGTGTCGGCGATGACCAGAAACAGCGCGCCGCAGACCGCTACCAGCGGCAGGAGCCGGCGGTGCCCCGGGCCGCTGACGCCGCGCACGAGGTGGGGCAGAATAAGCCCGACGAATCCGATCGACCCGCTGACGGCCACCATCGCGCCGGTCAGCAGCGCGACCGATCCGAGCAGCGCCCAGCGGGTGCGGTTCACGTCGATGCCCAGGCTTGCCGCCGAGGTGTCACCGAAGGCAAAGGCGTCCAGCCGGGTCGCGGACAGCAGGATGCCCGTGCCCACGACGGCCACGGCCGTCGCGGCGATCGCAACGCTCTGCCAGGTGGCGCCGGCCACCGAGCCGAGCAGCCAGTTGAGGATCTCGCGGTAGGAGTCGCCCTTGGCGGCCCAGAAGATGATGAATGACGTCAGGGCGCCGGCGAGCTGCGCGATGGCGAGCCCCGCCAATACGGCTCGCACCGGGGTGATAGTGCCGCCGACCTTGGCGATGCTCAGTGTCGCTACGAGGGCGAGTAGAGCGCCGGCAAAAGCCGCCGCCGGCAGAAAAAAGCCGATTCCGAGAATCACAACGCAGACCGCGCCGACGGATGCCCCGCTCGAAAGCCCGAGCAGGTACGGGTCGGCGAGGGGGTTGCGCGTCACGCTCTGCATCACGGCGCCGCTCAGCGCAAGGCCGGCGCCGACTAGCGCAGCCGTGAGAACGCGCGGCAGTCGCAGCTGCCAGACGATCGAGTCGATGAGGATCGGAACCGGTTCCGTCGCGAAGCCGAGGTGGGCGCCGATGCTGCCCATGACCTGTGCAAAGGACACTGCGGCCGGCCCAATGGTCACCGCCACCCCGCACCCCAGAATCAAAGTGATGGTGGCCGCGAGAAGCCACCCGAGGTATCTGCTCCGGGTCACCGCAGTTCCCGACTGGACCAGATCACTCGTTCAGGTCGGCTAGCTGGGTGATCGCGGAGGACGCCGCTTCTACATTGCGGATACCGGCCTCGGTCGAGGCAAACGGCAGGATGATGTAGCGCTGGTTCTTCACGGCATCGAGTACCTGGGTGGCCGGGTCCGATTCGAGGTGGGCGATCTTCGAGGCGGCCGTGTTCCACGTGGCGTCGACCAGCACAATGACGCTCGGGTTGGCCTCGATGACCGATTCCCAGCCCACCGAGGTCCAGGTGTCGCTCACGTCAGCGAAGATATTGCTCAGGCCGGCGGCCTGCATGATCATTTCCGGCGAGCCGATGCCGGCGCCGACGTAGGGCGTGGTGGTGCCGCTGGAGTACCAGAGAGCGGAGGTGTCCGTGGAGGTCGGTTCGAGCGCAGCCAATTCGTCCTTCAGGGCGTTGACCAGGTCGGCAGCGACGGGCGCTGCCCCAAAGATTGCGCCGGTCTCCTCAATTTCGGTGAACACGGTGTCGAAGGTGAGGGGGTTCGGCATCCGCTCGCCTTTGCAGGCCGCGGGGGAGACGTAGGTGCTTACGCCGAGCGCCGTGAGGGCGTCACGTTCTCCCGCACCGTCCGCAGCGAAGTTGGATTCCCAGCCCCCGTAGATGAAGTCGGGGTTGAGCGCGAGCACGGCCTCCTGACCCGGCAGGAAGTCGCTGATCACGTTGAGGTCGGCGCCTGTCGTTTCGAGCGACTCTGGCAGCGGGCCGTCGAGAAAGGCTGAACCCACGATGCGGTCACCGACGCCGAGGGCCAGTAGCAGTTCGGTCGCCGACGATTTGATCGACACGATGCGTTCGGGGGCGGCCGTGACGGTAACGCTCGTGCCGCAATTGTCGACCGTGATCGGGTAGTTCGCGCTGGCTGCCGGCGCGTCAGTGCTGGTGGCGGCGGGGGCGACCGTGGCGGCGCATCCGCTGAGCAACAGGGATGCGGCGGCCAGCGCGGCGAGGCGCACGACAATTCGTGGCATGGGGTTTCTTTCGACTCTGTGCGGCCCCATGCTCCAGGCAAATCAGGCGCAAACTGGCACGCTGTTGGTGACACAGCAGTAGTGGACCTCAGCCCAAATCCAGGCCAGCAGAACCGGTCAAAGCAAACCGGTGGTCTGCCTCAACCCTAGGCCCCCGGCAGGGCTACGACCAGCGCGCAGCGACCGGGTGCACAGCGGCATCACGCGGATGCGCCGCGGCGAAGAGGGCCTCGGCTACAGGTCGTATGTCGTCGGGCAGGGCGCCGCCGGTCATTCGAATGAACTCGGGGCCACCGGTGTTCGCCAGAAAAGGCGAGCCACCGGCCACGCGAATGCCCGACGCGGTGAGACGCACCATGGCGTCACGTTCGCTTGGCACCGGCAGCCAGAAGCCGAGACTCATGTCGGGGGCGATGCTGATTTCGGCGGAATGGTCGCCTTCGATCACGATGGTGTCTGCGCTCGCCGCAGCCGTGCGCAGCAGCCGGGCCAGTTCTTCGGCCCGATGCGCCGTCATCGACGCTCCGGTGGGGTTTTGCGCGCGCGGCTGCAACAGCACAACCGCCGGGCCGAGCTCCAGTGCTGCAGCGAAGCCGGCCGGCAGCCACGTGGGCGCGGTGTCCTGCACGAAGGTGCCGCCGCGTCCGCGTGACGTGATCAGGCCGACCGCAGAAAGCGCCTGCCAGGCGTGACTGACCGTGGCGGGGCTCACGCCGAGCTCGCCGGCCAGCACTCGAACGGTGGGCAATCGGTCGCCCGGTGCGAGCCGACCGGAGGCAATCAGCCGGCCGATGGCCGCGGCAATCCCTGCGGGGAGCGCTGCTCGATCTCGCCGATAAAGTCCTGCATTGCCCTTGCCTCCGGGTGCCCTGGCCGACAGGATAACTAATGCGTGCGATACACAGAAAAACACATTTGAAATGTTTACGTCAATGAATAACAACACGAACAGCGCGGTTCGTCTTGCCCCTTGACTAACGAAAGCAAGTGGAGGGCACAGCATGAGTGTGGACAGTGGAAACATCGTTCGAACAGCGATCACCCAGGCGACCTGGACCGGCGACGAAGAATCCATGATCCAAAAGCACGAGGGTTTCGTGCGTACCGCGGCCGCCCAGGGTGTACAGGTCATCTGCTTTCAGGAACTCTTTCATGGCCCCTATTTCGGCATCGTGCAGGACGCCAAATACTACGACTACGCTCAGGCTGTGCCGGGCCCTATCGTCGAGCGCTTTCAAAAGCTCGCCGCCGAATTCACGATGGTCATCGTCGTGCCGATATACGAAGAAGAACAGCCCGGTGTGCTCTACAACACCGCAGCGGTCATCGACGCCGACGGAACCTACCTCGGCAAATACCGTAAGCACCACATCCCTCACCTGCCGCAGTTCTGGGAAAAGTTCTACTTTCGCCCCGGCAACACCGACTACCCGGTCTTCGACACGAAGTACGGCAAGATCGGCGTCTACATCTGCTACGACCGCCACTTTCCCGAGGGCTGGCGCGCACTCGGCTTGAACGGCGCCGAGATCGTATTCAACCCCTCGGCCACCAAGCCCGGCCTGTCCAACCGCCTGTGGGAGCTCGAACAGCCGGCCGCCGCCGTGGCCAACCAGTACTTCATCGGCGCCAACAATCGCATCGGCAACGAAGAGGCCGAGTTCGGCGCTGAGGCCGTGACGTTCTACGGCAGCTCCTACTTCGTCGACCCCACGGGCAACTACGTGGGCGCGATCGCGTCCACTGACATCGAGGAGATCGTCGTGCGCGACCTCGACCTCGGCGTGATCCGTGAGGTGCGCAACTCCTGGCAGTTCTACCGCGACCGCCGCCCCGACTCCTACGAGACGCTCGTCGCGCCCTAGCTGCCATTGATTAGAGCGGATGCTATGAAGACTTTGATCAAGAATGGCACCGTGGTCAACGCCACGGGACGAGGGCTCGCCGATGTGCTGATCGACGGTGAGAAAATCGCCGCGGTGCTCGCGCCGGGCGCGAACCTGCTCGGCTTCGATGTGGCGGCCAATGTCGACCGCGTCATCGACGCCGGCGGCAAGTACGTCATTCCGGGGGGCATCGACGCCCACACCCACATGGAGATGCCGTTCGGCGGCACCCAGGCCAGCGACACCTTTGAAACCGGCACACGCGCCGCCGCCTGGGGCGGCACCACGAGCATCGTCGATTTCGTCGTGCAGTATGCCGGCGAGAGTGTGCTTGAGCGCTACGCCGCCTGGCAAGAGAAGGCCTCCGGCGAGTGTGCCATCGACTATGGTTTTCACCAGATTCTCTCCGACGTGCAGGACAGCTCCCTCACCGCTATGGACGAGCTCGTGAACGAGGGCGTCTCGAGCTTCAAACTGTTCATGGCCTACAAGGGCGTGTTCCTCAGCGACGATGGCCAGATCGTCAAGGCCATGCAGCGGGCCGCCCAGAACGGCAGCATGATCATGATGCACGCCGAGAACGGCAGCGTCATCGACCTGCTCGTGCAGCAGGCGGTCGCTGCCGGCAATACGGGTCCGCTCTACCACGGGCTCACCCGACCCTGGCAGGCCGAGGAAGAAGCCACGCACCGGGCGATCATGCTCGCCGACCTCACCGGGGCACCCCTTTATATAGTGCACGTCTCAGCCAAGCAGGCCGTAGCCCAAATCGCGTCGGCCAGGGACAATGGTCAGAACGTGTTCGGCGAGACCTGCCCGCAGTACCTCTACCTCTCGCTCGAGGACAACCTGGCTGCCGAGAGCGACGAGTGGGGTCGTTTCGAGGGAGCCAAGTGGGTCTGCTCCACACCGCTGCGCGCCAAGGCCGAGGGGCACCAGCACCACATGTGGCAGAGCCTGCGCACCAACGATATCCAGATGGTCTCCACCGACCACTGCCCATTTTGCATGCAGGGTCAGAAAGACCTGGGACTGACCGACTTCTCCAAGATTCCCAATGGCATCGGCTCGGTCGAACACCGCATGGACCTCCTGTACCAAGGCGTCGTCGATGGCAAGATCTCGCTCGAACGCTGGGTCGAGGTGTGCTCAACCACCCCGGCGCGCATGTTCGGCATGTACGGCCAGAAGGGTGTCATCGCGCCCGGCGCTGACGGCGACGTGGTGATCTACGACCCGAACGGGCACACGTCCATCGGTGTGGGAAAGTCACACCACATGAACATGGACTATTCCGCCTGGGAGGGTTACGAGATCGACGGCCACGTCGACACCGTGATCTCCCGCGGCAAGGTCATCATCGACGATTCCGCCTACCTCGGCACCAAGGGCGACGGTCGTTTCATCAAGCGCGGCCTGAGCCAGTATTTGATCTAGTGACAGTCTGATCTGAGGCGATGACATGGATTTTGGAGCAGTGTTACAGACCAACCCGCCGTCGGCGCGCACCGTGCAACTGGCCAAACTGGCCGAGGCACACGGTTTCAGCCACGTCTGGACCTTCGACTCGCACCTGCTCTGGCAGGAACCCTATGTGATCCACAGCCGTATCCTGGCCGAGACCAGCAGGATCATCGTCGGTCCCATGGTCACCAACCCGGCCACCCGCGACTGGACGGTTACGGCGTCGACCTATGCGACCCTCAACGAGATGTACGGAAACCGCACCATCTGCGGCATCGGCCGCGGAGACTCGGCCGTGCGCACCACCAATGGCACCCCGACCACACTGAAGACCCTGCGCGAGTCGATCCACGTCATTCGGGAGCTCGCCAACTCCCGCCCGGTCGAATACAACGGCGCCACGGTGCAGTTTCCGTGGAGCCGCGGCTCCAGCCTCGACGTGTGGGTCGCCGCTTACGGTCCGCTCGCGCTCAAGCTCGCCGGAGAGGTCGGCGACGGCTTCATCCTGCAGATGGCCGACCTCGATGTCGCCGAGTGGATGATAGCCAGCGTGCGCACCGCCGCCTCCAACGCCGGCCGGGACCCCCTGTCGATCAAGTTCTGCGTTGCCGCCCCCGCCTACATCGGAGAAGACTGGGAGCACATGCGCAACCAGTGCCGCTGGTTCGGCGGCATGGTCGGCAACCATGTGGCCGACATCGTGGCCAAGTATGGCGTCGATTCGACCGTGCCGAAGGCGCTCACCGACTACATCAAGGACCGTGAGGGCTACGACTACAACCAGCACGGCAAGGCCGGCAATGAGCACGCCGCTTTCGTGCCGGACGAGATCGTCGACCGGTTCTGCCTGCTCGGCACCGCAAAAAACCACATCGAGAAGCTCGAGGCGCTCAAAGAACTCGGTGTCGACCAGTTTGCCGGGTACCTGCAGCACGACAATAAAGAAGAAACGATGCGCGTCTACGGCGAGACCGTGATTCCGGGCCTGACCGACACCATTACGGCCAGAAAATAGCATTCTTCATCTCCACCACCAAGACAGAAAGCCAGCGATATACGTGACTGACACCAGCACCAAAAGCCTCAATACGCACACCAGCGAACTCGACCGCGCGCACGTTTTCCACTCCTGGTCGGCGCAGGCGGCGCTGAAGCCGCTCGTCATCGCCGGCGGGCTCGGCTGCCGCGTCTGGGATCACGACGGACGAACCTATCTCGATTTCTCCAGTCAGCTGGTGAACGTGAATATCGGCCACCAGCATCCGGCTGTCGTGAAAGCCATCACCGAGCAGGCCGCCCTGCTGACGACCATCGCGCCGTCCACCGCCAACCTCACCCGCGGTGAAGCGGCCAGGCGCATCACCGACCGTGCCCCGGCCGGGTTCAACAAGGTCTTCTTCACCAGCGGCGGAGCGGATGCCAATGAGAACGCCATACGCATGGCCCGCCTCCACACCGGCCGCGACAAGGTGCTCTCGCTCTACAAGTCGTACCACGGCAACACCGGGGCGGCCATCGTCGCCACCGGCGACTGGCGCCGCATGCACAACGAGTATTCGCGCGGCCACGTGCACTTCTTCGGCCCGTTCCTGTATCGCAGCGAATTCTGGGCGGCCAGCGAGGCCGAGGAATGCGCGCGTGCCCTGCACCACCTCGAACGCGTCATCCAGAGCGAGGGCGTCGCCTCGATCGCCGCCATTCTGCTCGAGTCCATTCCCGGCACCGCCGGCATCATGATGCCGCCGGCCGGTTACCTGCCCGGTGTGCGCGCGCTCTGCGACAAGTACGGCATCATGCTCATCCTCGACGAGGTCATGTGCGGCTTCGGCCGTACCGGCCACTGGTTCGCGTTTCAAGCGTACGACGTCGTGCCCGACCTGATCACCTTTGCGAAGGGTGTCAACTCCGGTTATATACCCACCGGTGGTGTGATCATCTCCGATGCCATCGCGGATACCTTCGACGAGACGGTCTTTCCCGGCGGGCTCACCTACAGTGGGCATCCGCTCGCCATGGCGTCGATCGTCGGCGCGCTCGACGCGATGGAGGCCGAGGGCATCGTCGAGAACGCCGCCCGCATCGGCCGCGACGTGCTCGAGCCGGGCCTGAAGGCGCTGCAGGCGAAACACCCGATTATCGGCGAAGTGCGCGGTGTCGGCGTCTTCTGGGCGCTCGAACTTGTGGCTGACCCGGCGACCCGAGAGCCGGTGAGTGCCGCCGTCATGACCCGGGTGAAGGGCGAACTGCTCGGCCGCGGCCTGCTGTCGTTCCTCGTGGAGAACCGCATCCATGTTGTGCCGCCCTGCGTCGTCACCGATGCCGAGGTGGCTGAAGCGCTCGCCATCTATGACGAGGTTCTCAGCCTCGCCCTGCTTTCCTAACCGATCCACGGAAAGGCTCAACCATGACCGACGTCCCCACCATTTCGCACTACATCAACGGCGCAGCAGCCGTCGGTACCTCTTCGCGCACCGCGCCGGTGTTCAACCCGGCCACCGGCACAGTCGCCAAGAACGTGTTGCTCGCGAGCACTCGCGACCTCGATACCGCCGTCGCGGTCGCCCAGGCGGCCTACCCGGCCTGGCGCGATACGAGCCAGGCCCGTCGGCAGAGCATCATGTACAACTTTCGCGAGCTGCTCAATGCGCGCAAGGGTGACCTGGCCGACATTCTCACCGCCGAACACGGCAAGGTGACCTCAGACGCGCTCGGCGAGATCATTCGCGGGCTCGAGGTCGTCGAATTCGCGCTCGGCATGCCGCACCTGTCCAAGGGCGAGTATTCCGAGAACGTCTCGACCGGCGTCGACGTCTACACGCTGCGCCAGCCGCTCGGCGTCGTGGGCATAATCAGCCCGTTCAACTTTCCGGCGATGGTGCCGCTCTGGTATTTTCCGATCGCCATCGCGGCCGGCAACACTGTCGTGCTCAAGCCGAGCGAGAAAGACCCATCCGCGGCGAACTGGCTCGCCGCACTGTTCACCGAAGCCGGGTTGCCCGCGGGAGTGCTCAACGTCGTGCACGGTGACAAAGAAGCGGTCGACGCTCTGCTCGTGCACCCCGACGTGCAGGCGATTTCCTTCGTCGGCTCGACGCCCATCGCCCGTTACATCTACGAGACGGCGGCCAAGCACGGCAAACGTGTGCAGTCCCTCGGCGGCGCGAAGAACCACATGCTCGTGCTGCCAGACGCCGATCTCGACCTCACAGCGGATGCCGCCGTCAACGCCGGTTTCGGATCCGCCGGTGAGCGCTGCATGGCCATCAGCGTCATCGTGGCTGTCGAGCCAGTCGCCGACGACCTCATCGCGAAGATCGCCGAACGGGTCAAGGGCCTCACGGTCGGAGACGGCACCCGCGGCTGCGACATGGGCCCGCTGATCACGAAGGTGCACCGCGACAAGGTCGCCGGGTACATCGACATCGCCCAGAATGACGGAGCTGACGTCGTCATCGACGGTCGGGATATCACAGTTGACGGTGACCCCAACGGTTTCTGGCTCGGCCCGACCCTGTTCGACAAGGTCAGCGTCGACTCCGCCGTCTACCTCGACGAGATTTTCGGACCCGTGCTGTCGATCGTGCGCGTGGCGACATACCAGGAGGGCCTCGACCTGATCAACGCCAGCCAGTACGGAAACGGCACCGCGATCTTCACCAACGACGGCGGCGCCGCTCGCCGGTTTCAGAACGAGGTGCAGGTGGGCATGATCGGCATCAACGTGCCCATTCCCGTGCCGGTCGCGTACCACTCCTTCGGAGGCTGGAAGAACTCGCTGTTCGGTGACGCCAAGGCTTACGGCCCCGCCGGGGTCAACTTCTTCACGCGCGAGAAGGCCGTGACGAGCCGTTGGCTCGACCCAAGCCACGGCGGTATCAACCTGGGCTTCCCGCAGAACCAGTAACGCTGAGGTAGCCGACCTACTTCACCGTGTGAGACTGTTGCACCTGCAACGCTTGGGCTCGAAGGGCGTCAAGTACGGTGCGCACCGCTAGGCGCTCCGCTCGGTCGGGGCGCATGAGCGCCACGATCTGGCGCTGGGATTCGATGCCCCGCAGGGGCTTCAACACGAGTCGGCCCGGCTGGCCCCCGCTGGAGGTATAGCGCGGTACGAGGGCGATGCCGAGCCCGGCAATCACAAACGACTCGATCAAGGCGAGGTCGGCAAAGCGCTGCGCCATTGACAAGTGAGCGCCGGCTTCCTGCTCGATCGCGTGCAGAATACGCTCGAACGGGTAACCGTCGCTCACCCCGATCCAGGTCTCCCCGATGAGGTCGCTCGGGCGCACCCAGGCGCGATCAGCAAGCGGATGCCCCACCGGCAGCCCCACATCCAGCGGCTCGGTCATCAGCGGAACGACCGTGGGGCCCCGCCCGGCCCAGGACAGTTGCCCGCTCATCGAGTGGGCCAGCACAATGTCATACTCGGCGGTGAGGGCGGGAAAGTCGCTCAGTTCGGGATCTTCGTCGGCGCAGTTGAGTACGAGCCCGGGCCCCAGGTCTTTAATGACCCCGGGCAATAGCATCTGACCGGCCGTTGGAAAGGTGACGAGGCTCACTTCGCCGGTGGCGTTGTTGCGAAATTCGTCCCAGAGCGCGGTCGCCTTCGCGAGCGACACCGCGACATCCGTTGCACTGCGAGCCAGGGCGCGGCCAGCATCGGTGAGTACGAGGCCACGCCCGTGCCGCTGGGTGAGCGGCAGGCCGGCTTCGCGCTCGAGCACCTTGAGTTGCTGGGAGACGGCCGAGGGTGTGCGGTGCGTGGCGAGGGCGACGGCCGTGATGCTGCCGCGGTCGGCGAGTTCACGGAGCAGTTCCAGTCGCTGCACGTCCATGTAGCTAGTCTAAATAATCCATGCAGAAAAAAGCGATTGTGCTGCACGGTCAGGGGTGGTCAAATAAGAGAGTCTTACACGAGCAGTGTCGCCTCCGTGCCGGGCCAGTCAACTTCTTGTGAAAGGCACCTCGTGTTCATTCTCCTCGCCATCGTGCTCGTTGCCGTTGCTTCAATCATTGCCCTCGTCATCGAGGTGCACCGCGACGGCTACCGCCAAGTCGAGCGTCGCAACCTCGTGCGCATCTTCTAGCACGGGGCGCCGGCTGGGCATGCCCTAAACTGAGATTTGTGACTGATACACGGCAGAAACTCATCGACTTCATCTCGGCCGAGGCCGTTTTTCACGGAGATTTCGTTCTCACCAGCGGTAAGAAGGCCACGTATTACGTGGATCTGCGCAGGGTGAGCCTCGACCACCGGGTTGCCCCGTTGATCGGGCAGGTCATGCTCGACCTCATCAAGGATGTTCCGGATGTGGTTGCCGTTGGAGGCATGACCATGGGCGCCGACCCGATCGCCGCTGCGGTCCTGCACCAGGGTGCCGCCCGCGGCGCGACCTATGACGCGTTCGTCGTGCGCAAGGAGCCCAAGGACCACGGTCGCGGCCGCCAGGTTGAGGGACCCGACCTCGCCGGCAAGCGTGTGATCGTGCTCGAAGACACCTCGACCACCGGTGGCTCTCCCCTCGCCGCCATCGAAGCCCTTCTCAAGGTCGGTGCCGAGATTGCTGGCGTCGCCGTCGTGGTCGACCGCAACACCGGTGCCCGCGAAGTGATCGAGGCTGCCGGCTACCCTTACTTCGCCGCGATCTCCCTTGAGGACCTGGGGCTCAACTAGTGCCACCAGACGACGACGAGCGGGGAATCGACTGGCTCGCGTCGCAATTGGGGCAAAGCTCCGAAGACTCAGCTCACGATGACTCAGCTCACGATGACTCAGCTCACGATGACTCAGCTGACGAGATGTCGGTTACTGACGCAGTGGATGCCGCCCCGCTGGTGACCCGGTTCGGCCGCCGCTCCCGTCGCGCCAAGCCGGTGCCGGCGCAACCGGAGGTGTCCGAGCTTCCGGAACCGTCCATCCCGGCAGCGCTGGCGGGATCGGCTCCGGCTGGACCAGCTCCGGCTGGACCAGCACCGGCTGGACCGGCTCCGGCTGGACCGGCTCCGTGGTGGACGACACCGCTGCCGCAACCGGCCGACGCCCCGGTCACGGAGGCGCTGTCCTCTGCGCACTCGGAGTCATCAGACAATGTCGTGTCGGTCGTTGACGTCGGGCACGAAGTTGTCCCGTCCGACGTGGTTGAGCCAGAATTTGCCGCGACGCCCGGTGCCGAGACCGCGCCCGCCCCGGCGTTGAGTGACCGTTTAGCAGAAGCAGAAGCAGAAGCAGAAGCAGAAGCAGAAGCAGAAGCAGAGGCAGAGGCAGAGGCAGCAGCAGCCGAAGCCGACCGGCCGACGGAGATTGTGCCGGTAGCGGGAGTGCTCGCCTCACCAGACGGTACCGAGGCAACCAGCGCCGAGGCGCCGAGCCGCCACCGGTCCAGGAGCAGTGCTCCCGGAAGCACGCAGGCCGCTTTGGTCTGGGCCGTCGTCGGATTACTCGCACTCATCGTGCTCGCGGGATTGTTCTATCTCGGCCAGCGGCTGGTCGCGAGCCCGGTGGCGGCGCCGGCACCGACCCAATCCGCGACGCCGACACCAACGCCGACCCCCACACCAACGCCGACCCCGGAGATCACGGCGGCGCAGCCTGCCGGGGTAAACGAGTGGAACACCCTGTTCGGTGGCGAGTGCCTCGAACCGTACGAGTCCCCGTGGGCGGAGGACTTCACGGTCTTCGATTGTGCAGCCGCACACACGGCCCAGCTGGTATATCGCGGCAATTTTGGCGGCGATGCGACCACAGCCTTTCCGGGGGAGGCCGCGTTGGCCGCCCAGATCAACCTGCTCTGCACGGCGCCCGGCATCCTCGACTTGAACGCGGCCGGCGCCTACCCGACGCTGCAGATGCAGGGGAGCTATCCGATCAGCGAAGAACAATGGACCGATGAGCCGCGCTACTACTACTGCTTCGCGAGCAGCGCCGCGGCTGAGCCGCTCACGGCGAGCATCATGGGCGCCGGTCCGACCGCCTGAAGCCGGCGCGAGCTTGGCGCACAGACGGATCGCTCGACAACCGGCGGGGAGGAGTTAGCTAGATCTCGTCACTTTCGATCGGATCAGTCGAGAGCAGCTCGTGCACGCCGGCCACGATCTCGTCGGGACGAAACGGGTACCGGTTGATCTCGGCCGCGTCGCTGATGCCGGTCATCACGAGAATCGTGTGCAGCCCGGCCTCGATGCCGGCAACGATGTCGGTGTCCATGCGGTCACCGATCATGCCTGTGTTCTCGGAGTGCGCACCGATCTTGTTCATCGCCGAGCGGAACATCATCGGGTTGGGCTTGCCGACGACGTAGGGCTCCATGCCGGTGGCCTTGGTGATCAGCGCCGAAATAGCGCCGGTCGCCGGCATCGGGCCGTCCTTGCTCGGTCCGGTCGCATCCGGGTTGGTCGAGATGAACCGCGCTCCGCCGAGGATCAGCCGGATCGCCTTGGTGATCGCCTCGAACGAATAGTTGCGGGTCTCGCCGACCACCACATAGTCGGGGTTGGTCTCGGTCATGATGAACCCGGCCTCGTGCAGCGCTGTCGTGATGCCGACCTCCCCGATCACGAACGCCGTGCCGTTGGAGACCTGAGACTTCAGAAAGTCTGCTGTTGCGAGGGCGGAGGTCCAGATACGGTCCTCGGGCACGTTGAGCCCGCTTGCGCGCAGCCGGGCGCTCAGATCGCGCGGCGTGAAAATAGAGTTATTGGTGAGCACCAGAAACGGCGTGCCCGCGTCGGTCCACTGCTGCAGCAGCTCGGCCGCCCCCGGGAGGGCTTGGTTCTCGTGCACGAGCACACCGTCCATGTCGGTGAGCCAGCATTCGATTTCGTCGCGTCGTGCCATCAGGCGCTCCTTTTCGTCGTCTTCAGCCTAGCCTCGCCAAGTTTCACCACGGTAACCGGCAGTACACAAATAAGCGGATGCCGCACTCACTCAGGCGGTCACCCAGATCGACGATGCCGCAGCCGTCGTCAGCAGCCGGTTCTGGCCATCCGCTAGAACGATGGTCAGCGCCGCTGCCAGAGTGAACTCGGTGCCGGGTCCGATCAGATCGGCGGCGAGTTCGCGCAGCACGGCCGGGTCGCGGTCGCTGATGCGCAATACGGTGCCCGTATACCCGACCGTGACCCCCGCCAGCAGCACGGCCGGCGGTCGAAGCACGGTGCCATCGGCGAACGGAATCGGATCGCCGTGCGGATCGTGCGCCGGAAACCCGAGCCGCGCATTGATGGCCTCGAGCAACCGGTCCGAGATAGAGTGCTCGAGAATCTCGGCCTCGTCGTGCACCTGGTCCCAGTCGTAGCCCATCTCGCCGACCAGCCAGGTCTCGATCAGGCGATGCCGCCGCACGACGGCGGTGGCGCGCAGCCGGCCGGCATCCGTCAGCGCCAGCGGACCGTAGGGAACGTGGGTGATGAGCCCGCTTGCGGCGAGCTTCTTCACCATTTCCGTGACGGATGACGGTGCCAACCCCAGCCGTAGGGCGAGCGCCGAGGGAGTGATCAGGTCGGGCTGCCACTCGGTGTGGGCATAGATGGTTTTGAGGTAGTCCTCGGCCGCGCCGGTCGTGTGCGTCATGTCTATTTCAGGCTACCGGTCAAGCCCCGGTGAAAACGAGTACGAGCAGCACGACGTTCAGACTGACGAGGGCGAGGGCACAGACGACCCCGGCGGCGGTCGTGAACCAGCGGTTGGTGAAGGTGCCGAGGAGGCCATGCTGCGCGGTGAGCCAGACCAGCGGAATCAGGGCGAACGGAATACCAAAGGACAAAACCACCTGGCTGAGCACGAGCGCCTGGGTCGGGTCGAACCCCACACCGAGAATGAACAGCGCCGGAATCAGCGTGACCAATCGGCGCAACAGTAGAGGGATGCGCACGTGCAGCAGGCCGTGCATGATCTCGGCTCCGGCGTAGGCACCAACCGAGGTCGAGGCCAGGCCCGAGGCGAGCAGCCCGATAGCGAACGTTGTCGCAATCGCTGGCCCGAGCGTGTCTTTCAGGGCGGCGTAGGCCCCTTGCAGGGTGTCGGTTCCGTCCACACCCTGCAAAGCGGATGCCGCCAACAGCAAGATCGCCAGGTTCACCGTTCCGGCGATCGCCATGGCAATCGTGACGTCCCACTTCGTGGCCCAGAGCAGGCGGCGAGTAGCGACGACGCCTTGCCATTCTGGAAACCGGTCGCGGGCGAGCGACGAATGCGCGTAGATGGCGTGCGGCATGATCGTGGCGCCCAAGATCGATGCGGCGAGCAGTACCGAGTTGGAGCCCTCGAACCGCGGTACCAGTCCGGAGAGCACCCCGCCGGCCTCGGGCGGCGAGAAGAACACACCAGCGGTGAAACCCACGGTGATGATGAGCATGAGCGCGATGATGACGCGTTCGAAAATGCGGGGGCCGCGACGAGTGTGCACCATGAGCACGATCATCGAAACCGTGCCGGTGATCACGCCGCCCCAGATTAGCGGCAGGTTGAACAAGAGGTTGAGCGCAACGGCACCGCCGATGATCTCGGCCAGGTCGGTGGCCATGGCGACCAGTTCGGCCTGAATCCAGTACAGGCGCCGCGCCGTGGGCCGCTTCATGCGCACCCCGAGAATCTCGGGCAGGCTCGCCCCGGTGACAATGCCGAGTTTGGCGGACAGATATTGGATGAGCCAGGCCATGACGTTGCCGGCCACGACCACCCAGACCAGCAGATAGCCGTAGCGGGCACCGGCGGTCATATTGCTCGCGACGTTTCCCGGGTCGAGGTAGGCGACCCCGGCAACGAGAGCCGGGCCCAGAAGCCAGAGCAGCCGGCTGGAGGCGACCGTAGTCGGAGCTTGGGAGAGCAGGCGATCGGTAGCGGCAGCATCCGTTTTAGTCATGCCGAAACCATAGCTAGACTTTCGGCGAACCGAAAGCCCAAATGTGAGGGCTGTGGGCAGGTTACGGTTAAGTAGTGACCGAGCCAGCCGCCCCAACCTTCGCCGCCGACAACTCCACGCCCGAGCGATCCACCTACGGCGTCGGCCCGTGGCCGGGGGAGTGGCCGAGCGAGGAGCGCTACGACGCCGACCTGCTCGAGCACGGTGACACCCGCAACGTGATCGACCGCTACCGCTACTGGAACATGGCGGCGATCGTGGCTGACCTGGACGAGCACCGGCATCCGTTTCACGTAGCCATTGAGAACTGGCAGCACGACATGAACATCGGCTCCATCGTGCGCAGCGCCAACGCGTTCGGCGCCGACACCGTGCACATCATCGGGCGTAAACGGTGGAATAAACGCGGCGCCATGGTCACCGACCGCTACCAACACGTTTTGCACCACAGTGATGTCGCTGCCTTCGTCGGATGGTGTGCCACTGAATCGCTGCCGGTGATCGCTATCGACAACGTGCCCGGCAGTGTCATCATCGAGACCTTCACCTTTCCCGAACGCTGCGTTCTGCTGTTCGGCCAGGAAGGCCCCGGACTGTCGGATGAGGCTATCGCCGCCGCTGATTCCATCGTCGAAATAAGCCAGTTCGGGTCGACCCGGTCGATCAACGCTTCGGCCGCCGCGGCCGTCACCATGCATTCCTGGGTGGTTCAGAACCGGTTCTGACCTTTTCTGCATTCGGTGACGGTTTGGGGCTAGCGTGACGGTATGACTGCGATCACTGACGATCTTCCCGCCCGGCTCCTTCACGAAGAAAACGCCGGCTGGCAGGCTATCCTGGGTGGGCAGGGCGGCGCGTACTATCAGCGCGAAATGACCGACGACGCCCTGATGATCGTGCCCGGCGCCGTCATCACTCGCGACCAGGTCACCGCATACTTCGACCAGGCGGCTCCGTGGGAGAGCTACGGCATTCACGAACCCGCCATCATCCGCCTCGGTGAGCACGCCGGTGTCGTCGTCTACAAGGCGATCGCCCGCCGGGGCGAGGTGGTCGCCGAGTTGAACATGTCGACGACCTACCTGTTCGTGAACGGCGGCTGGCGCGTCGCAGCCCGGCAGCAAAGCCCGGCCTAGCGTTTTCGGCCCACCGGGCCCGTCGCCGGGGTGAGGGCACCTGGGCCTTGGTAGGATTCAGTGTGACTGGCGACAATTTGATTTCTGAGCCCGAGACCCTTCTTCCCGCGGAACCGGAGGTGCTCGCGGCCCTGCGCCGAACCGCGAGGAGCGAGATCGCCGCGGTAGCGCAGGTGCACCCGACCTCTCCGCTGGCCTGGGCTGAACTGGCCGATGCCACCCACGCTGAGGGTCGACTCCTGGAGTCGTACGCCTACGCCCGGGTCGGCTACCACCGCGGACTCGATGCCCTGCGCAAGGCCGGCTGGCGCGGCCACGGTCCTATTCCGTGGCGCCATGAACCCAACCGCGGCGTGCTGCGCGCCCTGTTCGCGTTGCGCCGGGGCGCCGAAGAAATCGGTGAGTCCGACGAGGTCTCCCGCCTGACGGCTTTTCTGACGGATGCCGATGCGAGCGCTATTTCCATCATCGCCACCCTGTACACCGGCAGCCCGGGCTTCGACCCGGCGCCGCCCACCGAAGCTTTCGTTATTCGAGGAGAAGACTAGATGCCCGCGATCGTACTCATCGGAGCCCAATGGGGCGACGAGGGCAAGGGTAAGGCCACCGACCTGCTCGGCAGCCGGGTCGACTATGTCGTCAAGTTCAACGGCGGCAACAACGCCGGCCACACCGTCGTCGTCGGCGACGAGAAGTACGCGCTGCACCTGCTGCCGTCGGGCATCCTGAGCCCCGGAGTCACCCCGGTCATCGCCAACGGCGTCGTCGTCGACGTTGAGGTGTTGTTTGAAGAGCTCGATGCATTGTCGGAGCGCGGCGTCGATGTCTCGCGGCTCAAGGTCAGCCTCAACGCGCACGTCATCACCGCATACCACCGCACCCTCGACAAGGTCACCGAGCGTTTTCTCGGCAAGCGCCAGATCGGTACCACCGGGCGCGGTATCGGCCCCGCCTACGCTGACAAGATCAACCGTGTCGGCATCCGCGTACAAGACCTGTTTGACGAGAACATTCTGCGCCAAAAAGTGGAGGGTGCCCTCGACCAGAAGAATCACATGCTGGTCAAGGTCTACAACCGTCGCGCCATCGAGGTCGAGGAGATCGTCACCGAACTGCTCAGCTACGCTGAACGCCTGCGCCCCATGGTCATCGACACCGCCCTGCTCCTGCACCAGGCCTTGAATGCCGGCAAGACCGTATTGTTCGAAGGTGGCCAGGCCACCATGCTCGACGTCGACCATGGCACGTACCCTTTTGTCACGTCATCGAACGCTACCTCGGGCGGTGCCGTCACCGGTTCGGGTATCGCTCCGAACCGCATCGATCGGGTCATCGCCGTCGTCAAGGCTTACACGACCCGCGTGGGCAGCGGTCCGTTCCCCACCGAACTGTTCGACGAGTCGGGCGATTACCTGCGCGCTAACGGGTTCGAGTTCGGCACCACCACCGGGCGCCCGCGCCGTTGTGGCTGGTACGACGCTCCGATCGCCCGCTACACCGCGCGCATCAATGGCGTCACCGACTTCGTGCTGACCAAGCTCGATGTGCTCACCGGTCTGGCCGAGATCCCGGTCTGCGTGGCGTACTCGGTTGATGGTGTGCGCGTCGACGAAGTGCCGGTCTCGCAGAGCGACTTTCACCACGCCGTTCCGATTTACGAGAACTTCCCCGGCTGGACCGAGGACATCACCGGCGTGCGCACGTTTGACAAGCTGCCGCAGGCCGCGCAGAACTATGTACTCGCGCTCGAGAGCATGAGCGGATCGCGCATTTCGGCGATCGGCGTCGGCCCCGATCGTGAAGCCATCGTGGTGCGTCACGACCTGATCGACTAGATCTGAATCGCCAACCGGGCCCGTAATGTGCCCGGTTGGCGCGGTAAGTGAAAATTCCTCACTTTGACCTGTCACACTAGTCGTGTGAGCGCCGTGAGACCCCATTCCCTGACCCTGACCGGTCGTTTTGTGCAGCTTCAACCGCTCGGCAGCGCGGTGTTGCCCGACCTGGCGCGCGCTATCGCGCACCCCGAAGTGTTCGCGGCCGGTTACGGTGGCGGCCCGGCCGCCTTGCAGCGCGATGTTGACGGCTTCATCAAGTGGGCGCACGATTACTTTCAGTGGGAGGCCCTGCCCTACGTGATCAGACTGCTCGGCGGCCCGAACGACGGTGACGTCGTTGGAACGACTACCCTCGGCGACATCGACGTCGTCAAGGAAGCCATCCACCTCGGCTGGACCGCCTACGACCCGCGCGTCTGGGGCACCCCTGTCAATGCCGAAACCAAACTGCTCGTGCTCGGTACAGCTTTCGACAATGGCTTCGGCCGGGTCAAGATTCAGGCGGATGCCCGCAACGAGCGTTCCCGCACCGCCATCCTGGGTATCGGCGCCACGTTCGAGGGCATCGTGCGCCGTGATTGCCCGCGGGCCGACGGCACCTGGCGGGACAGCGCCGTCTACTCGATCCTCGCTGACGAATGGCCGGCCGTGCGCGCCGGGCTGAAAGCTCGCCTCGACGCCTTCGTGGGCCGGTTCGTGACCTATCGCGACCTGCGTCCCGCCGGGGCGAGCGGCACAATCCTGGGCGGCGGGCCACGCGGCGGCTTTGGTCAGGCCGCCGGGAATGCGCCGGATGCGCCTAATGCGCCTGATACGCCGGATGCCGAGCGCAACGCCGGAGCTGACGCGTCTTCGTAGGAAAGCGGCATCGGTTCCTGTCAGTGGATGATGATTCTGGTGGCGAAGTCAGGAAAACCTGGTGGTCAGGCGCCTGCGTCCCCAAACCCAGCGACTTTCCGGCGGCCCGCCGGTTGGATTTTCTGAATCGGCTCCGGCCAGGGCGCGCCGGTGTGAGCATCCGCTGCCATTGTTCGGCGCTTGTGAGACGTTGAGCCCCGCCGGGCCCGTGCTGGTCCGTGGCCGCTATAGGCTCGGGGAGTGCCCTCGACGACTGCCGCCAGTAAAAGCCTCATCGCGCTGCAGTTTCTTGGCATGGGAGTGATCTGGGGCTCGAGCTTTCTCTTCATGAAGGTTGCGCTCGATGGCGTCAGCTTCGGGCAGATCGCATGGTCGCGACTCGTGCTCGGCGGGCTGACCCTCGGGCTGATCGTGCTCGTGACCCGTCCGCGCATCAGGAGCGGGCCGGTGCTGCCGCGGGAGGGCGTGGTCTGGCTACATTTTCTGGTCATCGCGATCAGCGGATGCGTGATTCCGCACCTGCTCTTCGCCTGGGCCGAACAATACGTCTCATCGAGCCTGGCGAGCATCTATAACGCGGTCACCCCGATCATGACGGCGTTGATGGCGACGCTCGCCTTTCGAGTGGAGAAACTCGTGCGCGCGCAGGTCGCGGGCGTCGTGGTCGGCATCGTCGGTGTGGTCGTGATCATCGGCCCGTGGCAGTATTCCTCGCTCACGGGCGATCTCTGGGGCCAGCTTGCCTGCCTTGGCGCGGCCGTCTGCTACGGCTTCACCTTCGGCTACACCCGCCGGTTTCTAAGTGGGCGGCCGATCGCGGCATCGACGTTCGCTTTTCTGAACATCGGCATTGCCGGCGGCATCATGCTGCTTCTGACGCCGGCGCTGGCCTGGAGCCCGGTGGCGCTGACCGTGCCGATCGTGCTGTGCCTGTTTGCGCTCGGTGCGCTCGGCACCGGCCTGGCCTACATCTGGAACATCAACGTGTTGCGCGCCTGGGGTCCGACCAATGCGTCTACGGTGACCTACGTGACGCCCGTGGTCGGCGTGGCGTTGGGGGTGCTCGTGCTCGCGGAAACATTCTCCTGGCACGAGCCAACCGGGGCGCTGTTGGTGCTGCTTGGCATACTCCTGACGCAGAAACGATTGCGGCTGCGGTCCTTCGGGGCGCGCAGCCGGGCGGCGGCGGCATCCGCTTGACCGCGTGGCCATGCATTATCGTAAAAGGATGGCCGTACACGAGGAATCACCCGCCGACGCCGACGCGGCTGCGACGCTGCAGCTGCACAGTATTCGCGAGAGCATCGACAACATTGACGCCGCGCTCATTCACCTGCTGGCCGAGCGGTTCAAGTTCACCCAGCAGGTCGGGCGGCTCAAGGCGGCCCACGGGCTGCCGGCCGCCGACCCGGCACGTGAACTCATGCAGATCGACCGCCTGCGCGGCCTCGCCGAGGACGCCCATCTCGACCCGGCCTTCGCCGAGAAGTTTCTCAACTTCATCATCGCCGAGGTGATCCACCACCACGTTCGAATCGCCGGCGGCGAGCTGGTGGAGCCGGGGCGCTCTGCCGGGTCGGAACCAGCATCATCGCCGACTTCAGCGTCGTAGCCGGGTGAGCTGGAACCCGAGTTCGCTGCCAGACCAGTCCGGCAAGACCTTCGTCGTGACCGGCGCCAACGCCGGACTCGGTTACTTCACGAGCGAGCAGCTCGCCGGCACCGGTGCCCACGTTGTGCTCGCCTGCCGCAACCTCGCCAAAGCGGATGCCGCGGCGGCGGCCATCCGCGCCCGCGTCCCGGGGGCATCCGTTTCTGTGTTGCAGCTCGACGTGGCGGACCTACAGTCCGTTCGAAGCGTGAGCGAGACCTTGCGCGCACTGCCGCGCCTCGACGGTCTGATTCTCAACGCCGGAATCGTGCATCCGTCCAGGGACCGCCAGGTGAGCCTCGATGGCAACGAGTTGATCTTCGCCACGAATTTTCTCGGGCACTTCGCGCTCACCGCCGGCAGCCTCATGGCACTCCGCCGCACACCCGGTAGCCGGGTGGTGTCGCTCGGTTCATTGATCTCCCGGCTGATGGACTCCTCGCTCGACGACCTGCAGCTGGCGACCACGTACAACGGGTGGAAAGCCTACGCGCAGTCCAAGATTGCCATGCAGGTGTTCGGGTTTGAGCTCGACCGGCGCCTGCGGGCCAATGGTGCCGGAATGGTGCAGTCGTTGGTGGCGCATCCGGGATATTCCATTTCGGGGCTGACCCCTGGCATCCGTTCGATCAATGAGGTGTCGCGCGGCAAACGGGTGATCGACGGCCTGCAAACCGTGATCGGAGCCCAGGGCAAGCACCGCGGCGCCTGGTCGACCGTGCGCGCGGCTATCGACCCGGATGCCCAGGGCGGCGACTACTTCGGCCCGCGCCTGCTCACCCGCGGCGCCCCGACCCGCCAGTCGGCCACACGAACCTCCCGCGACCGTGCGGTGGCCGCCCGCCTCTGGGAGCGAGCCGAGACCCTGATCGACGAACCGTTCCTCTAACCATTTCCATCTGCTCCACCTGCCTCTCGGCGCATAACTCCTGCAATTTGCGCGCCGATGATGACAGTGCCGCGTGTTTCCGGGACCGAGCTTAGTGCGCTGCAGAAATTGCAGGAGTTATGCGCGGGTCGACGCCTCGAAAACCGGGGAGGGTCAGGCGAAGGCGGCGGGGAGGGGGGCGCGGTGTCGATTGTGCATCTCGGGCAGCGAGGCCGAGAAGACGTCCTGAATCTCGAGGGCGTGTAGCGTGGCGTCGGTCACGCCGATGCGCAGCACCGGAATGTAGCGACCGGCACACAGGCCGAGAAACTTCACGTCGTCTTCGCGCGGCACGCTTACGATGACGCGACCGGCCGACTCGGAGAACAGGGCAGTGGATGCATCCACCCCGTCGCGATCCAGAATGTCGCCGAGCCAGACCCGGGCGCCCACACCGAAACGCATCACGGCTTCGGCGAGGGCCTGGGCGAGTCCACCCTCGCTGAGGTCGTGGGCGCTGTCGATGAGGGCTTCCTTCGACGCGGCGTGCAGCAGTCCGGCGAGGGCCTTCTCCCGGCCGAGATCCACGACCGGCGGACGACCACCGAGGTGGTTGTGCACGACACCGGCCCAGGCCGAGCCGTCGAGTTCGAGGCGGGTGTCACCGAGCAAGTAGATGTTGTGCCCGTCGTCCTGCCAGCCGCTCGGAATGCGGCGGGCGACGTTGTCGATCACGCCGAGCACGGCCACGACCGGGGTGGGGTGAATCGGCTGGTCGCCGGTCTGGTTGTAGAACGAGACGTTGCCGCCGGTGACGGGAATCTCGAGCTCCAGGCATCCGTCGGCGAGGGCCGTGACGGCCTCACGGAACTGCCACATGACCTCGGGGTTCTCGGGGGAGCCAAAATTGAGGCAGTCGCTGACGCCGGCCGGGATCGCGCCGGTCGTGGCGACGTTGCGGTAGGCCTCGGCAAGGGCGAGTTGCGCGCCGCGGTAGGGGTCGAGCTGGCAGTAACGGCCGTTCGCGTCGGTGGCGATCGCGAAACCGAGTCCGCTTTCTTCGTCGACGCGGATCATGCCGCCGTCGTCGGGAAAAGCCAGCGCCGTGTTGCCCTGCACGTAGTGGTCGTACTGGTCGGTGATCCAGCTCGGGTCGGCGAGGTTGGGCGAGCCGAGCAGGTCGAGAAACTGCTCGCGCAGGGTCTCGCCGTCGAGCGCGCGCGGCAGCACGGAGGCAGTGTCGGCCTGCAGGGCGTCGATCCAGGTCGGGTAGGCGAGCGGACGCTCGTAGACCGGGCCGTCCACGGCAACGGTGCGCGGCAGAACGTTGACGATTTCTTCGCCGTGCCAGTTGATGATCAACCGGCCGGTATCGGTGACCTCGCCGAGAACGCTGGTCTCTACGTCCCACTTCTTGGTGACGGCGAGAAAGCCCTCGAGCTTTTCGGGCGTGACGATCGCCATCATGCGCTCCTGGCTCTCGCTCATGAGAATCTCTTCGGCGGTGAGCGTGGGGTCGCGCAGCAGCACCTTCTCGAGTTCGATGAACATGCCACCGTCGCCGTTCGAGGCGAGTTCGCTGGTCGCGCACGAGATGCCCGCAGCCCCGAGGTCCTGGATTCCCTCGACGAGCTTGCCCGCAAACAGTTCGAGGCAGCACTCAATGAGCACCTTCTCGGCGAACGGGTCGCCGACCTGCACCGCGGGGCGCTTGGTGGGGCCGCCGGCGCTGAACGTGTCCGAGGCAAGAATGGATGCCCCGCCGATGCCGTCGCCGCCGGTGCGGGCTCCAAACAACACGACCTGGTTGCCGACGCCGCGGGCGTTGGCGAGGTGCAGGTCTTCGTGGCGCAGCACGCCAACCGAGAGAGCGTTGACGAGCGGGTTGCCCTGGTAGACCCGGTCGAACACGGTTTCGCCACCGATGTTGGGCAGGCCGAGGCAGTTGCCGTAGAAGCTGATGCCCGAGACCACGCCGTGAACGACGCGGGCAGTATCGGGGTCGTTGATGTCGCCGAAGCGGAGGGCATCCATCACGGCGACCGGGCGGGCGCCCATCGAGATGATGTCGCGCACGATGCCGCCGACGCCGGTCGCGGCGCCCTGGAACGGTTCGATATACGAGGGGTGGTTGTGCGATTCGATCTTGAACGTGACCGCCCAGCCCTCGCCGACGTCGAGCACACCGGCATTTTCGCCCATGCCGACCATGAGGTTTTTCTTCATGGCGGGGGTGACTTTGTCGCCGAACTGGCGCAGGTACATCTTTGAGCTTTTGTAGGAGCAGTGCTCGCTCCACATCACCGAGTACATAGCCAGCTCGCCTGACGTTGGGCGGCGGCCCAGAATGTCGCGGATCTTCGCGTACTCGTCGGCTTTGAGTCCGAGCGCCCCGTAGGGCTGCTCCTTTTCGGGCGTCGCAATAGCGTTGGAAACGGTGTCGGCGACGCCGCGGGAAGAGGTTTTGGAAACAGCGGTCACGTGTGGAATTCTCCCCGAGATAGCGGATGCTTGACCCGGCAAGTCTACCGGTCGCCCCGACCCCGCCCGCAGGCGGTGAATTGGCGTGTGTATTTGAGTGGATGAGGTCGTGGTGTCGCCGACACATTGGCTGTCGCGGTCACCCGTGAACCTGGCGGCGCGGATAAGTTCAGTGATTCGGAAGCATTCTTTGGGTGGTGAGGTCGCGGTTGTGTACAAATACGCGTGCGTAGCCCTCAGCATCCGGCCGTGCTTCTGGAGCGCCCCGTATATCCCCCGCGGGATTCTGCGGATCGTCGCTGGCGTTCCTCATACGTTCGGGTGTCCCGGTCGCCGTCCCTCTTGCAGGCACTGAGCGCCAGTTGAGCACCGGCACCCGAGATCCGACGCGCGCGGTCATAGAGGTGAGTAGAGTGCACCGTCCGCATTTGCCACGATAGAAGTGCTGGCGAGCGATCACGATCACCTCCGGGACTATGCGTGGCCTCAAGGGACGAGTTAGGAAATCGCAGACGAGTCCAGAATGGTCGAGCTGCCTGATCAGCTCCCGGGCGACCGTGACTAGGCTGGCGTCATGAGCGAATGGCGGGGAATCGGTGACGTTGCTACCGTCAGTGACCACGCAACCGCCCCTGCCAAAAGGGGCGGCTTCGACTTGCTTACTCTCGGGTCCGCGTTTGTGACTTTCGTGCTGACCTTCGAGCTCGTACGCCGCGCGTTTTCAGCAAGCTTGAGCCCGCAGCCGCCGGCCTCGGACATCGTGGGCTACTGGGTGACCGCCGGAATCATGGTCGCCCTTCAAGTCGGGCTCCTCGTGAGGGCAATCGTGCGGCGTCGGGTCGGCCTCGTGTTCATCGCGAGCGTCGCGTTGATCATGGCTCTTGGAGTGGCGCTGTTGATGTCAGTGCCAAGGACCGACTGGCGCCCTGAACCCCCGGCTTCAACGATTAACCCGAATTATCGCCCCTGCTACAGCGGAAGCGGCGACTGCATCGGGGGCTGAGTTCCCGGGCCCGCTGAAGGGGTTTACCGCATGCAGGTCGTCAGGCCTGGGGTTGAGCAACGCGAGCGATTGAAGTCCTTGTGCTCTCGCACCGGTCGAGACCGTGCTCAGTCACCGTTCTTCTTCTTGTTTTGTAGCTGCAGTCCGCCAGCAGGTCGGGTCTCGATGAGGAAGAGATCCGTCGCTCGAACTAGGTCGGACAGTTTTGTGTATCCCCGGTTTCGTGAGTCGAAGTCGGGCTGTTGCTTGCGCATTAGCTGGCCCACCGTGGCAAGGTTCGACCATCCGTCCTCTCCCGATGCGGTGGTGACACTTATCCGAAGCCCCGAGATGAGCTTCGTGTCGCTGCGCAGCTTCGGGGGTGAAACGCGCGTGAGCGCCGCAGCCGCACTCTCCCCTTCAGCCTCTTCGAGCACGTCGAGATAGGTGAATAGATCGCACGCATTACGGAACGCTGCGGGCGTCTTCCGCTCTCCGAAGCCGTAGACGATAACGCCTTCTTCGCGGATACGGGACGCGAGACGCGTGAAGTCGCTGTCGGATGACACTATGCAGAATCCGCGGAATCGACGGGTGTATAGCAGGTCCATGGCATCGATGATGAGGGCACTGTCGGTAGCGTTCTTGCCGATCGTGTTGGCAAATTGCTGCATCGGCTGAATCACGTGCTCGCTCGCGACTGGCTTCCAACTGCTTAAGTTCGGCTTGGTCCAATCGCCGTAGACCCGCTTGACCGAGGCCGTGCCGAAACGTGCGACCTCGGCGAGAACTGCGCCGATCTTTGCAGGCGGCACGTTGTCAGCGTCGACAAGGACGGCAAGGAGATCATTCGGCTGCACCATGTGACAAGCATGGCAGTCAGCGCCCAATAATTGGTCCCGCCCGCTCAGGGTCCGGCTTGTGGGACGCCAAAGTTCAGGACCGAGAGCACTCTTGAGGTGCAGGCCAGTCGTTGCTCAGAATTCGTAGATTGCGGCGAGCTCATCCGACAGCAGCACTGTGTGCGGAAGATCGCGCAGTGCCTCGGCGTCAACCGCGATTCCCCTCAGCTGGGCGGCCTCCGCATATGCTTCCCACGGAAACGAATCGGGTTTCGCAGCATCATCCCCCCGCACCAGGATGAGAACTTCTGCGATCACGTCGGCCGCTGGGCGTTTCCAGGAGACAGGCCGGACGTGCCCATACTTGGACGAAGCCACTCCACGATCCATGTCGAGACGAATCATCGATTCGTCAGATAGGCGCAAATACTGGGTCATCGTCATGGTCATAGTTGGCCTGACGTTTTCTGGAACCGGATCACCGAGTTCGCAGATGATGACCAGACCAGTCACTGACAGGCTGGAAATATCGAACGGCAGGCGCTGAGCGCGCGCAATACCGACCGATCCTCGTTGCATCGGTACGTATCGACCCCGCTCATTGCCATCCGTCATGCTGGCAGCTTAGGTCCTTCGCTGTTCCCCTGCGACGCAGCTGGCGAGCCACCCTGTGACCTTTCAATGCGACGTTTAACTGTTCCGCTCACCGTTGAGAGCCCGTCTCATGAGCTCACCCGCACATGTGTGGTTCGATCAGGCATGAACCGAAGCTTCCAAATTGGACTGATCGTGGTCCTCCTCGCCGCAGCCTTGCTCTGCAGCGTGCCCGTTGCCGTTGCCGCCTATCAGGCGCGAGCCCCGGACTATCAGTGCGCCATTTCCCAACAGATACCGGATGGTGCCGTGCGCGAGCTCGGCGCTTCAGGTAGTTTTTCTGTCTGGCCTGTAGGACTGCAATGTCGCTATTTGGATGCAAACGGATTGGAGTTGATTATGTCTCCCGGCTGGTTCGCCACCGGTCTTGGCATCGGCAGCCTGACCGCGGTAGTTGCGCTGACCGCGCTCAGTACCGTCGCCTTGGTGCGATCGCTCCAATCACGCGGCCATGAACTCGACCCGCCTGGTGGACACGAACTGTTTCGGTGAGGGCTCGGCTGCAGGCACTGACTCTGTCAGGCTTGTGATTTTTTCAAACGCATACCCGGTGACTGGCAGCACGTACTCTGTCAGGAAGGGGGGTACACGAAATGCAATTGCAAAGACCGGCTTTTCCCGTGCTCCTCGCCGTGACAGCGCGGTCCTGGATCCTCGGCATTCCGTCGCTCGCCCTCATCACCCTGGCTGGGCTTCAGTTCGCGATCATCTCCCATGCGGGTCTCAGAGAATCCTGCTCTCAGAACCCCGAGCTAGGCAGTCTGCCTCTGCCCCCAGCAGGCTGGACCACGGACGGCGCATTTTCGTTCTTCCCCATTGGGGTCCAATGCTCCTATTTCACAAGCGAGCATGAACTCCTCCTAGTGCATACCCAGACCAGCGTGTGGGACTGGGGAATCACATTCGCCGCGATTCTCGGAGTCCTGGGCTTTGCGCTCTTCCTGACCGCCCGGCTTGCCACTAGGCGAACCTGGCACGCATCGCTCTGAAGAATTAGCCCCTGACCGTCCCGATGGGGGGTTCCGCTTACGGGTGTGCAGTCGTTTGGTGGGCGGATGAGGCAGATCGTAGGGCGAAGGTATGGGCGACAAGATAATGGCCAGGTTGGTGCTGTTCGTGGTCATGGTGGGCGCTGGCGTTCTGGTGCTCGGGATGGCGCAGGCTGCAGTCAGCGGACGTCTTGGACGCAATCCGGTTGCTGGCATACGTCTTCCTGTGACGATGGCGAGCGATAGTGCGTGCCTCACCACGCATCAAGCAGAGAAACCTCCGACGCAATGGGCGGGCTGGTGCGCAATCGCCTTTGCTTTGCCGTCCGTCCTTCCTGTTTCTTTGCCGATTGCGCTTACATCGATTTTCATCGGTGCCGCTGGGTTGCTCGTCTTCGTGCTTTCTGCCGCCGCCGTGGCAAGCCGTGCTGTACGCGCTTAAGCTGACGGGGATTAGAACGCGTTCAACCAACCACAGACGGTGATGCAGACTGCGCGCGCCGCAATCAGCGGCTCCGCTAGCCTCAGTGGTAATGAGTGAACGGGGACGACATGGCTAACACCGTACTGGCCACGGCGGGCAAGCGTCTCGTCGGGCTTAGCGCTGTGTTCATCGCGAGTGCAGTAGTGTCAGGCTGCTCGGGTCCGATTATGAATGCGTGTACGGCGATCGGGTGGGCAAACACGCTTACAGTGACGCTTGACGGCGGAACCGATGACGTCAGCCTCGTGCAGCTGTGCATCGATGATGAGTGTTCAACTCCCGCTCCCAGCCAGCCGTACTCCGACGAGCACGCTCCCGGAGAGATTCTGTGGCCGGAAGATCTTGAGACGTACACGCCCGATCCCCGTGCAGTGGAGCTCTCGTATTTTGCTTCCAAGATCAATGACCACTCGTGGGAGATCGCCCTCAGCATGTCGTCCCCGGAAAATGTGACACTCCGCGCTTTCTCAGCGAGCGGAATTGTCCTCGCCGACGAGGACGTGACGCTCAACTGGGTCCGAGTCGGCGGTAGCGAGCGTTGTGGCGGCCCTGAAGAAGCGGCCCCGGTCACTCTCGAAATTGCGTCCTGAACCCATCAAGCGTTCTTGAGATGGGCTCGTGCCGCAGGGGCTCCCGTATGACACAGCGCTAGGCAGACTTACCCACCGTTGAAAGCCGTTGGTGCTCGATCAGTTGATGCGATTAGCGGTGCGGTCGCAAAGTGGTAACCATACTTCAGCGGGTTTCCACTCCCAAGCGATCTCTTGGCTGCGACCGTCTTCGCCAAATCGATACGTTGCTCGCTCGTGCTCGCCCGTCAGCGTCCAAGTATGACCGTCGACAGTCAGAGTGTAATCGCGTGCGAAGCCGTGATTCTCGACCGTTCGGGTGAAAAAGCGGCCGGCTTCAGCGTCCCAGCCCATCAGACTAAGTGTGTCGAACGGACCGTTCGCGCGCTCATCTTGCACGATGAAGTAGTTGCCCGAATGCCACCGGGCGGAGTGGATGCTGTTCCACGGACTTGCTCCCGCGTGCGGATTATCCAGCGACTGCGCGTCACCACCATAAGAGGTGCCCTCGGCATGCCAGTCACCCAGAAAAACTGCCAACTCTTCATGCTCAGCCATGATTCAACCCTACGTTCGGGAGCCAAACCGGGCAATCCTCTGAGGTGGCCGGTGACGGATCGCCCGACCGGATGTCGGCGGTTCAGGCCGAGGGTGGCGGGACCGAGGCGCCGCCGCGCAGTGCCACCTGAAGGTTTAGATCGTCTCCAGGCTGGAGCTGGCGGCTGGTGAGCGGGTTGAGGAAGCCGAGGTCGTCGGGCGTGATGCCGAAGCGGTCGGCGATGTCGTTGAGCGTGTCGCCGGCGACCGCACGGTAGGAGATGGGAGAACCACCGGCTGTGGCGGTGGCGCCGCCAGCGCCGAACCGAGCGCCTGTATCGACGGCGAGTAACCCGGGGCGGGTGTCCGGCACCTCCCAGGTGATCGTGCCGACCGCCCGGGGAGTGAGCACGCAGCCGTCAGGATCGGTCGTGGCCGGGGTGCTCGCGGTGATGACGGCGGTCAGATAGTAACTGGGGTCGCCCCGGGAGAAGTCCCTGTCGCCCAGGCTCAGCCCGGGCTGATCGGCGTCCGTGGAGAGGTTACCGAACGAGAAGTTGTACATGTCGGCCAGGCAGGTTGTCGTCTTCGACCAGGGACTGAAGAACAGTTGCACGCCTCCGGAAACGTCCGAGTTGAAGCCCTTCAGCGCGACGTCGAACCCGCCGCCTTCCGCGGTGACCACGACGGTTCCGGAGATGGTGTTGTCGCCCGAGGCCGGTGTGAGCTCGGCCGTGCCGATGACACCGTCGGGGATGACGACGTCGGCCCCATCGCCGGTCCAGCCGAGGCCTCGACCGCCGGAATGGCTCGACGCTTCGATCGCTATGAACCGTCGCGTAAAGGGGGGCCCTTACGGGAATTGAGGTTCGTCGGTGGCTGGAGCGAGGTGTGAGCGCGAGTACGACCACTTGTACAGACGACTTCGAAAAACGACACCGGTCAGTTTCGTCATTTTTGCTCCCGGGGTGTCTCATAACTAATGGCAAGTACCACGGTTCAGGCCTGCGGTTATGCGACGTAGTTATGAGAATCGGCGCGCCACACGATTTCTGGGTGTGACTTTCGGCGCTATGTGGCGGCGAAATGTGATCGTTATTTGGCGCATTTACCTGGTTGCCGGCGCTGGCGTTAACACCAAGGCTTTCATTGCATCAGCCTTTCATGCCCGGTGATGAAACACTCTTGCCGACCAAGGTCGGGCTGGCTGGCTGGCTGGCTGCACGAGGACTAACCCACGCACCGACAGAGGGTTCGGCTAACGAAACGGAGCTTGGAAGATCGCGACTCACTCGGCGCGGCCAGTGCTTTCCGCCGCGCGAATGAACGTGCACCACTGGCTAGCTAGTACCTCTCACGAGCGGAATCTGACTCGCTCAGTTTGTCAGATGCACTCGCTCGGGAACACGCAGGCCTGAACCTGGCGAAGCGCCGTAACTTCCGCGTCGCGATTCCTCGCCGGGTGGGCTTAGTAGGGGCTATTCACGGTCGAGACAAGGGCAGTTTGATTTCATCGACGTGTGTTTGCACGACTAATTCCCCGTCAATAGACTCGATTCCAGATAGATCCCATACCCATCGAGTCGTCCATTCCGAACCCGTCCCGCCCACGGAACGAACTTCCCGTCCAATGGATTGCATCGCCACTGGAGCTATGACGCAAATTTCCGCCAGCACTACATGGGCGCCGGATAAGGGAGGGGTGCCAGCGTAGCGGATTCCATTGCGCACGCTTGCTTCCAGATAGCGTTCTAAGGCGCGCTCGTAGACAGAATCGAATTCGCGCGTAGCTTCGGAAGAAACAGCCGTGACTTCCAGCACAATCGACTTGTCAGACCGCATTAGCCTCAGGACCGCTTTTACCCCGGACGCGGTCCGCACAGTACTTGTGTCGTCAGTCATTCTCGCCTGCAATCACGGAGCTTGGGCCTGAATGTTCTCCAGAAGTGTGTGCCTCCCCTTATAGTACGAGGAAGCGATCGGGGTGATGTAGCTCGACGCACTCATCGTTTCACCTTGTGTTGCAAGGGTGACTTAGGCGGTGATGATGCCGCTGCACGGGCCGGACTGCCAGGCGCCATTTCCAGGTGTAACCCGTCGGATCACGTTCAGGTTGTTCACGTTCGCGCCGTCGTACGGAACCCCGCTCGCATTCACGTCGATTGGCCACGTGCGATAAGGGTTTCTGCGCGGGCAGTTGACGTAGCTCGAAGCAGCGTTCTCGTGAATGTAGTTCCCGTACGCGGTTCGGCGTCCGGACTTCTCGCAGTCAGAAGCTGACGTTCAATAACGTGACACTTCGCTTATCCAAACCGTGGCGAAAACGGTTCAGATATCCTCAAATCACGAGCAATGAATGGGGACGACATGGCTTTCACGCGATCGATCAATGGGGCAAATTGGCTGATGGCTCTCATCGCGGCGCTCGTGGTGAGCGCGTTTGTGTCCGGCTGCTCAATCTCGGCGTGCCCCACGATCGGTTGGGCCAATACCCTCACTGTCAGGCTCGAAGGCGCAACGTCCAAGGTCAGTGTCGTCGAGTAGTGCGCCGACGGTGAATGTTCAGACCCGGATCCAAGTCAGCTATCGCCAGAGCCCGCTCGCATTGAGACCCGTGATCCACAGCAACTTGAGACCTTCACGCCGGTTCCCTCTGTAGTTCCTCTCCCGTTCTTCGCTTCCAGGATCGATGAAGACTCGTGGGAAATTTCGACGGCAATGGCGACACCGGAGAATGTCACTATTCCCGCGCTTTCAGCGAGCGGAGACGTCCTCGTCGAAAAGGACGTGACACTCAGCTGAGTCCGCGTGAGCGGCACGGATCAGGCGGAGGACCTGGAAAAGTCGGTCCCATCATCCTCAATATTGCATCCTGAATTCAGTGAACGCCCCGACGCTCTGAGCGTCCCGCTGTGGGTTCGGTTTGCGGGCAGCGGACGTTCGCACCCAATCGCGAGGCCAGATCATCGTTGATGCCGCGAAGTTCGGCTAGCGGGTTTGATCGCCGGGAGCACCGTTAGATTCGACTGGTTTGCCCGTGGAACGCGCGTAGTAGGCCCAGGGAAACCACATTGTTCCTATTCGTTGCCATCCTTCGCTCTCCATTGCGCGTCGGCTGGAGGCGAATGCAACAACTCGGAGGTGTTCCCATTGCTCATCGGATTGGATGACGTCATGGAAGTACATTCCATAACCAATGGAATGCCACCCCGCGCGTCCGGCTGCGGCTAGCTCGTCCATCTCGTCAAACGCGGTGAGCGGATAGAGACGGCGCATCTCGGCAGAGGGAGGAGAGTCGATACCGTCATGAACCCGCCCGAATCTTTGCTGGGCCGCTTGCCGGCTCATACCAAGTTGCTGCCCGATGCGCTCCCAACTCACGCCAGCTTGACGAGCGGAAGTGACTGCGAGTTGCAGAAGCTGAGCGATTTCCTCAGCGCTCCGGGCTGTCAGATCGATGAGGTCCAGGTATGAGTTGGGCTCGTGTTCAAGACGCTCCGCCAGGGACGGGGCAACTGCTGCAATTGCATCTGATAGAGCGTGGCGAAGAGCGTCGTCGACCCACTCCGGTGATGGACTCACGAGATGCGGGAAGGCTTGGGGCGTGCAATATCGAGTGCAAGGGACATCCCAGTTGCGACAAGCAGAAATGCGGTAAGGACGATTAAGGCAATCTTGATCGCAAGGGAAGCAATGAGCAGCGTAGAAAGAGCGATGCCGACGGAAGCAAGCGCGAGGAATGTGGATGTCATTGCTGCCCGCGATTTCGAGACGGAAGTGTTTTGGTGCATGTGTCAATCATAGATTGACACGCCAGTTTGTCAACTTAAAATTGACATTTGGTATGTCTCGGCTGCAATCTCTGCGCTTTCCATCGCCGTCCGGAATTTAGCCTCGACCCGATGACCCGTAGAGGGTTCGGCGGATTCAATCGGTCGTCGCACCACTCATCACTGGAATGCTCGTAGTTGCTTTCCAGATTGTCTCTTTCTGACCGGACGATCGTCCTCGCGACTACTCATGTTCAAGTAGTCGCCGCACTTCGGGAGAGAAAAGCAAAATATAGGGGCTACTTTTCAAGATCTCGACCGATGCGCTTATCCCGATTCGTTCCAGAAGTTCACAATATTCATGCCAAGGGAGCCGCTCTCCAGCATCCTCTACGATTCCCTCATCGGGCAGCAAGGCCATCGAGACGTGATACCGCAGCTCGGATTCCACCAACTGCCCCTGACCGCCCTCAGGGCGGTAGCTTATTCCAAACCCGCGATCGCTCCGAAAGGCAACTTGCGAGCAATCGTCAAGGCACGCAAATTCTTGAAGCGAAAAAGAGAGCGAGCCCTCAGACGAGCGGTCTAATGAGCACGAAACACCCAAGCCAATTACGTGCATCCCAGTTCATCCCCACCCCTTTTTGTTCCAGCCTAACTATTCGAACCAAGTCAGTCCGTGGGCCCCGCTCCCAATGCTGCTGTCTCGGAATCTAGAACTCCACAAGGTATTCGAACGGCAACCACGACTGCGACATGCACTGTTGTGATCTGCTCCTTCAAAGCGCGATAAGGCCGTCCCATACAAGGTGTGGCTTGCGGGCTCGCCGTAGAGGCTTATTCGCGCGAACGGCACCGTGCTATCCGAGCGGCCTTGCGGGAGCGTTCAGGCGCCCAGGAACGGCAGTACTGCGGATCGTTCGGCGATAGTCGCTAGATGTCTAGTTCCTCGAGTGCTGCTTGGTAGGCCTCGTTGTAGGTGGGGAATTGGGCGACTTGGTCGCGCAGGATTTCGATTGGGATCTGTGTGCGGATGGCGAGGGAAGCATGATGTATCCACTCGCCGGCCATTGGCCCCACGGCCCAAGCGCCAACGAGAGTCTTGCTGTCGGTGTCGGCGAGGAGTCCGAGAAATCCGCGAGGGTCTTGTTCGTAGGTCCAGGGGCGAGCGATTGCGGTGGCAAGGTCAAGCTCTGTTGCGACGGTCCGTATACCGAGCTGCTCGGCCTGTTCTTTTGTGAGCCCTGCGGCCGCAATTTCGGGATCTCCAAACACGACGCGGGGGATGCCGCTGTAGGACGCGGTGTGCGGTTGGCCAAGAATG
The DNA here is from genome assembly GCF_004403345.1 of Cryobacterium lyxosi. Lineage (NCBI taxonomy): Bacteria > Bacillati > Actinomycetota > Actinomycetes > Micrococcales > Microbacteriaceae > Cryobacterium > Cryobacterium lyxosi. Next base: position 354,551 of record NZ_SOGT01000002.1, read on the forward strand.
GCGTCTGCTGCGATCCGTCCCTGGTACTTAGCCACGTGAGTGAAGGGCATTATGCCGGTGACGTCTCCGATGGCCCACACGTTCTCGGCCGCACGACAGTATTCGTCCACCTGCACCTGCCCGTGATCGCCCAGAGTGACACCAGCGTTTTCGAAGCCGAGATTTTTGGTACGAGGGGTGCGTCCGGTTGCGAAAATGACAACGTCGGCCGTCACCTCCGTGCCGTCATCAAGTTCAATCACGCTCTGGTCGCCGGTCCGGTGGGTCCGGCGGGCGGTCACGCCCAGACGGATATCGATTCCGGACTCCGTCAGGTACTTATGGGTCAGCTCTCCGACCCTGGGTTCTTCGCGTTCCAGGAGCCGGTCGCCGCGGTGGACGAGTGTGACTTTCACTCCAAAGCGGGAGAGGAAGGTGCTGGTCTCGGTCCCGACGGCGCTACCGCCGATGATCACAGCACTCTTCGGCAGAGTCTTGGTCGTGTACGTTTCTCGGTTCGTCCACGCGGTGATCTGATCGAGACCGTCGAGATCGGGGATGACTGCCTCCGAGCCGGTCGCGATAATGATGTGCTCCGCAGTGAGTTCGCGGTCCTCGACTTGGATCCGGCCGGGGCCCGTGATGCGAGCTTCGCCCTTGATCACGACGGCACCGTGGCGGGCATACCCGTCGACTTGTGCGCTGTCGTCGAGATTCCGGATCATGTAATCGCGGTACTTACTGGCCTCAGACCAGTCCAGTTCCGCTCCGGATACCCCGGCTACCCGTTGGACTTCCGTGCGGGCTTCAGCTGGCCGCAACAGCGTCTTGGATGGGATGCAGGCCCAGTAGGCGCATTCACCGCCGATCAATTCCCGCTCGATGACCGCGACCTTCTTACCGGCCTTGAGCAGACGGCCCGCGGCCACCTCGCCACCGGGCCCCATGCCTAACACCGCAACATCAAAATGTTCGCTCACAATTTTCTCCTTAATCTCAGATGTCTACATCAGGTTCTGTTCGTGGAGCTCTAACGGAGACTGCAGTGGATTGGTGACGGTGCCGGTGCGGCACTGCGGTCTTAGCAGCAGCCGTGCGCCCCGTTGTCAGGTTGGGCGGACCGCTGCGGTGTCGTCTCTTTGAGCATTGTTTCGGCAATGGAGGTACCGAGCCGGTAAGCCTCGTCGACGGATATCACGGAACCGCCGGGGTGGCTGTCAAGCCAAGGCTTGGCTTCTTCAAGCGACGCGAAGAAGTGGACCTGGTTACAGAACGCTGAACGCACCGAGCTCATGTCTTCCGGATTGACCAGGGAGACCACGGCCGTGGCAGGCTCAACGCTCGTCACCCCGGTGGCGTCAACACTTACCCGAACTGGAATGCCAGTCGCCCCGTAGGCCGATTCGATTCTTGCGGACGTTCCGAGGGCGGCTGGCAGGATCAGGGTATCCAGAGCACACCATGTGTAGAGCTGTTCACCGTTAACCTCGAGGCGGTGCGGGGTGGACCGAAGAGTCAGGCCCTGCCCGATAATCCGACCGGACCCGTCGTACTCCGTCTCGGGAACGGCTGCCAGGGCACGGTGAACGTCTTCGGCGGGCCGGCCGGACGCAGCCACCAAGTCTGCAATGTCTACTGCGTCGCCCTGGGCCAGCAGCTTCATGAGCGGCAGCCAGAGCCAGGTTTCAAGTCCTGCATCGCCGGAGGTGAGTCGTTCTGTGACCTGATGGGTTTCATTCGTCATGAGAAGTGCCTTTCTTCGTGAGGTTGAGGTGGTTAGGCGGCGCAGCAGGAAAGCTTGGAAACGTCCGTGTTGTAGGACTGGCAGGCGATCTTGATGCCTTCGGCCATGGTCAGGTAGGGGCTCCACATGGTGGCGACTTGGTCGACGGTCATCCCGGCTTCCAAGATGTAGACGCCGGCAGCGGCGAGATCACCGGCGTCTTTGGCGACGGCAGTGATCCCCACGATCCGCCGTGTCTGGGCGTCGGCGACGATCTTGATGAAGCCGCGAGTATCCCGGTTGACCAGGGCTCGGGGGACGTATTCCAGCGGCAATACCCGGCACTCACAACGGATGCCGGCCGCATTGGCCTCCTTGTCAGTCATACCTACCGCGGCCAGCGCGGGGCTGGTGAAGGTGACTCGGGGGAGGTGACGGTAGTCGACCACCCGTCCGGCATCGGTGAACGCGTTATCCACCACCAGGGATCCGTGGGAGGCGGCCACATACACAAACTGCGGGTGTCTGGTCACGTCCCCGGCGCCCCAGATTCGCGGGTTCGAGCTGGCCAACATGCCGTTGACCACAATTTCGCCTTTCTCTCCCACGTTGACGCCGACTGCACCCAGGTTCAGGCCCTCCGTCACGGGGCGTCGCCCTGTGGCGACGAGCAGTTTGCTGGCACGGAACTCTTCCCGCCCGCCTCCCGTTGTGGCCACGGCGACAACCTCGCCGGTGGACTCGTCAAGGTGCACGGCGGACACAGTGGCCCGGCGGATGACCCGCATACCCTCGTCCGCGAAGACGCTCATCAGGGTGCGGGACGCTTCCGGCTCCTCCGCCGAAGCCAGCCGGGAGCGCACCAGCATTGTCACCGTGGAGCCGAGCCGTGAGAAAAGCTGCGCCTGTTCCAACGCGACGTATCCACCGCCTAGCACCAGCAGCGACTCGGGCACCTCGTCAAGTTCCATGGCCGTCGTGGAAGTCAGGTAGCCCACCTCCGGCAACCCCGCGATCGGAGGCGCCCACGGGGTCGACCCGGTTGCCACCAGGTAGTGGGCGGCGCGCACGGTTTCCACCGACCCATCGAAACCGGTGACGTCCAACACCGGCTCATCAGCAGACCCCGCGAACACGGCAGTGCCTTGGCGTAGCTCCCAGCCGTACTCACCGATCAGGTCCACGTACTTACCGGTGCGCATCGTGTCCACCAGAGAACGCTTGCCACCAATCAGCTCCGACATATTGACTGCGTCAGCGGAGGTAGAGATCCCCGGGAATCGTCCGGAATCCAGTGCAACGTGGCGCGCGTCGGCCGCCGCTAGCAGGGCTTTAGACGGAACGCAGCCCGTGTTCACGCAGGTCCCACCGACTGTTCCGCGCTCAATCATCACCACTCGCTTACCCAAGTTCGTCGCTCGAATGGCGGCAGCAAACGCGGCCCCACCGGAACCGATGATCGCCAAGTCAAAATCAGACGTTGTTGTTTCAGACGTTGTTGCTTCAGACATGAATCCTCCGGAAAAGCTGTGGATGCCCGAACCTGTCTTGGACCAGAACGTGCATGATTTTTTTGTACTGGGCCCAGTCTGCACCTTCCCCTACACTGGAAGGTCAAGTGTGAAAGTTCCCGATATGCGGGCGAGAGGCACAGAGTGCGCATTGGTGAAGTGGCCGCGGCCGTTGGCATGACAACCAAAACCCTGAGATTTTACGAAGACCGGGGACTGCTTCCCGCCGCTCAACGAGCGGCCAACGGGTACCGTTTCTATGGGGACGAAACAGTCACTCGGCTAGATTTCATTCGCCGGAGTCGTGGCGCGGGGCTAACCCTGGACCAAATCAGTGACATCTTGCGCATCCGTGACGCCGGCCAGGCTCCCTGCACGCATGTGAGTGACCTTCTGGCCAGGCAACTGACGGATCTGGACTGGCAGATCGCCGAGCTGGTCGCCCTTAGATCCACTGTCGCCCGATTCCATGACGCCGCCGCCGTCGCTGATCCTGCCGCGTGCGACTCCGAACGAATCTGCAGTTACCTCTGAAACGTTCTCAGCCCAGACGCTCGACGCGCCGCGGCGCTAGGGGCATCGATCAAGTGCTGAATTTATTGCTCATGCCGCGAACGCATTTCCCACCGCGGACTTCGTAATCGAAGGCCTCGAATCCATCGACGCTGGCACTAATTCGGTCGGTGGGGTTCTGTCGTGGCACTCACTCATTCACTACGAGCCCGGCGCGATCCAGGTACCTTTGCGCGAGTTCAGCCGCGTGATCAAGCCTGGAGGCACACTGCTTGCGATCAGCGCGGAGCTGGGCCGCGCCGGCTTCGACGTTCTCGAATCGCATGTGCGGAAGACTGCAGGCCAGCGCCCGCAAGCGGCGGTCAGTGCTCGACGCCAGGATGCTCGCTGAGGGATCCTGTCTGAATGAAGAATAATGACCGCCAGCGAGGCCGAGTCATCTCCTCGAGATTGCATGAGTGCATGCTCGGCCCGGCGGCTGCTAACGCCAAGGGTTTGGGATCCGTGTGCGCGTACGACACCACCCCGGGGGTGCCACCCAACTCCGCGATCACGAGCATTCCCACTAAAAAGCTTGCACGAGCCGTTTTTCCATACCCATCAGTTTTACCCCGGCCACACACTCTACTGACCTCTCTCGGCCTGGGTCGCTGGATCTAACGGGGCGCCTGGATTGTCGGCATCTGCATGCGAATGGAGGCCTGCTGATCATGTAATCCGGTCGATTCCAATCCGGCTGCAGACTCCAGTTGATGACAACCTAAATCGTCCCGCAAGTGGTTCGGCTTGCGGGTACGAAACTCGACCGGTAGCGACGCAAGAAACCCCGTGGGAGGAATGAGCCTCAATGAACTCTCAATGCACGCAAGGCGTTCATCTCCATCCCAAAGAGATTTGGAAATTCCTCGGCTCAGTCTGCGCGGCCCACGGCTTCCGCCGCGTCTATGAAGGCGAACCATTGACCGCGCAGCGCTTCCCTCTGCGTATGATCGATCGCCGTGAGGTCATAGACCTTGCGAGCGGGACCAGACTCGCTTTGCTCCCAGCATGCGACGATCGCTCCCTCGTCCTCGAGTCGTACCAGCGCGGGATACAGTTGGGCGCCCTTGATGGGTCGAAGCCCCGCCGACGCGAGGGACTGGGAGATGCCATATCCGTGCCGTGGCGCGACCGAAAGCACGTTCAGAATGAGCATCGGCAGGGAGGCCATTCGGACGAAACTCTAATTCTTGTTTCCCGTTCGGGGTTCCGCTACTGCGTACCGATCACGCACTTTCATACCTTCAAAAGCATGGAAGCGCAGGAATCGGTACGCCGTTGCGTACCGATTCCTGCTGTCCGTTGAATTACCTGGCGTCCCGCCCCCGGGCAGCTGACTCGATGAGGTTGTCTCCTGCGACAGCGTTCTCGGACGTTACGGCTTCGGTCCAGGCGCTCGTCGTGGCGACCGCAGCCCAATTGGAGTTCAGGACGGCCATGATTGTCTCGTGCACCCGCTTTGCCGGCGCAGAACCGGCGGAATTCACGATGTCGATGGCTCCGGTTGCATCCGACAGCACCTCAACGGTGAATCCGAGGGGTTCGGCAGCGGCGGCGGAACCGATAACGCAGTTGTTCGTCATGTAGCCCACGATGGTGATTGTGTCGATCCCGCGCTCGCGCAACCATTCCTCGAGGCCAGTACCCGCGAAGATGCTGGCGAATGACTTCGTGAAGCGATGGGCCACGTTGTCGGCGCGCTTCGCGATCTCGGGGCGCAATTCGAAGGTCGACGACTCCGGCGCGAAGACCGGGAACCCCGCAGGGGATTGATGTTGCCCAACGACGACCGGAATGCCAGCCTGCTCAGCAACGTCCATCGCCTCGGCAATACGAATAAGTGACTCATCGCGTGCGGGGTATTGGATCGGCAGCAGTCCTTCGAAATACTCTTGTTGGGCGTCGATGACGATCAGGGCGCGGCGGGGTGAGGACATGGGATCTCCCTTGGTTAATGTGGTGAGATGGGACTTCCGGCGGATGCCCGGAGGTCTACCAATCAAAACATGGCACTATCCTGACGTTCTTAGATAAGGGTGCCTGACGCGTAGTTGGTCTGATCGACGACTGGTCCCCGCGGCCTTGAACGAACTCGGCAGTAACGGCGGCTCCACGCACCAACGGGTCATCGTGTTCCTGACCGATGGCGATGGGTATTACAACAAATCGTCCACAACACGGTCCGCGGCCAGCGACAGCGACGGCGAAGAAGCCGGGCAACTTACGACCGGCGGCGCTTTCGGGCGTGGGGCGTACTACGCTTCATTGTACTCTGACCACCGACTGACGCGTATCCTGCACGCGAGCCGGGCCCACCGAAAGAGGTCGACAGTTGCGCCGCCGCCGTTCTGGTCGCGAAGCCGCCGAGCACTGCTGCAAGCTTCGACCGCTGAGAGTCGCGGTTCGGCTGCGCCGCCGACATCCCGATGCAAATAGGTGGCGCACAAGGTTGGCTCACCCCGACCCGCGAGGGGTTCTCCTTACGGGCGGCCCTTATCTAGTGAATCTCGTGGGCGGGGTGTTGGGCGTCGTAGTCGGCTCGTGAGTGTCCAATGTTTTCGCGGTGCTCGAGTGACCAGTCGGCGAGTTGTTTGACGAGGTGGGTCAGGCTGCTGCCGAGCGACGTCAGCTCGTACGTGACCTGAGCGGGGACGGTGGGGTAGACAATCCTGGTGACGAGGCCGTCGCGTTCCAGCCGGCGCACGGTGAGGGTCAGCATCCGTTGGGAAATTCCGTCGATGCCGCGTTGCAATTCTCGGAAGCGACGTATGCCTGAGGCGAGTTCAACGATGACGAGGACGGACCATTTATCGCCCACTCGGGTGAGCACATCGCGGATTCCGCAGTCCGGGTGCTCGTCCAGGCCGCAGGGATCGATCGAGGCGGTTACCTGAATGTGACTGTCTGACACGAAAGTGCCTCCTTGTGGAGTGCCGGTGAGTTACCGAGGATGAGTCTAGTTACTGTTCAGAACCACCGAGGGGACTTGCATATGATTTTGGTTACCGGAGCATCCGGCCAGTTAGGTCGTGCCATCGTCGAGCGACTGGCCGGCGCGAGCCAGCCTGTCATCGCGGGGACGCGACGACCGGCTGACGGCAGCGAGCAACGCCACGTTGACTTCGACGAACCCGGTTCTTTGGACTTCACCGGTTTCGCCACGGTCGTGATGGTCTCCGCGGGCTATGAGGAAGATGACGTGGTGATTGCCAGGCATGAGAACGTCGTAGCGGCCGCGGAACGCGACGGCGTGCAACACCTGATTTACACCAGCGTCGCCACAGATGGGGATCATTTGGGCTTCGCCCTCGCGCATCGCTGGACTGAGCGGCGAATACAGGGCAGCACTCTGCGGTGGACGATTCTGCGCAATGGTCTATATGCCGAGCTCTTCGGATCGTTGCTCGCGCCGAGTGCGGGTGTCATTACCGCGCCGTTCGGCTCCGGTGGCGTGGCTGTGGTGACCCGCGCTGACTTGGCCGAGGCAGCAGCCAACGTGGCGGCCGCCCCGGATCGCCACATCAATCGTGTGTACGATCTGGTTGGGTCGCACGCGATCACGGCCGGCCAAGTCGCCGAGGGGGCTGGCTTGCTCTATCGCCCAGCTTCTCTTGGCGGTCACCGTGCTGCTCTGGAACAAAGCGGGCTGCTGCCCTTTCAGCCGGCGATGCTCCTCTCGGCCTATTCGAGCGGGGCACACGGTTTTCTTTCACGAACTTCCAGCGACCTCGGCGATCTCCTTGGCCGCACGCCCACTGACCCCGAACCTGTTGCGGTGCGCATCGTGGAACAACTGATTGCTGCCTGATCCCCAGTTTGTGCCCGTCAGCTTCCCCTTGCGGGTATCAAAGCTTGATCTGTCGGAATAGGGCGATTGGAGCCAGGTCAACTCGGTCCTCAGCCTTAGGCGCCGAGGAATCGGATCGTGTCGAATCGTGTCCGAAGAACTGGAGCGTGCAGCGAGCCGGGTTTGCGGAAGGCAGCTCTCAGCGCGGTGAGGTTCAGGCACGATCGGATGTTGGTGGCTCTTTGCGGTCGAGTAAATCACGGTCTACGGGGAGGCATACAAACTGCTGTAACTCCTTAGACGGTTTCGACCGCTTTCCGTCGGCTTCCGGGAAAAGAACCGTCACTTCAGGTCCCACTTCCTGCTGGACTCTGGCCGCAAGTTCGTGACCTTCGACGAGGTAATCACAGAACGTCTCATCGTTTGTGGCTGTCGCTTCTCTTCCCGGCATAGACAGCCAGCGGTTGTTCCATTCGTGCAGTGTGCTGATCAGTAGCTTGGTAAGTCCCAGAGTTGCTGGTTCGAGCCGATCGTTAGTCATGTCAATCACAGCCGAACGGTCCACAAGTGGCGAGCCCTGTTCCCGCGGTTGGAGCAGAATGCGCGACGGTTTTGCCCCGATACCCACAGAAACCGGCGAATGTCATCGTTGTGGGTCAGCGCCTCGAACTCAACATCTGACATCTCCCACATCTGTTCCACAATGGTTTTCTGTGGGGGTGTGGCGGCGAGAAGACGCGGCCGTCCGCCTCGCCCGCGATCCAGGCCTCGTTCTTTGGACGCCCAATCTGCGGCACCTGACAGCGCTCCTCGTCTGAGTCCACATAGAGAACGACGAGTCGCGGACCAAACTCTCGCTGGGCGTCTGCGGCGAGCAGGTGACCGTCAACGACGAACGCAAGGTGCTCTTTTGGTGACAGCCACTTGAGGTTGGACCCCATAAGTGTTTCGAAGCGCTCGTTCCAGCGGACGAGTCGTGTTTCAAGCTTTTTCGAGAGTCCGAGCACCCCGCGTTCAAAAGGCCCGAACCACATGTCAGGAGAGGGGGACTTGTCCCAAAGCGGCAGCAACTGGCCATACTCCGCCATCAGAATGACCCTGGTTGGAAATGGCACAAAGACCATCCCCCAACCATATCGAGTCCAAAAGGCAGGACTTTGAGACAGTGTGCCATATCGCCGCAACGTCTTCGCTCTGTTCCTGGCAGGATTTTCGGAGGGGCTCAAGCGAGACGGCTGTCCCGTGGAGGGGTTCGGCGTGCCGGACGCCATAGGTGGAGGACAGGTTATTGTTCGTGGCGGGCCGGAAACACCGGCGCCTATTTTGTTCGTTTGATAGCGCGGTGTGATCGCTGTCACCCGGTGGCGGCTTGGGCGCACGAGTCATCCTGCGCTGTTTGCCCGGTGAGTCCGTTCAACGCTGGAACGGTCGGCTGCGGGGCGGGGATGGCGGTTTCGCTCGGCGCCGGCGTTGACGTTTCGACCGGCACCGGTGCATCCGGTGTTGGTGCCGGTGTTGGCGTTGTTCCCGGAAGGGTGAAGGGTTTATCGGTGGCGAGTTTGGCGAACATTTCGGCGGCCACCGCTTCCGTGGGAACGACTTTGCCGGGGAAGTCGGAGTCTTCGGTCGTGCCGGGATATTGCACGAACAGCAACCGATCCAGGTCGATGTCTTGGAGGGCCAGGGCCATGGACACCATGGTGTCGATGTTGGCGAGGGACGTCGACAGCTTAATATTGGTGGCCGCAGCATTGGCGAGGTTGATCAGGGTCGGAATGCTCGTGAGTGTTCCGTTGCCCTGAACCGTGCGCATGAGTGAGGCCATATAGATTTGTTGTGAGGAAATCCGTGCCAGGTCGCTTTGGTCGCCGACGCCGTGGCGGCTGCGCAGAAATGCCAGTGCGGTGTCCCCGGCGACGACGCTCGTGCCCGCGGGCAGATACAGGCCTGCGGAGTCGTCGTTGATGGGTGCAGTCAGGCAGATGGGCACTCCGCCGACAGCGTCGCTCATTTGCACGACCCCGTTGAACGAGATAAGTCCGGCGTACGGGATGGTGAGTCCCGTCAGCTCGGACACGGTCTTGACCACACACGGTAGCCCGCCACGCGACATGGCCTCATTGACGGGGCGTGCGGCCATCGCCGAAAACTCGGCACCGCTCTCGCCATCCGTGCACGTGGGGTGCGGCACGATGAGGTCGCGGGGGATGCTCACGACGACAGCGTTACTGTGGTCTGCGGACACGTGCACGAGAATGTTCACATCGTTGCGGGTGCCGTGGCGTTCACCGTAGGCCGCGCTCTGGACCGCGTCGTTGTCGACGCCCACCATGAGAATGTTAAAGCCGTTTTCGTAGCTTTCGAGCTGTGGGACGGGCGCTGCCGTATCGCCAGCGGTGATGTCGATGGCGTTGTCGTCGACCGTCTTGCTGAAGTTCCACACCGCAACAGCAGCCACGGCTGAGGTGCTGACCACGGCAACGGTCAGCGCGGCCGCCACCAGTTTGACGGCAGTGGCATACGGATTCGATCGCTTTAATCGACCATGCCGTGCGATCCCGACCATCCGTTTGCTTCGCCTGCTCATGTCTGCCAAAAATCCCCGTTCATTGCGCCCGGTCTATGACCGAACGTCCTCTCACCATCGCGACCGATGATGTCCTCCTTGGTGGCACCCCCGTGGGGGCATCGTGACTACGTCGTCAGCGACGACCCGTCGCGCTGCCCGAGTTGCGTCAGCATTTCTGTCACGAACGGTGTGATGTCGACCGATTGGGTGCTCGGGGCATCGATTGTTTCAGGTCGGATCGGTGGAACGGGTGTTGCGCTGTCGGTCATGATTTCCTTCCGAGTGTCAAGGTCTCGTGCGCTTCTTCGCGTGGCATGGGTTGCCTATTGCCGGTGAGTCAAGGCGGCGGCCGCAGCGGTAGCCGAGCCGTGCAAGTCGGCGACTCGTCAGTGCTTGTTGTCGTTGCCCATGTTGTGGACGGCGTAGCCCCAGCATCCAGCGTCGTCCCAGTGGTAGTCGGCGCCAGCTCCGGTGTCACCGTCGAGGGCGAGTCGGGCGGCTGCCTGCTCGGAGGTGGGAAGAGTGTTGACCCACGTCACTGGACGCACGGCATTGTCGTTGTCCCTTTCCCAGAATGGTTCGAAGGTGTATGCGTATCCTTTGTCTCTCATGCAGGCCGCCGTGATCGTCTGCGTTTGCATCCACTCGCGCTCGTTGGCCTGTTCGTCGGGGGTCATCGCTGTGAAGGCGTCGGATAGCAGCGGATCGACGATGTCGGAAGGTTCGATGGAGTCCGCGTCCGACGTTTCCGTCGTTGTTGGGGTCCCAGTTGGCGCGAGGATAATCGCATCGGCGGAGACGACTGCCGCGGCGGGGACGTCACTTTCTGCCGCGTGTGTGGTCGGCCGGTCCGGGTCGGCGTGGTTGAGCGTTGCCGCCGCGCCCATTCCGAAGACCGTCAGCGAAAGGGTGAGAAACGCTGCTCCGACCACACCGATGCTGAGCGCAAGTTTCTTCTTCATCGAGCCATCTCTCCAATAGTTTTGAGTCGGGTGCTGGTATCTGCCGGGGTGTTCCGGCGTTCCGGCCACCACCAGATCGCTGCCGCAGTGAAGAACATGCCGAGCCCGACGATGAGGCTGTTGCTAGCAAGCTCCCACCCAGGCATCGTGAAGGTCAGGGCTCCCACCGTTGCGCTCAGGGAATAGAGCTGAAAAAGCCCAAAGTGAACGAGTCCGAAACTCGGAAGCACCATGATGAGAGCGCCCCCGACACGAGTCCGCCGTTGAAGTAACAACACAAGCCCACAGGCAGCGAGGGTAGTGAACGTCCCGATTGTTATGGCGGTCGCGGAGCCAGGTCGAATCTGCTCCCCGATCGTGCTGAGTACAATCCGGGTGAGAACGAACAGTCCCCAGCCCAGCACCGCGGAAGCCGCGACCAATACCAGCGACGATACGGCTTTCTCAATTCGAAGTCGGCGAAAGCGGGTCGGGTCTGCCAAGGCGGCTTTTCTGCGCTGTGCGTGACGCCAGGTCAGGTCGGCCGGAGCGCCCCTCACCGCACGGCTGAGAATCTCGCGAGCCGCCGCGCGTGGCGTAGTTCCCGATTCATCGGCCCAGATCGCGTGTTCATAGAGGTCCGAGGCAAGTTCGTCCCGCCGCGTGGCAGCGACCTCGACATCAACTTCGCGGGTGTACCACGAGCACCAGCGAGAGACACGGGAAACGGCGTGATGATAGAAAGTGGACGTCAAGATACTCATGCGAAAGTCACCCCTGCCTGCGCGATGCGGGGCACGCTTGCCTCGGTACGGTGCGTTTCCACCTGGGCTTTGACGAGGGCACGCGAACCTTCCGCCGTGACCGTGTACAGCCGGCGACGGGGCCGACCCTCGGATTCGGCGCTGGCCGGTTCTTCCCAGCTGGCATCGAGGATGCCGGATTCAGCCATCCGAGACAGCGCCTTGTAGAGGGTGCCGTGCGACGTGAGCGCGGAACCGTCGCGGGAGGAGAGATGCTTTGCCAAAGCGAAGCCATAAAAGCTGCCCTCGCTCGCTTGGAGCGCGAGCCCGCTCTCTAGGATGTCGACCTCGATCGGAAAAAGTGTGCCGGGTCGTCTGCGTGCCATAAGGCCAACTATAGGAAGATAGCTTCCGATAATCAAAACCCGTCCGCGTGGCCTGAGCTCGAACGTCCCGTAGGACGTTCGGTTTGCGGGACGTGCGAGTTTTCGCCACAGAATTATATGGAATAGGCTCAGAAATCGATCTGGGGGCCAACCGTGCACGCACTTCCACTTATGGTTTCGAGAGTTCATCTCGCGGGCGAAGTAAGCATTCATTCTCCAGGCAGGAGGAATCAAGCAGCTGCGGTCGTCGGCCTGGTTGCCCTCGTCATCTCAATCGCTGGCTCCGGGGTTCCCGCTTTTTGGAGTGACGAGGTCGCGACGCTTCGGGCGGTCCGGCTCAGTTGGCAGGAGCTCTTTGCGTTTGTCGAACACAAGGATGCGGTGCACGCCGCGTACTATTCCCTGTTAAAGCTATGGGTGGGTATGTTCGGCGAGTCCGAGTTGGCGACACGGTCGCTCTCAGCGCTTGCCGTTGGCGCTGCGGCTGCAGGGCTGGTCGTCTTGGTCACGTCTATGACGAGCCTGCGAGTTGCCGTCATAGCAGGTGTGATCTTTGCTGTGCTCCCGCGCACGACCTCCATGGGTATCGAAGCTCGCTCGTTTGCGCTGAGTGCAGCGGTTGCAGTGTGGGTCACCATCGTCCTTCTGGTGGCCGCGCGCACCAGAGACTGGCGCTGGTGGGCCTTTTATACGGTCACTGTCGCAGCCGGAACCTATATTTTCTTGTATACCGTGCTCATCCTCGCCGTTCACTTTGTTTTCTTGCTTCTGGACTATCGCGCGCGCCGCGTGCTCGCGGCGTGGTTGTTCGCCGCATCTAGCGCCGTGGTGGCGGCACTCCCGATTCTTGTTGTGAGCGTTCAGCAGAAGGAGCAGATTGCATGGCTATCCGACCTGCCGGTCGTCACTATATGGACTATTTTCGCGAAGCCAGCGTTTGATGGTTCCTGGCTTGTTGCGGCACTCGCGTGGTGCGCCTTGCTCGTGCTCGCTTTTCGGTGTCGAAGAATCTGGTCAGGACCGCATGGCAGCGCATTTCGCCTTGCTGCGTCCTGGTTTTCAGTTCCGCTTGTTGTACTTCTGACCGCCGATGCCCTTGTCGGCCCCCTGTACAACGCCCGGTATCTCTCCTTCACCGCTCCGGCGGTCGCCGTTCTTTTGGCGATTGCTTTCACGCTATCGGCGCGGGCGATCGTCGTCTGGGCATTGATTGGCGTTCTGGTGTTAGCCAGCGCGCCCACTTACATCTCCCAGCGAGGACCGTTCGCGAAGGACGGAGGCAGTGATCTCTCCCAGATTGCCGACTACATTCACTCCAACGCGGCCCAGGGCGACGGAATTTACTTGCAGGATACTGGCAAATCCACGCTCAGGCCGCGGCTGGCTCTCTACGCCTACCCAACGGCGTTCATCAGCACCGAAGACATTGCATTCGAGGCACCTTTCACGACGACGGGTACTTTTTCCGATGAAACACGATCACTCGATGAGATTGAGTCGAATCTGGTAAGACTCGAACGCATCTGGGTTGTCACGGCTGGCTCAACAGGTACCGATGCTGTCCGGAAGATAAACGCGGCCTTCCACTCGATGGGGTTCTTCGACACCAGCTCGCACCAAACGAATCGTTCCGTCATCACCCTGTACGAACGCTAACGTGATCCCGAGGGGGGTGCAGAAAATCACTTGAGAACACTCCTTGAATTACTTGCGCGCTGCGGTCTTGGGGATGGACTTCGACAAGGCGCTGACGCGCACAGGTGCCGACGTCCCACAAGAAGTTGGCGGATTCACTTGGCCGTCGCGACATTCGATTTTTGTGAGTTGTAATCACCCATCCAATCGTGGTGGGCGGCCTTCTTTTTGAAGAGCGAAACTGGCCTACTTCTCAACGAGCGCTGACAGCTACGTTGGCGGAGCGTCGGACACGATTCACGATGCTGGTCCACCTCCCCGGTGATTCGGCGCAGTAGGGTTCGCGATGGGCGGGCTCACCGCCTTCTTTGCTCTGCTCTTGATATCGCTCTTGACAAGGAGATCTTTCGAACTCAGGTCTGTGCTTCGGGCACCAGCGGTACACCGGTAGTCGCCCGGCGATTGACGCGGTCGGCGAGAACAATGGCGATGACACCAAGCAGTACCGTACCGCCGATCCGGGCAAGGCCGTCTAGTCCCATCAGGAGCCAGGTCACCAGATTGGGTCCGTATGTGGTGGCTGAGCCTCCGCCCAGGACTTGCAGTAACAGCCAGGTCACGGTTAGTGCCGCCACGACCCCGGCTGGCACCCAGTTCCACGGAGCCGGCACGGCGCCGAGCCGGGCGATCTGCATGACCGCGACCAATGCGAGAGCGAATTGCACGAACGAGTCCGCGTAGGCGAAAGACATCAGTACGGTCGGAGTGGGGTCGTTCGAGAAGACATCGCCAATAACGCCGTACAGCACAGATCCAAGAAGGAGCCAGAGGGCCAACAAAGCGAGAGCGATAGTGCCGACCGGGCGGCGCGCTGTAACGCTGCCCGCGCCGCGCACGCCGAAAGCGAACACTAACAGGGCGGCGGAGAACAGAGCGGGCCCCACCGTCTCGGCGTACGGGAAGAGCGAAGGCTGCGCGATCACCGTGATAACGACCGAGGCCAACAGTAGCCCCCCGCCGATCAACAAAGCGAGGGAGGCGGGTGATACTGGGCGGTCACGAAGCTGTGAGTTTGCCATGCGACCGAGTTTACTCAGAGCGCGCGGCACGTCTAGTCAGGTCACAAGAGAGACGCAGCCGTGATGGATCATGCCGGGCTCGTCCTGCCGGTGCTTCTAAAGTCGAATCATGAACTTTTTCTTCGTGAATAAGCAATACCAAGTGTGAGCACAGACAACAAAGTGATCGAGCGATCGGTCGGTAGCCCGGAAGATTTCGCGACGCTGTTCGACCGGCATGCCGTCAAAGTCCACCGATATGCGGCTCGGCGGATCAGTCCTCAAGTCGCCGATGACATCGTGTCGGAGACTTTTCTGGTGGCGTTCGACAAGCGCGCCACGTTCGATGTGACGGTAGCGGATGCTCTTCCCTGGTTATTGGGGATCGCGACGACGCTGCTCAAGCAGCACGCTCGTCGGGAAGCGGTCGCGTGGAAGGGCATGCTCGCAGAGATTGCTGCGGGCGTCACTCCCGATGCGATCGAATTAGCGGGCGCGCGCATGGATGCGGAACGGTCCGTGAAACGGATCACCACCGCCCTGCGCCGGCTCTCACCCGGTGACCGTGACGTCGTTCTGCTCTACGCGTGGGGCGATCTTGACTACGCCGGCATCTCTCTCGCGTTGGGTATCCCGGTCGGTACCGTTCGGTCTCGTCTGAACCGGGCTCGACGCCTTCTTCGCTCTGCTCTTGATATCGCTATTGACAAGGAGATCTTTCATGGACGAACTGACACTGCTTCGCAGCGCTCGATCTGACGTCACCGCCCCCACACCGCACGCGTTGAACGAGGCCCGCTCGGCGTTGTTGACGCACATCGAGGATTCCCGCCGTCCGACGGCGGCGCTGGCGACGCACATGCGGCGGCCTGTGCTGCGACGGATCGCCTACTCGACGTTGGGCACGGCAGCAGCGGCAGCCATTGTCACCGGCTTGGTCATGACCGATTTAGTCGGCCTTGCGGGGTGGCGGGGAGGGGCGGATGCCGCGGCCGCGGCCGTGCTCCGTGATACCTCCGGCCTGGCAATCGCGTCGTCTGACCCGATTTTGCAGCCGGGCCAGTATCTTCGGGTGGACACGACCGCTGTCTATGGTGGGGCCGCAGCGGCTGAGGGCAATCGTCAGATCGGATTTCTCACGATCGACGAGGGGCAGATGTATATACCGGCCAACCGTGATGACGATTGGGTGTGGATGCGAGGCCTACGCAAACCGTATCAATCGTTCGGGCCGGAATCGGAAGCGGCCGCCCAAGACGATTGGAATCGCCAACTTGCCAAGCGCGGCACACCTGACTACCAAGAGAATGTCCGCGCACCGGGAGGCACGTTCTATGCGACGAGCAGTCCCAATCTCGACAAGCTGGACGGACTCCCCACCGACCCCTACCGCCTGCTCAACTACATCTACCGCATTACGCTCGGGTCGGGACCGTCCCCCGACGCCGCGGCATTTACCTGGATTGCCGACAGCCTCCGAGGATTTGGCGCCAAGGCTGAGATTCGTGCAGCACTCTACGAGGCCGCGGCGATGATTCCCGGCGTCGTCATCACGGACAGCGCAGCTACGCTGAACGACCGCACCGGGGTGTCCATTGGACGGACGGAACCCAGTGACGGCCTCCGTCATGACATCATCATCGACGCCCGGACGGGCCGACTTATCGGAGAACGCGCCGTACTCGTGGATCCGACGAAAAAATCACCCTTCCCCGTGGGAACGAGCGTCGCGTGGACCGCAATCACTATTACCGTCGTGGACGAAGCGCCCGCGGGCGGCAAACTGTATGGCGACATGGGCTTGCCGGGGTAGCGACGACCGAACTATCGCCCCTGCTACAGCGGAAGCGGCGACTGCATCGGCGGCTGAGTCTCGATACGGGCGAGCGCCGGCCTCCACATACTTTTGCGAGTAGTCCCCGCGAGGTTCTTCACTGCGATCTCAGCTCAAGCAAACCGGCAGAGGGACCTCGATCGTCTTTCCAGGTGTTCCGGTCACCGTTCGGCTTGCGGGAAGCAGCGACGCTCTCAGCACAACACGACTACGGGCACGGTGAAGCTAGGTGACGCGCCCACCGAATAGGTGGCACCATCTACTCCTGAAGAATTCGGCGCGGTCGGCCGAATGGCTCAGGGGCGCCCTCACCGCCGCAGTGCTCTCTATCGTGAGCGAGGAAGAAACCTACGGGTATCTTGTCGCCCAGCGACTGAAGGCAGGCGGGCTCGGAGTTGTGAAGGACGGGACCCTCTATCCACTCCTAAGCAGGCTGGAACAGGATGGCGATGTGGTCACGTAGTGGAGGGCAAGCGCAGGTGGCCCTGGACGTAAGTGCTATTCGATATCTCCGACTGGCGAACAGCACCTCAGAACGTTACGAATCGACTGGCAGATCTTCTCTGACCATGCCACGGCCATCATTTCCGGGGAGAAGCTTCAATCATGACCGAAGCAGCACTGGAAAAATATTCGGCGGAGCTTACGGAGATACTCGAACTTCGCGGTGTTCCCGAGGAAGAGATCACGCAGATCGTGCGCGAGGTTGAAAGCCACGCTGCCGAATCCAGTGAGGACCCAGCCTTCGAATTTGGGACACCGAGCGAGTACGCCGACAACTTCGCGCCGAGGTTCCACATGATCCGTTGATGGGCACTGATCGTCTCTTCCTCGCCCCGTCGCTCGTGACCGGCTACCTACTCGCGGACGACGTCACCGCTCCAGAGGTGCGCACCGAGGCATCTAGCTGGATCAACACGGCAGTCAACGCTGGTGCCGCCGTTGCCGCCGTCATGGTGGGGTTCGCCATGGACGCCATGGACGCCATGGAGCCCCGTCTGGGATTCATCATCGGCGCCGCGGTGTCCTTCATCCTCTTGGTAGCCGCAACCGTGCCGATACTCAGAAACTCCAAATCCGCGCCCATCGAGGATCAATTGCAATCGGCGTAGGTAAAACGAGAACGTACATTGCGCCGAAACCTATGACCACTGGTCAAACCGGATCGGGACCATTCAAGCTGCTCCAGCTTTCCCAACGAGCGCGGCCAACAGCCGTATCGCCGATTACGGGCGACTCGCTCAGCGAATCGACTCGAGCAAATTCACGCTTCGACGCGCCTGCTGGTCGTCCGGCTTGCGGGCTGGTTCACGCCCGTCGGATTGGTGCGAACCCACCCTCGCTTTCGTCAAGGTTTTCCCAAGAGCCGAAGTCCAACATTTGCACATGAACGACTTCCTTTCGCCCACCGCGGCTGCCACCATACGTGAGCCCACCGTTTTTGATCCTCAACGACGGCGCAGACTGCTGGGCCCGCTAATCGGTCTTGGCGCGCTGTTTCTTGCTGCTGCTGTCATTGTGATCGCAATTCCGGGGGAACAGGCTGAGGGGACGCTGCTCGGCGCTTCCGGAACGGTGTCTGGCGGAATCGCTCGGATCAACGGTGTGGTACCGCTGGAGAGCGACGGCTGGCTGCCTGAAGAACCTGCCACCGTCCTCACCGAGTCGGTGGCCGACGGGACTCACCGGGTACGCATCATCCTCGAACTGACCGCGCTCGAAGCGGAGGGGCTTGAGTACAGCGCCAACGATTTCACGATCACCAGGCGGGGGCCGCCAAATCGCGTTTGCTCTGGGCGGACCCAAAATCGGCAATCCTTGCGCAGGGGGAGGTAATCACCGCGACCCAAGTGTTCGAAATTCCCAACCAGGCGATTGACCTGATCCTCGAAACTGACGCGGCCCGATTTGCACTGGGCGCTGGTCACCACACCGGCTGAACTCGCCACTCAATTCAGGGATTGGGTGCGCGAAACTTCGATCTTGTTCTCTCCAACGTCGGGAGTTGATCCTCAATTTTGGGGATACCGAACGCCAAACGCAGGGGATGCCCCGTGCCCGCCTAGATAGCACGATGGGGAGATCGAAAAATCCCATTAAAACCGAGGAATCCCATGACTTTTACTCGTCCCCGGCAAGACAACGACGTCAAAATGTCCATGAAGATCATTGGCGCGCTCACAATACAACGAGGAAACACGGTGCTTCACGCCCAAGATTTAGGGGGGCCTAAGCCTCGACAAATCCTGGAGATCCTGCTCATCAACTTTGGCCGCCCCGTCTCCAAAAACAGCCTCATTGATCTTTTGTGGAGTGATGCTCCCCCACAAAAAGCCATGGTGTCCGTTGAAAGTTACGTCAGTGTGCTGAGACGGCACTTGCAGCCGGGGTACGGGAAAACCGGGCCGCTGCGCACGACGACGGGTGGCTACCTGATCGACAGTACGACAGTTGATCTTGACCTGGCCCGATTTGACTCGCTGGTGCGCGAAGCGCAGTGGGTGAGCGCAGACGCCGCATACCCGCTCCTGCTGGATGCGCTCGCGCTTGCTACCGTTCCCCTTTTCACTGACGAGTTGACTCCGGTGTGGGCAGAGGAGGAGCGCCGCAGGCACGCCGCTGTCGTGACCAACACTCGCGTGTACGCGTCTGCTTTGGCTGCCGCCACCGGCAGGACCGGTGAGTCCATTTTCTGGGCGAATCAGGCTCTCCTCGATGACCCGTTGAATGAGGCTGCGTGGACTGCGGTAATCCTAGGGTTCGAGAAAGATGGCCAGCTCGCCGAGGGGCTCAGGGAATTCGCGCGCTACCGGTCGATGCTCGACCGTGAGCTCGGGTGCGCGCCCAGCGCGACCCTGCGAGAGGCTTACTCGCGGATGCTCATGGCTACGGCGAACAGTCACAGTGACCTCTCGGATGCGGTGACCGCGCTCCTTGTGCTGAACAACCAATTGTCACGCATCACGAACGGGAGCGTGCGACCACACGAGGGGTCGGATGACTCATACGCGCGGGCTGCGGTGCGAGCGGCGCAGCAGGTGCTTTCCTCGTTTCTGCGCCGGGTCAACGAAGCGGCGTGAAGCACATCTGCCGATAGCAGGGTTTCTATAAGGACGGTGAGAGAACTTTAGGCACACACGAATTTTCGAGGAGAACTCATGACAATCACACGCCGTCAAGTGTTGCTAATAGGTGGGATCGGTGCTGCGGGTGCTGCAGGTGCCCTCTGGCTGCCGCGCGAAACACTGAACGCGAAATCTATCAGCCGTCTTCCCTACAGCGAGATGCCGAGGCCGTTCAGAACGCCCCTCGTGCAGGCACCCATCCTTCGCCCCACCCGGGTCGAAATCGACCCGCTCGACGGCGCGCCAGCGAACTATTACTCTGTGTCCGAAATCGCCGCGAGTGCATCGATCTTGCCGCGCCTGAAAACGCCAATTCTTGGCTATAACGGGATTTTTCCCGGACCGACCCTCAGCGTCGACCAAGGAACGAAGGTGGTGCTCCGAGTGCGCAACAAGCTGCCGGCCACCCATCCGCTCGATGGTCATGCCTTGTCAACGTCGACGCATTTGCACGGCTCGGCGTCGTTGCCGCAGTACGACGGATATGCGAGTGACATCACGCCTCCAGGTTTTTACAAGGACTACCACTACCCCAACTTCCAGCCCGCACGCACCCTCTGGTATCACGATCACGGGGTGCATAACACGGCGCAGAATGCCTACTCGGGCCTTGCCGGACAGTATCACTTGCACGATCCCCTGGAACGGGCTCTTCTGCCTCAAGGGCCTTTCGATGTGCCGCTCACCATAACTGACGCAATGTTCGCAGTAGATGGCTCACTCGGGTATGACGACAACGACCACTCGGGTCTGTGGGGCGATGTCATTCTGGTGAACGGCAAGCCGTGGCCGGTGATGAAGGTACAGAAACGCGTTTACCGGTTCCGAATTCTGAACGCCAGCATTTCGCGTTCCCTCAGGCCTACGCTCAGCACGGGTGATCCTCTCGTAATTGTTGGCACAGACGGTGGGCTTATGCCGCGGTCCCGCAGCGTCGCAAACTACCGACACGCGGGGGCAGAGCGGTACGAAATCCTCATCGACTTTCGCAAGTACCAGACTGGTCAACGGATCGAGCTCCGGAACTTTTCCAACAAGAACAACGTTGACTACGACTTCACCAGTAAAATCATGGCGTTCGACGTGGTCGGCGACCCGGTTGACACCATGGATCCGACTTGGAACACCATTCCGACGACCCTGGTTGGCAGCGAAGTCATGAGCCTCACTGCCGCGCAATCAACCAAGACTCGGCATTTTCGGGTGAAGCGCAATGATTTGACCAACCTGTGGACCATCGATGACGGTTCCTGGCAGGCAGTCGTCGAGAGTGGCTTCACTAAGGTGGCCGCCAACCCCGCGCTTGACGCGACAGAAATCTGGGAATTCGAGAATAGTTCTGGGGGATGGTTTCACCCCATTCATATTCACCTCGTGGACTTTCAGATCCTCGGCCGCAATGGCAGAGCGCCGTTTCCAGCCGAGATGGGGCCCAAGGACGTCGTCTACGTGGGAGAGGGCGAAACCGTCAGGCTGCTCATGAAGTTCGGCCCGCATCGGGGCAAGTACATGATTCACTGCCACAACCTTCCCCACGAGGACCACGACATGATGGTGCAGTTCAGCGTCGGGCTAGCCGCAACCGACGTCGACCCCAACGACCCGATTTCGGCGGCACCTCCGGTATGGGACACCCAGGTATAGCGACTAAGGCACCCACCAGAATCATCTCGGTGATTATGGTGGGTGCCATTGTCATGCTCGCACTTCGCGTGTGGGTGGCCGCGCCGATGACGGTGGTTTCCGACAGCATGGAACCCACAGTGATGCAGGGCAGCATCGTTCTCGTTCATTCTGCGGCACCGTCGCTTGACGGCCCAACCGTGGGCCAAATGGTGGTCTTTCGCAGCCCTGAGGACGGCAAGCGCACGTTGAAACGTGTGGCTGGTGCCGCAGGACAAACTGTCGCTATTCGAGACGGCGCACTTTACGTTGACGGCGCACTCATCGTTGAGCAGTATGTGGACTCTCGCCAGATCGACGGAACGTTCTTTCACCGAGTTACAGTGCCCGCCGGCCATCTTTTCGTGCTCGGAGACAATCGCGCGATTTCGATCGACTCAAGGGATTACGGTTTCATTCCCATCGCCGACGTGGCAGGCACGGTTCTCTGGCCGTGGTGAGCGATCACCCAGCTGTGCTCGAATCAGCTTGAAAACGGGTCTCCTAACTCTTCCGCGATCAATTGCGTCCGCAGACTTTCTGTTTGTGGCCGCCGAGGCTGAGCAGGGTAAGGGCGATGGGGGCATCGGGTGATGTTGTGCCCAAAGCAATTGCGCAGGGGCGGGGCGGCACCATTTGCGGTGGCGACGGCCTCTCAACGCAAACTGAAAATGGGGCCAGTATCGCGGCGGTTTCTAGGGGGCGTTGCAACGCCGGGTGGTCTATTCAGTGATCAGTAGCCTAGTGAAGCGTTCGGCGGGGGATGAGATCACCCTCCCGGTTGCCGGGCACGGATCGGTCCTCTACCTCTGGGGGACGATCGCAGATCATGGTCATGCAAATCGGGATCGGCGTGCCTCGCTGCTTCTTCGTGGTTTGCGTCGTGCTTGGCCCTATTTTCCATCGGTGTTAATACGGCCCTGATCGGTTTCGACGTCTCGATCAACTCGATGCACAGCTCGTCTGTGAACTCCTGATGAAACGCCTAAGCGCTGCGGCCAGACGGCACACGAAACGGGCTCTCACCGCTGACGCCGTGAGAGCCCGTTCCCGTGTTATCTCGTAGCCGTTACCCAGCGGTCACGGCCACCGGACCCACGACGCCGCCCAGGGTGGAATCGATCCAGACCGAGCCGGGGTTGCTGATCGAGGTCCTGAGCCGGTAGGTAAACACTCCACCGGTCTGCGGCGCCGCCGCTGCCGTGATCGGCGCGCGACCAATGACAGGACCAGTCGGTCCGTCACGGTGGATTGTCACGGTGCCGCCGACCGACGAGCTGATTCCGTCGACTCTAAAGTCGCGCGTCTTCCATCTCGCGCCGGTGACAGTGATCTGGCTGGCGATCGGTGTGATTCGCACCTCATCGGTGCGCACGGCAGAACCCGAAGTCACAGTGAGCAGGAAGGTCAACGGATTGTTCGTCATCGGTGTCGCGAAGAGCGGCAAAGAGAACGTTGGATTGACCGTCGTGGGCCCGGTGAGGGTGACGCGGTCGGGATCCGTTAGCCCAGTGAGCACCTGCTCCCACAGGTAGGTCGTTTCCGTGCTGGTCGAGCGGCTGCCGTCGAGCACCACCGTGGTCGCGGTGACTGCCCGAGTGATCGCCTGATCGGCTCCCGCGTTAGCAACGAGAGCGCCGAGTGCTTGGACCGGATCGGACTTAGCCGATTCGGCGCCGGCGCCGTTTGCATTGCTCGCAGTGACCGTGAATTGATAGGTCGTATCTGGAGCCAAACCGTCGAAGACGAGTGTTGTCACGTCTCCTGCGGTGGTGCGCGCGGGACCCGAAACAAGTCCATCAGAGGTGTACGCCTGCACGGAATAACCTGTCACAGTGAGTTCCGGAGCTCCCGGGTTTGCAGCAGCCCAGTTCAGCGTCATGCTTCCCGTGCCGGCGATCGCTGGCGAGGAGAAGGTTGGCGTCGAGGGGAGAGGCTCATTCGTGATGGTCAACATCACTTGGCCCTGCGTCGAGATGTTGCCGGATGGGTCGACTGCGGCAAAGTTCACCGTAGTCGTTGCGTCAATGTTGAGGGGCTGCGTGTAGAGCACAGCGACCGTAGACAAAGTGCCGCCGGATAGAAAAACATCCGACCCGTCTGTCGTGTAGTAAATCTCCGCTGCCGCCTCATTGGAGCTCAGAGTGAGCTGCTGGGCGGTGCGGAACGACCCGCTCTGGGGGGAGGCTGTCGTTAGGGGCGCCACGATGTCGGTGACCGGGATGGCATGCACGGCGGGAAAGGTTTCGCCCGCGCTGCTCACTGAGACGAGGAAAACGTCATACGTCTCGGCTGGATTAAGCCCCGAGATCGTAGTGGTCTTCGCCGCAGCGGAGTCGATGCGCTTGCCAAATTCCGCGCGCTCTCCGTTGACGACCGTTTGCGCTACCGCGTGAACCCGGTATCCGGTGATCGCCGGTGTGCCGGGGATCGCTTTTGCTGGGGTCCACGTGATCTTGAGGGAATCTGCCACAGTGGCGGCGATGACATCGGTCGCTCCGGCTGGTCCTGATTGCAACGGACCGTTCGGGCATCCGCCCATTCCAGGACCGCCCAATTCGCCGAACTCGGCGATGGTGAGACCTTGGCGGTTAGCGGCGGCATCCTCGAGCTGCCAGGACATCACGCGCACACCGGTTCCGGCGGCAGCGGCAATGTTCGCAGCATCTTGGCTGTCGAATACGTAGGTGGCCGTGAAAGTGTTCGAGCCCGCAATGCCGTACTCGAGCGATGAGCTGTAACCGACGTTGGCTGTGAGCGGTCCAGGCACAGCGCGCACTTCCCGACGGGCGACAGCGGTGTTCCTGAACGCCGGTTCGACGATTCGCTGTTCAATCTGATTTTCATTTGCACCATCGCCAATAAAACCGGTGATGGTGACGGTGACGCCGTCGGCGGCGAGCACCGGCGTTGCGTTCACATATACGTCTTGGGTTGTGGTGTCACCGGCTGCAGTGGCACCGAACTTCATTGACACGAGGTCTCCGGGACGGATGTCGGGGGTAACTTTCAGCGTCGTGCCGGCGCCCCAGCAGGCGCCGCCCGGGTGGTTGATTTCGAAAGCGATGTCGCCCGCGCTCACCACCGATTCCGCTGAACCAATCACACCGACCCCGGGACGCGTAACTTCTACGGTTGCGATCTGGCCAATGCGGTCCTGGTAGCCCTCGATGGTGATGAAGTCGCGGTCCGGGAAGACGATGATGTTGTCGGGAAAAGTCGGGACAGCCGCCAAAGCGGCCGGTACGGCGATGATGAAGGGTGCGATCAGCACTGCTGCTGAGACTCCAAACACGGTCGCGCGCCTTACGGAAGAAATCCTGTTTCCAGGACCCGCCGCAGATGGGCTGGTTTTCACGGTGATTCGCTCCTTCATGAGAATGCGTGAGAAATTCACACATAGTTGCACTCTCGTCCGGGGACCTTGGAGAAACCATGATTATCCAGCCCCGACATGGGTGGTTAGGAGTGGCGCTTTGTCTAGCGTTGGATTCGGTAAAGGTTTGTGATCACCAAAGAAGTGGCAAGTCACCTAGAACGGTCAAACTCATCATCTCGAATTTGGCCGATAAATCGATTCTGTAACACGATCAGTCGATATTCACTCGCGACGGCCACCGGGCGCGATCCTCTCCCGGCGTTAGGCGTCACATTTCTGTAAGAAATGATCCCTAGTCTCCCTCCCCGGTGCGGGATAACGTTCCGACATCAACCGCATGAAAGGTATCGACAGCATGACTATTTCTCGGCGACAGGTTTTGTTATTAGGTGGTGTGGGCGCGGTGGGAGCGGGCTTATTGACGCTACCCCTGCGGAATGCGGAAGCAGGAGCCGCGAGCGCTCTTGACCCGAGCGAGTTGCCCCGACCGTATCAAACACCGTTCGTTCAGGCGCCCATTTTGCGACCTGATCGATCGGGTATTGATCCCGTCGACGGGGCGCCCACGCAGTATTACACTCTCGCGGCGATGGCGGCCAGTGCCGCTATTCTTCCGCGGCTGAAGACCCCAATTCTTGGGTATAACGGTATTTTTCCTGGCCCGACCATCAGCGTCGAACAGGGGACGAAGGCTGTGGTGCGCATGCGTAATCAGCTGCCCGCCACGCATCCGTACGACGGTCACCCGCTCTACTCGTCCACGCACCTGCATGGATCGGCCTCGCTGCCGCAATATGACGGCTACGCAAACGACATCACGAATCCGGGATTTCGCAAGGACTACGTGTACCCCAACTTTCAACCGGCCCGCACCTTGTGGTACCACGATCATGCGGTGCATCACACCGCGATCAACGTCTACTCGGGCCTGGCCGCGCAGTACCACCTGCACGATCCGCTGGAACGAGCGCTCCTTCCCCAGGGAGAATTCGACGTTGCGTTGACCATTAATGACGCCATGTTCGCGGTCGACGGATCGCTCGCTTACGAGGACAACAGCCACTCCGGGCTCTGGGGCGATGTGGTTTTGGTCAACGGCAGGCCGTGGCCGGTCATGAAGGTCAAGAAGCGCGTCTACCGGTTCCGCGTCGTGAACGCCTGCATTTCCCGGTCGTTGCGTCCAACCCTCAGCACGGGCGATCCCGTAACGATGGTCGCCACCGACGGCGGGCTGATGCCCGTGTCCCAGTCTGTGGCGAGCTGGCGCCACGGCCCGGCCGAGCGCTATGAAATTCTGATCGACTTCCGTAAATACAAGGCGGGCCAACGGATCGAGCTGCGCAACATGTCGAATAAAAACAACGTCGACTACGAGTTCACGAATTCGATCATGGCTTTCGACGTCGTTCCGGACCCGGTCGACACGAAAGATCCCACCTGGAACACGATTCCCGTGCAACTGGCTCCTAGTGAAGTGATGGCGCTCAAGCCTTCCGCAACGACGATTACGCGCCCGTTCAAAATAGCCCGCAATAACGGTTTGTGGACCATTAATGGCACGACATGGGAGCCGATCGTTGCCAGCGGATTCCGTGACGTGGCGGCGAATCCAGACCTGAACGCGGTCGAAATTTGGGAATTTCACAACCCAGGCGGCGGCTGGTATCACCCCATGCACATCCACCTGATCGACTTTCAAGTTCTCAGCCGAAACGGGCAGGCCCCGTTCGCATACGAGAAGGGGCCGAAGGACGTCGTGTATGTGGGCGAGAACGAGAAAGTGCAGGTACTGATGAAGTTCGGGCCACACACCGGCCGATACATGATTCACTGCCACAACACCGTGCACGAGGATCACGACATGATGGTTCAGTATCGCGTTGGACCCGAGGACGCGGCAGACACCATCACGAACAATCCGATAACGGCGGCCCCGGCACAATGGGACACCGGACTAGCCTGACCCAAATAAAAGTGGGGCAAAGTGTGACAACTGGCCACCGTGGTGCGAGCGCGACGCGCGTGCGCACCACGGTGGCAGTCATCGTGACGTTGGCCTTGCTTTTAGGGTTGCGTCTGTGGGTTGTCGAACCGCTGATCGTTTCGTCCAACAGCATGGAACCGACAGTGCTTCGCGGAAGCATAATTTTTCTGATGAAGACCTCGCCATCAGCGGATGCTTTCACCGCCGGGCGGCTCGTGGTCTTTCAAAGTCCCAAGGACGGTCACACGACGATCAAGCGAGTGATCGCTGTCGGGGGCCAGCGGGTCGACATTCGCGATGCCATCCTGTACGTGGATGGGGCCCGGGTTAGTGAACCCTTCGTGGATCACAGTCGAATCGATGGGACATACTTCGGCCCGGTGACCGTGCCGGCGGGTCACGTCTTCGTTCTCGGCGATAACCGCGCTGTGTCCATCGACTCGCGCGAATTCGGCGCCGTACCGCTGGATAACTTCGGCATGTCACTATTGTGGCCCCACGAGTAGGCAATGGTGTTTGTAGCCTACGCAGTACTACAAAACCAAGAAATGATAATCGACGTGATCTTATTGTTCATGGTCTCTCCCTATTGGTGTGACTTCAGTCGTGGGGAACCGTCTTGCACCTTATGGTTATGGAATGGACATAACTCAGTGGCGGCAGTATCGGTGGGCGGCCGGGTTGCTCCTGGTTCAGGGCGTACTTATGGAAGGGGTCGTCTTCAATGGCGCCCTTGTTCTTATCGTTATGCAGATCCCGCAGGCATCCATTGTCGAAAATGCCGATATTTTCGCCCTTCCCTATTTGCAGGACAATCTTTATCTCATGATGGTCATGAGCGGGGTCTTTGCGGGTCTGCGTATATGTGGCGCGGTCGGGCTGCTGCGGAACCGACTATGGGGACTGGGGCTGTCCTTGGTCAATTGCATCGTGACGTTAATGCTGATGATCTTTCTGCTTCCCGCCGGCATTTTAGACGGGCTGTTATCGGGTACCGCGCTTGTACTGTTGCTCTTCGCCCGACTCGGCCAGAAGCGCGCGATCTGCCCACCTGGCATCCCGTCGACACTCCGGAAGATACGGCGAGGGGATGCTGCCTGCTGCGCTTCGCAGCACGTTCGGCTTACGAAGGCCGCATGACTCTGCCATTCTCAAAGAATGGATTGGCCCACGCCTGAACCCGTTTTTTCTGCGCGACTTTTGCTGGAACCGCTGTCAGTGGAGCATGCGCCCGCAATGGTCGAAGCTTTGGTCGACCCTTCGCTTTATGAATACACCGGCGGAGAAATACCATCACTCACGGTGCTGGAGAACCGTTACTCCAGGCAAGCCGTTGGGCACTCTGCCGATGGATCGCAGTGGTGGTTGAACTGGGTTGTCAGCAATCGAGATTCAGGGAAAGCGGTGGGATTCGTACAGGCAACCGTCAGAGACGACGGGTCAAGTCTGGTGGCTGACATCGCTTGGGTGATTTCACCGAAATGGCAAGGGCAGGGGATTGCTTCTGAGGCCGCCCAGGCGATGGTCGCCTGGTTGAGATCACACGGAGTCCACCGTTTCACAGCGCACATTCATCCGAACCATCAAGCGTCTATGAAGGTGGCGCAAAATCAAGCCCTCCATGCAACCCCATCGACGAAAGATGGTGAAACTCGCTGGGAATCCCAGCAACCGTAGCGCGGCTGCTCGGCCCGGTCGCCGCGCTCGCTGCCGTTGACGACGGTGTGTCCTTTGCCGCAGACCTCGCCGTGACTCCGCTCACGGCTGCCATGGTGGTGGCGATGACCGTCGCGGCATCCGCGGCGACCGCGGGCAACCGCATCCGTCGGACGCACTCGGCCACGTTCCGTTCCGTGAGCGGCCTCGTGGTTGCCGTGTTCATGGTGAGTGTCTTCGCGGGCGCCGCAACGACCGCCGACCGAAGCGCTGCCCCCAGCGTTGAGCCGGGATTACTTGCCGTCAGTACCCTTATCCAATACCTGGAACCCAGCTCAGACGCGCCCGACCCCGCGGAAACGGATGCAGAATGCGCGCCCCTCGCCGCAATTCCAGGCATCACCGGGGTGGTCACCGTGTACCGGCGTGACTCGGGTGACGGCCCCGACGTGGGCCGGCTCTTGCTCTTGGCGGATGCCGCGAACGGCCTCGGCCTCGGAGCGGTTCCGTCTGCGGCCGTCGTCTCCGTCAATAGCGATGTCCTGACAGGTGCGCTCGCTGTGTTCACCCCAGCGGAAGCAACCGATGTGGCGAAGCTCACGCCGAGCATCCTGCTCCTTGGCACTGACGGGTCAACGCCCGCGCTGGAACGGGCGCGAACGGCGTTGCAGTCAAGCACGATTTTCACAACTGGAGGGGTGCCCGCGGGCACCCGAACGGACCTCGCCGACGATCGACTGCAGTCCATGGCGGCCAGTTATGCCACCCTGACCTACGCCGTTGCCGCCAGTCGGCTGGGGAAAACCACGAATTTGGCCGCGATTCGCTACGAATGACCGCCTACTGCAGGATGGATCTCATGCGAAAAAGAACTGACGAGTCGACCCCGGGGGACCGCCGCACCCCGCGGGAACAAGCCCTTGCCGCATTTACGGCATTAGCCCTCCCGGTCCGGGTGTCCCTCCCGAGCATCGTGACCCTCGTCGAGCAGTCAAGAAAGACGCACATCTCGATCGCATCCTCGTCGCTGCTGAATGGAACCGAAATTTGCGGTCTTTGGCTGTCGCGCGACACCGACGATCTGATCTTCCACGTCGAAACGGATTCGGAACACCATCGGCAGCAGATTGTCTGTCATGAGTTGGCGCACATGATCTTGCGCCATGACGAGGTGACCGGCCCGACGTCACACGGAGTGCTCGGAGCGGACAGCCTGGGAATCGCGTTCGGCCGTTCCGATTTTCGCGACGAGTTCGAGCTGGCGGCCGAGGCGCTGGCCGACCTCCTGACCGGCGCCATCCGCACCAGCACCAAGGAGCCCGCAGGCTTCGAGGGAGTTTTCGGATGATGCAACTGATCGTCGCCCTGGCCCTCTGGGGACTCGTGAGCGCGTTGGTGGTCGGTACCCGCCGGCGCACTGATCAGAGCATTCTCTATGCCGCCATCATGATTGCGCTCTCGCTGACCCTGAACATTGACGCGGTGTACTTTGCGGCAGACGGGCTTCTCGGGGGCCGAAACTATGCGGACCTGCCCGCAAACCTGCTCCTTCTCCTGGGTATTTATTTCCTGTCGCGGGCCATTTTGCGCGCATCGTCGCCCAGCCGCGCGAACGCGTCGGCCAGGCCCTTTCGGATCGGGGCCATCATCACGGCCGGCCTCATGGTGACGACCTTTATCTTCATCGACGCGCCCACAACCTCGGGAACGTTCATGCAGGACTTTGGCAACCAACCCGCAGCAGCCGCTTACTCCCTGATCCAGTTCATCTATTTGGGCATCGTCATGGCCTTGACTGGAATGATCTGCCTGCGCTTTGCCGCACGCATGAGTACCCCGGCTCGTCGACTCGGGTTCCGTATCGTGGGCGCCGGTTGTGGCGCGGCCGTTCTCACTGTGCTCAGCGTCGTGGGCATGGATCTTGCGCATGTCTTCGGAGCGATGTCCCTGCTCGCCCTGTTTGCGAGTGCCTACGATGTGCTGAACCTGACCGCGATCCTGCTCCTCTGCTTCGGATTATCTCTCCCGCCGATTCTGGGGGGGGTAAGCACGAGGTTCAACCGGCGAAAACTTGAGGCGGCTCTCCCCGACCTCACTCGCATCTGGGTCGACGTTTCTGCCCAACACCTCGAGTTGGGCGGCGTGGCTCACCCCAACGCACCAGGTTCGGTATCACGCGACGTCGACACCGTTGTGCACCGCATGCTGGTCGAGATCCGTGACGCTCTTCTGCTCAACCCGACAGCTCGCGACCGGCTTTCAGATGAAGATCTCGCGTTGCTCACAGCGACCGAAACGCGCATCGGTGCGCAGCGGACATCCGCGTGAGACTCGCTTATCTGGTGGCCGCCGGCAGTCTGGTCGCCGGAGGGCTGGCGATTGCGAGTCTGATGATTGCAAGTCTGGCCGTAGTCAGACAGATCGTGAGAACGGATGCGCCCAGGCGCGAACGACTCCGCGTCCTCGCGGTCGATGACGTGTCGTCGTCGCCGTATACCGTGACGCTACCGTTGAACGCGGCGACACAGGCGCCGGGCCAGTACGCGATCTGGTTCGACTCCGGCCGCGGCTATGCACAGCTTGGGGCAGTCCTGGCCGTTGATGAGCGTGCCTCCATCGTCACGCGTGAGGTCGTCAGCGCGCGCGGCACACCGCTTCGAGCAGGCCTCTCGGCGAGGTGGAGCGGTGTCGTACCGTCCCAAGCAGCGGATGTTGGACTGCCGTTCACCGCCGTCATCGTTTCGACCGCACTCGGCCTCGCGCCCGCCTACCGCTTCGATGCCCCGATCGACCGGCCACCCGCCTCGACGTGGGCGATCCACATCCACGGGCAGGGCGCGAGCCGGGCCAGCCCGCTGCGCGGCGTTCCCGTCGCCCATCGTGCCGGCCTCACGTCGCTCGTGGTCTCGTACCGCAACGACCACGAGGCCCCGAGCTCGCGCGATAGAAAATCGATGCTGGGCCAGACCGAGTGGCGCGATATCGACGCAGCCCTCGACTACGCCGTGGCCCACGGCGCCGAAAGCATCATTCTCGTTGGCTGGTCGATGGGCGCGATGATCGCTCTGCAGCTCACCCGGTCATCGCAGCATCGGAAGCGAATCATCGGGCTGTGCCTCATCGCCCCGGTCGTGGATTGGCGGTCGACGATTCTCGCCGCCGGCCGCCGAGCCCGCGTGCCGGCTCTCGTGACTCGCCTGGCGCTGGGGGCGCTCGAAAGTCCCTTGTGGCGCCGGGCAACCGGACTGCAGGAGTCGATGCACCTTTTAGATCTCGACTGGATCGACAACGGCTCCGACCTCAACGTCCCAACGCTGGTACTGCACAGTTTCGGCGACCTCTCCGTTCCGATCGCCCTGTCGCGAGCATTCGCGGATGCCCACACAGGCCTGGTCGAGCTCGTCACGCTACCCCCAGCTCCGCACACACTCGAATGGAACAGAAGTCCCCACCGGTGGGAATCCGCTCTATCCGATTGGCTCTATCGCGTACAGCTGTCGAGAAGTCCCTGGCGCAGCTCGGAATAAGGCCCAGAGCCAACGACCAGACCGCAATGAAACCAGCGTCTCAACTCCACTGGCGTCTCGAGCCTTGACAATTGCCGCGAACATGATTGGCTCGTATTACGTGATTTTCTCCGGAACAGTAGCCCCGTGAAAGGAGGTGGCTCGTGAGCCACCACGCCGTTATCAACCCCGCCACCGGCGAGACCATCAAGACGTACCCACAAATTTCGGGTGGTGAACTCGAGCAGGTCATCGCAGCGGCAGACAAAGCCCACGTCGGCTGGTCGCGGTCTTCTTCGGCCGCTGAGCGGGCCGCCCTCTTGCGCCGGGTTGGTGATTTGCATGAGGAGCGTCGCGACGAGCTGGCGGCCCTGATCGTGCGCGAGATGGGAAAGCCCGTCGATCAAGCGCTCGGCGAGGTCGACTATGCAGCCGACATCTACCGGTACTACGCCGAGAACGCGCAGGAATTTCTGAAGGACGAACCAATCACCCTTCGCAGCGGCGAAGGTTCCGCCTTCATGCGCTCTAAATCGCTCGGTGTGCTCATCGGTGTCATGCCGTGGAATTTCCCGTATTACCAGGTTGCGCGCTTCGCCGCACCGAACCTCATGACCGGCAACACGATCATCCTCAAGCACGCGTCGCAGTGCCCGGAGTCGGCCGCGGCGATCGAGCAAATCTTTCACGACGCAGGCTTCCCGGCTGGTGCCTATACCAATGTGTACGCGGACAGCGAGCAGGTCGCTACGATCATCGCCGACCCGCGGATACAGGGCGTCTCCCTCACCGGTTCGGAGGGCGCCGGCGCGGCCGTTGCCGAGGTCGCCGGCCGCCACCTCAAGAAGGTCGTGCTGGAACTGGGCGGATCAGACCCGTTCATTTTGCTGAGCACCGACGACATGGCCGCCGCAGTGGATGCCGCCGTCGCCGGTCGCCTCCGCAATGGCGGGCAGGCCTGCGATGCCGCCAAGCGATTCATCGTGATCGATGAACTTTACGATGAGTTCACGGAGAAGTTCACCGCCGCGATCCTGGCGTGCTCTCCCAGCGATCCGACCGTCCCCGGGGCAGACTACGGACCCATCTCGTCCCTCGACGCGGCAGACCATCTCGCGGAGCAGGTCGAGCGCGCAGTCGCGCAGGGAGCGACCCTGGCGACCACGGGCAAACGGTCTGGTAACTTCTACCCGTCTGGCGTGCTCACCGATGTCACGCGAGACAACGACACATACCACGAGGAGTTCTTCGGACCCGTAGCATTCGTCTACCGGGCGGCCTCCGAGGATGACGCCGTCATCCTGGCGAACGACACTCCCTTTGGGCTGGGCTCCTACCTGTTCACGACCGATCCCGAGCAGGCACTACGAGTTGCCGACCGCATCGAAGCCGGCATGGTCTTCGTCAACCTCGTCGACGCCGGCAGTGCAGAGCTACCGTTCGGCGGTGTGAAAAGAAGCGGCTTCGGGCGCGAACTCGGACACTACGGTGCCAGCGAATTCGTCAACAAGAAGCTCATCCGCATCGGCTGAGCATCGCCGACCTCGGCGGCCGACGCGGCGATTGCCGTGTGGCCGCCGATTTTGGCGTGACACCACACCACGCTGCAGGCAGATCCGTCCTTATCCCGGCACCGCCGCTCGGAGGGTGCGTGGCCGCTCAACCGTCGCCGCACGTTCTCGTGCGCGCAGGTCCTTACGCAGAATCTTGCCGGAGGCCGACTTCGGAATCACCTCGATGAACTCGACCGCCCGCACCTTCTTGTGCGGGGCGACCCGCTCGCTGACAAAGGCTATGACCTCCTCGGCCGTGACCGCAGACTCAGCCACGGTGACGACGAAGGCCTTCGGTATCTCCTGGCCGTCGGCATCCGCTGCACCGATCACAGCCGCATCCGCGATCTGCGGGTGGGTGAGCAGCAAGGCCTCGAGTTCGGCCGGCGCTATCTGATAGCCCTTGTACTTGATCAGCTCCTTGCTGCGGTCGACGATGGTCACCTCGCCGAGCGCGTTCACCGTGGCAATGTCGCCGGTGTGCAGAAACCCGTCGGCATCGATGGTCTCGCGGGTGGCCTTCTCGTTATTGAGATAGCCGAGCATCACGTTCGGGCCGCGTACCAGCAGTTCGCCCCGTTCGCTGACCCCGCTCGAGGGAGCCTCGATCTCGTCCCCGGTCTCGGTCGAGACGAGCTTGCAATCCATGTTCGGCACCGTCACACCCACCGAGGCGCGTGACAGGTGCGGAGCATCGATCGGAATCAGGTGACTCACCGGGCTCACCTCGGTCATTCCGTAGCCCTGCAGAATGCGACAGTCCAGCCGGGCGGCGACGGCCGCGGCGAGGGCGCCGTCGAGCGGCGCGGCCCCGGAGAGAATGGTATGCACGCTCGACAGGTCGTATTTTTCGACCAGCGGATGCTTCGCCACGGCCACCGCGATGGGCGGCGCGATAAAGATGTAGCTGCAGCGGTGGTCCTGGATCATGCGCAGAAATTCGACGAAGTCGAACTTGGCCATGGTGACGAGGGAGGCGCGCTGTTTGAAGGCGAGATTGAGCAGAACCGTCATTCCATAGATGTGGTAGAACGGCAGCAGCGCGAGCACCTTGTCCTCTGGAACGACGCCGATCAGGTCGCGCGCCTGCTGCACGTTCGCGATGAGGTTGCGATGGCTGAGCATGACGCCCTTGGGCGCTGCGGTCGTGCCAGAGGAATAGGGCAGAACGGCCACGTGCGTGGCCGGGTCGATGGTCACGGCCGGCGCTGGGGCATCCGCTGCCAGCAGATCAGAGAGCGACCGATGCCCCGCCTCGCCATCGATCACCACGATGCGCTCGTCTGGAATACCCGACGCGTGCGCCGCCGCCTTGGCGCCCGGCAGCAGCGGCGAGACGGTGATGAGCCAGGTGGCGACGGAGTCGTGGAGTTGGCGATGGATGTCGTCGGGGGTATAGAGCGAGTTGATGGTGGTGACGGTGGCGCCCGCGCGCAGGATGCCGTGGAAGACGGCCGTGAATTGAGGCGTGTTCGGGCAGAGCAGGCCCACAACCGTGCCGGGGCCGACGCCGTCTGCGGCAAGAGCCCCAGCCACCCGGGTGATCTGATCGACCAGAGCGCGGTAGCTGAGCTCCGCTCCGCTGACCCCGTCGATGACGGCGGTGCGATCGAGTTCGGCCTCGCTCAAGTTCTCGAACAGGTAATCGAAAATGCTGACGTCGGGAATCTCAACGGGAGCGTAGGGGCTCGTGAACACAGGGATCTCCTTCGATCGGATGTGGCGTGCCCACGGTACCGCCCTGCGCTGGGGTGAAACTGTGCATATGACCACAGTCACGCTCGTTCACTTGCCGCTGCCCGTTCACCTGCTGGTTACCCGGCGCACCATCATTGTTGGCACGGTCTGCTTAATGTGACTAAACGTAATGGCCTCGATTGAGGAAGGTTTCACGTGGCAATCTGCAGCGCTTTTTCCCGCGACATTTGCGTGAAGACGTCGGCCCCGGTATCGCGGATGCGCGGACGGCCTCTGCGCTCGCTCCGCGGTCAGGTCGCCAGCGGAATCGTCGGCCCTGGTCAACCCGACGTGGTGATGCGGAGCGCTGCCGAGGTCAGTGCTCGTTTGCCGCTCGCCCCCGGTACGGCACGGGGCGGGGCGATGCTTGCGTGGGATCTTCAGGTCAATCCGCGCCAGGCCGAAGCCGGCCTTGCCGCGTACCTGGCCAATCGGGGCGTCGAATGTCGCTACCGAACCGCGGTGACGGCCGTGCGTCCCGGTCGGGTCACAACGACCCGGGGGTCGATCGATTCCGGAACGGTCATCGTGGCGATCAACCACGACATCGACCAGCCCGAACCCGGCGTCTATCTCGTCGCGGCAACTACCGGGATCGGTATGACGACCGGACTCGGTCTCGGTCTCAGTCGCAGTCGCAGTCGTAGTCGTAGTCGTAGTCGTAGTCGTAGTCGTAGTCGCAGTCTCGCTAAGCACGTCATCGCAACCGTATGCGATTCACCCATCTCCCTCACCCTGAAAGGCACCCCATGAGCACCGCACCTTTTTCCCTTGATCTTGATCTGGACGATTTGGACACCGAAGACGTTGACGTCGAGCTCGTCGTCTTCGACATGGCCGGCACCACCGTGACCGACGACGGACTGGTCGAGCGGGCGTTCGCGCTCGCCGCCGAGCGCAGCGGGTTGACGGACACCGCTGATGAGCTCGCGGAAGCCATCGAGTTCGTGCGCGAGACCATGGGGCAGTCCAAACTGGATGTCTTTCGCGAACTGACCGACTCCGAAGAAGCGGCCGTCGCCGCGACGGCCGAGTTCGAAACCGCTTACGGTGAACTCGTCGAACAGGTCGGGGTGACGGCGATCGCGGGTGCGGCCGACCTGTTCCAGGAACTGCGGGACGCTGGCGTGAAGGTGGCCCTGGTCACGGGATTCTCTCGGGCGACGCAGGACACGCTCATCGACTCACTCGGTTGGGACGACCTCATCGACGTCAGCCTCTGCCCGGCCGAAGCCGGCCGTGGCCGGCCCTATCCCGATCTGCCGCTCACCGCGCTGCTGCGCACCGGGGCGTCGAGCGTTGCTGCCATGGTTGTCGTCGGCGACACCGCGAGCGACATGCTCTCCGGCCAGAGCGCCGGCGCCGGCCTGATCGTGGGAGTCCTGACCGGCACGCATGACACCGCCACCCTCGAAGATGCCGGGGCCGATGTCGTCATCGAGAGCGTCGCCGACCTCGCCGAACTGCTCGGCCTGCGTGAGGAGACGATCGAGTAGTCATGCCCGAACACGATCCGGTCGCTGACCACATGCCGCTGCCCGCCCTCACCCTTGGAGTCGGTCGTGAGGTGGTATTGCCGCGCGCCGCGGAAGCTATGGTCTGGTCGGGCGTTGGCCAGCCGCTCGCGTGCGTGGCGGTACCCGGCGTGCTGCTGCGGCCCGGTGATGTGCTGGTCGAAGTGGAATTGGCCACGGTCTGCGGCTCAGACGTACACACAGTGCTCGGCCGCCGTTCGGCCGCGAAACCGCTCGTGCTCGGGCACGAGCAGATCGGCCGTATCGTCGCCGTGACCGAACGGTCATATGCCGCAAATGGAATGCCGCTGAGGGTTGGGCAGCGAGTGGTCTGGTCGGTCGCCGTGAGCTGCGGAACGTGCCCGCGCTGCCGCCGTGGCGTGCCCCAGAAATGCCTCGAGCTGGTCAAATACGGCCACGAACGGATGCAGCGGGGCTGGGAACTGCGCGGAGGTTTTGCCAGCCATGTGCAGGTGCGTGGCGGGACGGCGGTCGTCGTCGTCGACGAGCAGGTTCCCGCCACGGTTCTGGCGCCGGCCTCCTGCGCGACCGCCACGGTTGTCGCGGCGCTGGGGGCGGCATCCGTTCTCGTGCCGCTGGCCGGGGCTACCGTGTTGGTAACCGGTGGCGGAATGCTCGGGGTCACGGCCTGCGCGATGGCGACGGATGCCGGGGCGCTCGTGCTCGTCAGCGACCCCGATCCGGCTCGCCGACAGCTCGCGCTCGCGTTCGGGGCCGCGGCGGTCGCGGACCCTGGGGCACCGCGGGAATCACCGACCGGGGTAGCGAGCGTGCTCGCCGCGCTCCACGATGCGGGGGCTGCCGAGCCGACGATCGCCCTCGAACTGAGTGGCGCCCGACTGGCCGTGCACACGGCGATAGACCTGATCGGTATCGGCGGCGTGGTCGTGCTGGTCGGCAGTGTCTCACCGGGGGAGCCGGTGCTGCTCGACCCAGAGTCGATCGTGCGCCGCCTGATCACCGTGCGCGGCGTGCACAATTACACGCCGGACGACCTGCAGCAAGCAGTGACGTATCTCAGTGGAGCGTGGCATCGGCATCCGTTCTCGGCTCTGGTCGGAACGACGTTTCCCCTCGAGAAAGCGGATGCCGCGCTCACGCTGGCCGCTGCCGCACGCCACCCCCGTGTCGGCATCACCCCGCAGCAGCCAGCGACGCTCGGCTGACCGGCCCCGCGCGTCGGGTGCGGAGATCATGGCGCACAACGCTAACTGATGCTGCCGGGCGGACCGATCGAAAGCAGCGTGGCCATGATCGACACCAGGGCGATCCCCATGATGCAGGCGAGGAGCACCGGCCGAGCCAGCATCCAGCGGAGCAGGGCGCTGACCCGGGTGTGGTCTCGAGGGTCGGCGGTGCGGGTCTGCCGCCACTCTCCGTTCAGCAACCCATTCTTCTCGAATCGGCGGTCGAGAGGTATCGTGCCGAAGGGAACGATTGCGGCAACCATCGCTATCGCGGTGAGCCGAAAGTTCCAGTGCTGATTGACGCCCACCAGGAGGGCTGTCATTCCGAAGGCGATGAAGACCAGTCCGTGCACAAAGCCGCCGATCTGCACCCCGATCTCACCGGCCTCGAGAACGTACTTCATGAGCATCCCGGCGATGAGTAGCGCCCAGGTAATGGCTTCGGCGATAGCGACGGAACGGAACAGCAGACGCGGGGTCATGGTGACTTTCGACTCATGGCGGGGTAGGAGACGTCCATCGTTGCAGCCGCGCCTGAATAAGCCCCCGTTTTAGACGTTCTGACTACTCGCCGAAAAACCCGCGTGACTGAGATTTTGCAATCGCGCAAAAATCCAGTGTGCGCCCGAATTGTGTTCGTGATGGTTGCATCACACCGCGGGCTGCGGCTCTGCCGACCATCGTCGGCGAACTCAATCACGTCGACCAGCATGCTGCTCGTCTACGGCAAGCTCGGCGACCACCGTCATTCGAACGCGCGCTTCAGCCGCCGCGTCGGTGCCGTTGGGGGCTGGCTCGGTTCCTACGGCGGAGAAGACTCGCCCGGTGACATCTCGCGGTTTCCACGCTAACCCTGACGGGCTTTCAAGCGTGGGTTTTTCTTGTTGATCACGAACACTCGTCCCCGGCGATGCACGATCTGTGCGCCCGGGAGTTTCTTGAGCGCTTTGAGTGAATTTCGAACTTTCATGGCCACCTCGACTTATTGATAATAATTATCAATTAGAGTAGCAGCCATGACTCCGCAACGTATTTTCACCGTGAACCTCATCAGCGGACTGCCCGGTGCCGGCAAATCATCCATAGTGCGAGCCAGCGGCGCGACCTCGCTCAGCCTCGCCGGTTCCGGGCGAAGCGCCGTATCCGAAGCCATAGCCAGCATCACTCGGAGTGACGTGATGTTGGAGATTCACCCGTCCGCAGTGCCGATCGAGGTAGGCAGCCACGACCCTGAGTCGCCGTGGGGCCAGGAAATTGCCTTCTTCGGCAAAGACCTCGACGCAGCCACGCTCACCACCAACCTCGACGCCTGCCTACTCACCGATCGCGAATTTGTCAGCGGTCCCAGCGAATGGAAATGCCTGGCCGATCCTTTCCCCGCCTGGGACCTGGATTCGAACTGACGCTTCACCGAGAAAACATTCGTACGACACAACAGAATGGAGTGCCACCATGAAACACACCCAAGCTTCGTCCCCGATCGAACAAGAAGCCAGCGGCCCACTGGTCGCCGTGTGTGCCGGGCATCGCTGCAGTGCGCTCCACCGACTAGCTGTCGGTCAAGATGGTGCCGACCGCTTGCGGTCGACGATTATGACCGGCACGGGCGGTGTCCTTGTTTCCACAGAATGCCTGGGCGCCTGCGCCCGAGGAGCGATCGCGGCGGTGGCCCGCCGTGAGGGAAACACGGGAGTCACCGGGCCGTCGGTGTGGCTGGGTGGAATAGACCAGCCCGCCGCCCTGGACGCCCTTCTGGCCTGGATAGCGTCCGGCGGCCCGACACGCATCGACGAACCGGCACTGAGCCTGCCACCCGTACTGCACAGCGCCATCCTCGGGATCGGCACACCCATCCGAGCCCACAGCCCTCTGCACTGACTCTCGGGCCGTAGGGCTGTGGCACTGAGCTGGGTCGCACTCGCACCAACGCACGAGGCTCCCGCCGATTCACCCACGGAGCGTGTGCGACCCAGCCCCGGTAGGCGACGGGCGAGGGCGCCGAGGATCTCCCGCAAGACACTAACGATCCCGCCGATGTCCAGCACCGCAGAGTCCTCGTGAGCTGGTCGGTGGGCGCAGGATATTCATGCCTACAAATTAAAAAGATGTCGATCGGAGACGGACGCGCACCGTAAATTATTACCGCTTAGGCCGGTCGGAAACAGGGTGCAGCTGGTCTCTTACCGTCGGTTGTCGAATACCACTCCCACGCGGCGCGAGCTCGACGCACACGGGTGGCAGGCTGTGGCTAGGGCATCGGCTAGCGCCCGACGAGCGCCCGCGCAATGACCGAGGTGAAGAAGGTGAGACCGTCGACGCCGCTCGCCATGGCATCGTCGGTGTCGGGGCCGAACCCGGCCTCAACGGCGTGCTCGGGGTGTGGCATGAGGCCGACGACGTTGCCGCGGGCGTTGGTGACGCCGGCGATGTCGTTCAGTGACCCGTTCGGGTTGCCGCCGATGTAACGGGCCACGATGCGGCCCTCGCCCTCGAGCGCCCGGAGGGTCTCGTCGGAGGCCATGAACGAGCCCTCGCCGTTCTTGAGCGGAATGACGATCTCGGCGTTGGCGGCGAAGCCGGTCGTCCAGTCGCTCGTGTTGTTCTCGATGCGCAGGCCTTGGTCGCGGCAGATGAAGCGGCCCCTGTCGTTTCGAATGAGGCCGCCGTCGAGCAGGTGGGCCTCGGTGAGCATCTGGAATCCGTTGCAGATGCCCAGCACGGGCATGCCCTGGTTCGCTGCGTCGATGACTTCGGTCATGATCGGCGAGAGGCTGGCAATGGCGCCGGCCCGCAGATAGTCGCCGTAGCTGAACCCGCCGGGCAGTACCAATGCGTCAACGCCGTGCAGGTCATGGTCGCCGTGCCAGAGTGCCACGGCGTCGGCGCCGGCCAGGCGGATCGCGCGCGCTGCGTCGCGATCATCGAGCGAGCCGGGAAAGGTGACGACGCCGATCCGCATCAGGCGACCGCTGACGAAGGAGCGTCTTGCACGTGGATGCCGACGACGTCCTCGATCACGGAGTTTGACAGCACCGAATCTGCGAGCACACGCACGGCGGCCAAGACGTCGGCATCCGCGGCGCCATCGATGGAAATCTCAAAGCGCTTGCCGACGCGCACTCCGCTGATGTTGGCCAGCGCTGTCTGGGTCTGACCGAGGCGACCGAGGGCGCCGGCGATGGCCTTGCCCTGGGGGTCAAGCAACTCGGCCTTGGGCATTACTTCGACGACGATCGTTGGCACTGGGCACTCCGCATACAGTCTGGGGCTAATAGTCGTGGCAAATCACTGCAATTCTACAGGCCAGGCGGGCCGCACCGGCCCGCCTCGGTGTCGGCCTACTCGGCTACGCCGCTTCGACCGAGCAGAATGCCGCGCAAGACGTCGCGCACGGCGGCCACTCCGTCGTAGGTCTCGACGAAGCTCGTACTGAGCGGGGCAAGGCCGAGCCGCAGCCCGTTGGGTGCCCGAAAATCTGGAATCACATCGTTGTCCCACAGAATCTTCGTGACCTGGCGCATCAGCGGATGGTTGATGGTCACGTGCCCGCCGCGATGGGTCTGCTCGCGCGGCGACGCGACGGTGACCCCCATCGGCGCGAGCCACGCATCAACGAGGGTGATCGCAAACTCGGTCAGCGCGACCGACTTGGCTCGTACCGACCCGATCGTGGCTTCGCCCAGCAGGGCAATGGTGTCCTGCATAGCGAGCATGCCCACCACGGCAGGTGTGCCGCTCATGAATCGACGGATACCGGTGGCCGGCCGATACCCCGGCCCCATTTCGAAGATGGCTTGAGAACCCATCCAGCCCTGAATCGGCTGGGTCAGCACAGCCTGTAGGTCGCTTTTTACATACCCGAAGGCCGGAGCGCCCGGGCCCCCGCTCAGGTATTTGTAGGAGCAGCCGACCGCGAGATCGACGGCGCAGCGGTCGAGTTCGATCGGAACAGAGCCGACCGAGTGGCTCAGGTCCCAGAGCACGAGGGCATCATGCTCGTGGGCAACGGCCGTGATGGCCTGCATGTCGGCGAGGTAGCCGGAACGGTAGGCCACGTGGCTGAGCAGCACGAGCGAGGTCTGTGGGCCGACGACGCTGCGCACTTGTTCGGCGGTAACGCCGCCCTCGGTATCGGATTCGATCCAGCGGAGCGTCAGGCCGCGCTCGCGCGCGATCCCTTCCAGAACGTATCGGTCGGTGGGGAAGTTATCGCTGTCGAGCACGATTTCGGTTCGGTGCGGCCGTGAATCCACGGCGGCCCTGGCCAGTTTGTAGAGCAGCACGGTGGTCGAGTCGCCGATGAAAACCTGGCCGGCTTCGGCGCCGAGGCAGGCCAGGCCGAGGTCGTCACCGATCTGCAGGGGCAGGTCCATCCACTGCTCGTCCCATCCGCGAATGAGTCGGGTGCCCCAGTTTTGAGCGAGAAAGTCGGCGATGCGCTCGGCGCTGGCCCGCAGCGGGCGACCGAGCGAGTTGCCGTCGAGGTAGGAGCGCGGGTTGGCGGTCTCGGGGTCGGTGTCTGTTCCCAGAAATCTGGCGCGATAATGTGCCAGGCCGTCAATGCGGTCCATCCGCCGGGCAAAAGCGAGGGGGACGTCGAGGCCGGTCGCACCGTTCATAGTGGGAGTCATGCGAGAACCTCGAGTTCGCCGCTTCGCAGAGCAGTCTCGTCGATCAGTGCGAGGTGCACGTGCGCATCGGGAAAGCCCGGCAGCACGGCGCCGCGACCGACCTGAAAATGAGCGGTCACGCGTCAAACTCCGGCGCATGGCACACAGCTCTGGAAAAAAAGTGAGTTCGAGGGCCGCCTGCAAAAAGGCTTCCTGCAAAAAGGCCGCGCCGGAGGAGTCTGGGCAGGTCGAGAGAGGGCCCGTAGCTCATCTTTTCTCGAAAATCGGTCACGATCTCGGGGTCGAATTCGCAAGTGTTGTTCTTGGGAGTCATCGGTTTCCATTCGGCTTGTCCAAATTGTGCGCAGGTTGCGACTGCGGGCGCAACACCAAGGCGAACCGAGCAGGTCAAAGTTCTAGACTGGAGCGCATGACCCCGCCGACCCGAAAGCCCCAGGATGGCGTGCCAGCCCCGTCTTTGCCCGAGCGAACCGCGCCGCTTCCGCCCCGTCGCCGAGACGCCCGGCTGAATCGAGACCGTCTTGTTGTGACGGCTCGTGCCCAGTTTGCGCAGTATGGAATCGACGCCTCGCTCGAGGAGATCGCGCGTCAGGCCGAGGTTGGTGTGGCGACTCTCTACCGCAACTTTCCGACCAGGGACGACCTTGTGCGCGCGCTCTATGACCTCGCGCTCGCCGAATTGCACGCGGTGCGTGGGGAAATCGAGGCGGCGCCCAACGCGTGGGAGGCGCTCGTCATCTATACCGAACGGGTTGCGGAATGGCTCGTCGCCGACCCGGCGCTGCCGCCGATTCTACGGCGCATGGCCCAGCTGGACCCGTCAGCGCGACCCGCCGCCGAGTTCGACGGCTTCATCGCGAGTCTCGTGGCCCGCGCGAAAAAAGATGGCACGCTGCGCCGAGATGTCGACGCGGTCGACCTTGCAGTGCTCGTCACCATGGTCGGATCGCTGGGTGGCCTCGGCGCCGGCTATGCCGGCCAGTGGCGTCGTCAGCTCTCCATCGTGCTCGACGGCCTGCGTGCGGCCGACGCGCCCCGGCCCAAGCTGCCCGGCCGCCCGCTCAACGTCAAGGACTATCAGGCCACCGTGCACGGCCTCACCCGTCGCACCGCCCGCGCCGCCCGCTGAGCCACCGGGTGCTGTCGAGCGTGGGCCGGTTGCGCGCGCCTAGACCGTCGCGACCGGGTTTTCAGCGGATACCGACGTGCCGGCGCGCACCCGGATGCGGTTGGCCCATGGGTCGTCAAATGCGAGGGTCTGCCCGTCGTAACTGGTGCCCACTTTGTAGTGGGCCATGCGCTCGTTGAGGGCGCCGATGTCATCGGCACCGGGCACGATAATGCTGATCTCGCCGAGGCCCAGGGCCAGGCGGCGTTTGCCGGTTCCCGAGCTCTCCCAGGTGTTCATGGCCATGTGGTGGTGGTAGCCCCCGGCCGAGACGAACAGTGCGGAGGGGCCGAAGTTCGCGGTCGCCTCGAAGCCGAGATGGTTCACGTAGAACTCGCGAGCGGTCGCGACATCTCCGACCGAGAGGTGCACGTGCCCGACGATGGCGGCACCCTCACTCGGCTCGGCCGACATATGCTCTGAAATGAATGCATTCGGGTCGAGCTGGAGCGAGGCCATTTCAACCTGGCCGTGGGCCCAGCTCCACAGTGTGCGGTCGCGGTCCCAGTACAACTCGATGCCGTTTCCCTCAGGGTCGGTGAAGTAGAAAGCCTGGCTGACCAAGTGATCGGCACTGCCCGTGAACGTTCCCGGGGACTTCGTGCC
This sequence comes from Cryobacterium lyxosi, assembly GCF_004403345.1. Taxonomy (NCBI): domain Bacteria; kingdom Bacillati; phylum Actinomycetota; class Actinomycetes; order Micrococcales; family Microbacteriaceae; genus Cryobacterium; species Cryobacterium lyxosi. The sequence continues at coordinate 398,998 of NZ_SOGT01000002.1, forward strand.
GATCGAAAAGACGGCGGCGGCAAGATCGGCCTGCGTGTTGAAGAGAATGGCCGTGTGGTAGAGCCCCGCCGAGCGTCGTTCGGCGGCTGCGAGCTCGGGCGCGTGCTGCAGAATAACGAGCGGTATCCGGCCACGCCCGAGCACGGCGACCGGCCCGTCGTGGCTCTGTAACTCAAGCGTCACGATGTCGCGGTAGTAGGCGAGCATGGCGTCGAGGTTGCCCACGCGCAAAGTCACCGCGCCCATTCCGGTTTCGGCGGCCAGCAGGTCATTCGCGCGGAGAGTCACAGCAGGCACAACTCAGGCGCCGGTAAGACGCTCGAGCAGTTCGCGATAGCGGGCCGCGGTCTGCTCCACGATCTCGGCCGGCAGCTCGGGCGGGGCACCGGTACCGTCCCAGTGGGCGGCGAGCCAGTCGCGCACGATCTGCTTGTCGAAGCTCGCCATGCGCTCGTCGGGTGTCGTGCCCAGGTGCCAGGCTTTTGCGTCCCAGTACCGACTGGAGTCGCTCGTGAGCACCTCGTCGGCGAGCACGGTCATGCCGGTCTGCCGGTCGGCGCCGAATTCGAACTTGGTGTCGGCGAGGATGACGCCGGCCTTCTCGGCGATCGCTCCGGCGGTGGCGAAGAGGGTGAGGGAGAGGTCGCGGAGCTCGGCGGCAATGCCCGGCCCGACGAGTTCTATCGTGCGTTCGAACGTGATGTTCTCGTCGTGCTGGCCCAGAGGAGCCTTCCACGCGGGGGTGTAGATGGGTTCCGGCAGGCGGTCGCCGTTCTCGAGGCCGGCCGGCAGCGCGATGCCGCACACCGACTGGGACTGGGCATATTCCTTCCAGCCACTGCCCGTCAGGTAGCCGCGCACGACGCACTCGATGGGGTACATGTCGAGGGTGCGGCAGAGCATCGCCCGGCCAGCGACGGCCGCGGGGATGAGCTCGCGCACGGTGCTGCCGACCTGTTCGTGGTCGGCGACGAGGTGATTGGGGATGCCGGTCAAACGGTCGAACCACCACAGGCTGAGAGTCGTGAGCAGCTCACCCTTTCCCGGGATGCCCGGCTCCAGCACATGGTCGAACGCGCTCACCCGGTCGCTGGCGACCACGAGCACGCGGGAGGCGCTCATCAGGTCGGCCGGGGCATCCGTCGTTCCGTCGGTGGGAATATAGAGGTCCCGCACCTTGCCCGAGTAGGCATGAAGCCATCCGGGCAGATCGCGGGCGACGGATGCTGTGGGCTGCGCGGATTCGGTCACGCTTGTATTCTCTCTCACTTCAGCAGGGCAACGTCGGAGACGAGCTCGATGTGCGAGAGCATCGCCGCGCTCGCGGCTGCGACGTTCTGCGCCCGGATGGCCGCGGTGATGGTTTGGTGCGAGGCCAGGGACTGCTCGGGCCGGCCCGGCTGGGCCAGGGACTCCAATCTCGTTTCGAGAATCATCTCGGCGATGAACGTCATGAGCTGGGCCAGTACGGGGGAGTGGGCGGCCGCCGTGACGGCCTGGTGAAAGAGCTCGTCGCCGTGCGCGCCGCGGTCGCCGGCCGCGATTTCCTCGGCCATGATCCGCACGGCGTTCTCGATCGCGGCCAAGTCGGCATCGGTTCGCCGCAGCGCGGCGAGCTCGGCCAGCTTCACCTCGAGGGTGCTGCGGGCCTCGACGATTTCCGGAAGCCGGTTTCGGTGGTCGCGGAGTCCCTTGATCACCGTTGCGATGCTGGGGCGGTACACGAGCACGGCTCCGGTGCCGTGCTGGACATCGATGACTCCGAGCACTTCGAGGGCGACGAGCGCCTGCGCCAGGGTGGCGCGGGAGACGCCGAGACGTTCCGCGAGATCGCGTTCGGCGGGCAACAGGTCACCGGGGCCCAGGTGAGCCGACTCGATGTACGACAGAAGCTGCGCCACGAGCTGTTCGTACAGCCGTGGTTTCGACACGCGCGACAGGGGCTGGGGTTCTAGTTCCTGGGCCACGCGTGTACCTCCCGCATCGAAGTGTGACCCTAGGGTACACGGGCGTTGACAAACTCACCTACTATCTAGGAGGCTAGTCCAGTGAGCCAATAGCCCACATTCGCTTGAATCATGGAGGAACAAGGATGTCCGCTCCCATCATCTCGATCATCATCCTGGCGGTGATGTTTCTGACCGCCACGCTACTTCCCGTCAATATGGGGGCGTTGGCTTTCGTCGGTGCTTTCCTGCTCGGCACAGTCTTCCTCGGCATGGAGACCGCTGACATCCTCGCCAATTTTCCCGGCGGGCTCTTCCTGACACTCGTGGGGGTCACGTACCTCTTCGCGATCGCGCAGGGCAACGGCACGATCGACCTGCTCGTGCGCGGATCGGTTCGACTTGTCGGTGGACGGGTAGCTCTCATCCCCTGGATCATGTTCATCATCACGGCTGTGATCACCGCCGTTGGTGCACTGTCTCCGGCCGCGGTGGCCATCGTGGCGCCGATCGCGCTCGGCTTCGCCCGCAAGTACAAGATCAGCCCCCTGCTTATGGGCATGATGGTGATTCACGGAGCGCAGGGCGGCGGATTCTCGCCCATCGCCGTTTACGGTGTGATCGTCAACAGCCTCATCTCGACCACGGGGCTCGACGCGAGCCCCACGGCGGTGTTCCTGTCGAGCCTCATCTTCAACTTCCTGATCGCCGTCGTATTGTTCATCGTGCTCGGTGGCCGGGGGCTCCTCTCGAGCCGGGTCGGACACTTCGTGGAGCAGGCCGCCGAGGCTCGGATGGCGGTCAGCGTGGGTGCCAGGGCCGGTGGCGACGTGGCATTCAAGGGCTTCGGCTCCGGCATCTACGGTCCCCGCGACCCCGCCGGTGACGGCGCACGGGAGACATCGACCCGTGCGGAACGCATTCCTCAGCTGATCACCGTGGCCGGCCTCATCGCCCTGGCCGTCATCGCACTCGGTTTCAAGGTCGATGTCGGTTTCGTGGCCATCACCATCGCCGTCATCCTCGCCCTGGTCTCGCCCGCGGCGCAGAAGGGTGCCGTCAACAAGATCAGCTGGTCGACCGTGCTGCTCATCTGCGGCATGCTCACCTTCGTGGGCGTACTCGAAGAGGCCGGCACCATCGCATACGTGTCGGATGCCGTAGCCAACCTGGGTATGCCCCTGCTGGCGGCGCTGCTCATTTGCTATATCGGTGCCATCGTCTCGGCTTTCGCCTCTTCGACCGCCATCCTGGCTGCCCTCATCCCCCTCGCCGTACCCTTCCTGGCCAGCGGCGAAATCGGGGCGATCGGCGTGATCTGCGCCCTCGCCGTGGCATCGACCATCGTGGACGTGTCGCCGTTCTCTACGAACGGCGCCCTCGTGCTGGCCAACGCCCCCGACGAGGTGGACAAAGATCGCTTCTACAAGCAGATCTTGGCCTACAGCGGCATCGTCGTGGTGGCCGGCCCTGCCATCGCCTGGGCGGTGCTGGTCCTCCCGGGCTGGCTGTAGACACACCACACACCGCAGATCGAGAGAGGACTGAATATGAGCACGGACACTCAGACCCGAGCGCGAGGTCCACTCGAGGGCTATCTGGTCGTCGACCTGAGTCGTGCCCTCGCCGGGCCGCACGCGAGCATGATGCTCGCCGACCTCGGGGCACGCGTCATCAAGGTGGAGAATCCCGGAATGGGAGACGATACCCGGGGCTGGGGTCCGCCGTTCGTCGGTCCCGACGACAACCTGCAATCCACGTATTTCCTCTCTTGCAACCGCAACAAGGAGTCGATCGCCCTCGATCTGAAGAGCGACGACGGCCGCGCTGTGCTGCGCGACCTGCTGCTGCGCGCCGACGTGGTGGTCGAGAACTTCCGCCCCGGTGTTCTGGATCGCCTCGGATTCTCGCCCGAGGCGATGCACGAGCTCAACCCGTCGCTCGTGATCCTCTCGATCACCGGTTTCGGCCACGACGGCCCTGAGTCGAGCCGCAGCGGCTACGACCAGATTCTGCAGGGCGAAGCCGGCCTCATGTCACTCACCGGATCCGGCCCAGACGACCCGCAGCGGGTGGGGGTGCCGATCGCCGACCTGCTCTCGGGAATGTACGGCGCCTTCGGGCTCCTCGCTGCCTTACTGCAGCGCGAGCGCACGGGAGAGGGGCAGATCGTTCGCACCTCGCTTTTGGCCGCACTCGTGGGAGTGCACGCCTTTCAGGGCACCCGCGCTACCGTGGCGGGCGAGGTGCCTGAGGCCCAGGGCAACCACCATCCGTCAATCGCACCCTACGGACTGTTCGCGTGCCGCGACGGCAGCGTGCAGATCAGCATCGGCAGTGAGAAGCTCTGGGCCACCTTCGCGGCCGAGTTCGGCTTTGATCCTGCCCGGGCCGAGTGGGCCACCAACGCCCATCGCGTGCGCAACCGGGAGAGCCTCAAGGCGGCGATAACGGATGCCTTCGCCCATTTCGACGCCGCGCCGCTGCTGCACAAGCTTGGCCAGGCCGGAATTCCGGCCGGAAAAGTGCGCTCATTGGATGAGGTCTATCAGTGGGACCAGGCGCTGTCGCAGGGACTGCTGATCGACGTCGAGCATGATGTGCTCGGCAAGATCAGCCTCCCGGGCCCGCCGCTGCGGTTCTTCAGCCCCGCCGACACCGCCGAGACGACCAACACCACGCACTCTGCTCCGCCGGTGCTCAACCAGCACGGCAGCGAAATACGTGACTGGCTCAATCGTGCAGTGGAAGGGATCTAACCGTGCCGAATGACAACGCGTTGACCGAACCGAAAACCCGTCACCTCAGCGCCGCCGAACTTATCGGGGTGGTACTCGACGACGGATCGTTTTCGAGCTGGGACCAGCCCGTGGTCGATCCCGACCCGGACGAGGCGTACCGGCTTGCTCTGGTGAAGGCTCGGCAGAAGAGCGGCACCGACGAATCCGTGCTGACGGGCGAGGGCCTGATCCGCGGGCATCGGGTAGTGATCGTGGTGAGCGAGTTCGCGTTCCTGGCCGGCTCCATCGGGCTCTCCGCCGCGGACCGTATCGTCGACGCGATCGAACGCGCCACTCGCGAGGGGCTGCCGGTACTGGCCGGGCCGGCCTCCGGCGGTACCCGCATGCAGGAGGGCACGCTCGCCTTTCTCTCCATGGTGAAGATCACCGCCGCCGTGCGGGCGCACCGGCAGGCGGGGCATCCGTATCTCGTCTACCTGCGGCACCCCACCACGGGCGGAGTTATGGCATCGTGGGGATCGCTCGGGCACGTCACGGTGGCGGAGCCGGGCGCGCTGCTCGGGTTCCTGGGCCCGCGGGTCTATGAAGCGCTCTACGGAAAGAAGTTTCCGGAGAACGTGCAGGTCGCCGAAAACCTGTTCAACCATGGCCTGATCGATGCCGTCGTGCCGCCTGAGCAGCTGCCGGAAATCGTCGACCGGGCACTCACCATCCTCACCGGCAAGGCGACCACCCCGGTGGCGGCCCCGGAAAGCCTGCAGGTGCGGCCCGCTCCTGTTGGCGCGTGGGCATCCATTGAAATCTCGCGAAACCCGCGCCGGCCCGACCTGCGCCAGCTGCTTGCCTATGGCGCCCACGACGTGCTGCCGCTCAACGGCACGGGCGAGGGCGAGAACGACCCGGGGCTCATGCTCGCTCTGGCGCGCTTCGGGCAGCAGAGCTGCATCGTTCTGGGTCACATCCGCCCGCGGCCGTCACGCGACACCACGATGGGCCCGGGGTCGCTACGCGAGGCCCGCCGAGGTATGCGCCTCGCCGAAGAACTCGGGCTGCCGCTGCTCACCGTGATCGATACGGCCGGGGCCGCCCTGTCGCAGGAGTCCGAGGAGGGGGGAATGGCCGGTGAAATCGCCCGTTCCCTGCATGAGCTCATCGGCCTGCGGTCGGCCAGTGTATCGGTCTTACTCGGCCAGGGAGCCGGCGGTGGGGCGCTCGCACTGTTACCGGCTGACCGCACCATCGCCGCGCAGCATTCCTGGCTGTCTCCGCTGCCGCCCGAGGGCGCGAGCGCCATCGTGCACCGAACGACGGAATTTGCCCCGGCCATGTCGGAAGCACAGGGCGTAGACGTTGCGTCGCTCTTTGCCAACGGGATCGTCGACCACATCGTCGATGAGCGCCCGAATGCAGCCGAGGAAGGACGGGCATTCTGCCAGCGGATGGCGGCGGCCATCGAGTACGAGCTGTCCACGCTCTCAAGCGTGCCGGTAGACGAGCTGCTGCCGCGCCGGGTGTCGAAGTTTCGTGCCATGGGCCGACGCACCTGAGCCCGCTGACAGGCGATGGCCCCGCCATCGCCTGTCGCGCGGCGTCGGGGCGTCACTCAGGCGACGCGGGCGGCGATGTCTGTTCGATAGTGTGAGCCCTCCAGTGACACCTGCCCGAGCGCCTCGTAGGCACGCGCGCGGGCCTCGATGAATGAGGCGCCCACGGCGACGACGCTGAGCACTCGGCCGCCGGTGGACACGATCGTGTCACCCCGAGCCGCCGTCGCGGCGTGTGCGATCGTGACACCGGGCACCCGCAATGCGGCGTCCAATCCGGTGATCTCGCGCCCGACCAGCGGGGATTCTGGGTAATTTTCGCTCGCGACCACCACCGTCACGGCCACATCGGCGGAGAACTCCGGTCGGGGTAGTGTGCCGAGTGTGCCGGTCGCGGCGGCCAGCAGCAGGCCAGACAGCGGCGTGAGCAGGCGCGGCAGCACGACCTGCGTCTCGGGGTCTCCGAAGCGCGCGTTGAATTCAATGACTCGGATGCCGGCATCCGTCAAAATAAGTCCGCAGTAGAGCAACCCGACGAACGGGGTGCCCTCGGCGGCGAGCTGGCGTATCGTCGGCAACGCAACCGTCTCGATGATCTCGTCGACGAACTCGTTCTCGCTGCCGAACCGGGCGTCGAGCCAGGGCAGCGGCGAGTACGCGCCCATGCCGCCGGTGTTCGGACCGGCGTCGTGGTCGAGGGCGCGTTTGTAGTCCTGGGCGGGCGAGAGCGGTAAGACGCTGTGGCCGTCGCTGAGTAGAAACAGCGAGATCTCCTGGCCGTCGAGGAACTCTTCGATGAGCACGCTGCCGTGTTCGAGCCAGAAGGTGGCGTGGGCGAGGGCTGCGGCGCGATCCGATGTGACCAGCACGCCCTTGCCAGCGGCGAGGCCGTCGGCCTTGACCACGTAGGGCGCTCCGAACTCGTCGAGCGCAACGCTGGTTTCGGCGAGTGAGCCCGCGCGCACGGCGCGGCCGGTGGGAACCCCGGCCTCATCCATGATGCGTTTGGCGAAGGTCTTGCTGCCCTCGAGGGCAGCGGCGGCCCGGTCGGGCCCGAATACGGCGATACCGCGAGTGCGCAGGGCGTCGGCGACGCCGGCCACGAGCGGGGCCTCCGGGCCGATGACGACGAGTTCGATGCTGTTCAACACGGCATAGTCGGCGACGGCGACCGGGTCGTTGGGGTCGAGCGCTACGACCGCAACTTCGGCGGCGATACCGGCGTTGCCGGGGGCGCATTCGACGCTCGGTCGCGGCTGCTCACGAAGCAGCGCGGTGATAATGGCGTGCTCGCGGGCACCGGAACCAAGGACCAGAATTTTCACCGTTTCAGGCTACCCGATGCCCCGGGCCCGGCGGATCGGGCAGACTGGAAGCATGGCACGAGCGCGTATCGACGACGGAGCCGGCCGGGCGGCCGTGCGAGCGGCCCTCGCGGCGGTCGCTGCGGGTAACAGCGCGAGCCGGGACATCCGGGCGCAAGCCGTGCGCTACACCCTGCAGCTGCTGGCCGAACAGGCTGAGGGCAACACTCTTGAGGTGCGCGTGCCGCCGTTCGGCGCAGTGCAGTGCGTCGCCGGCCCGCGCCACACCCGCGGTACACCGCCCAACGTCATCGAAACGGATGCCGCCACCTGGCTCGCGCTCGCTACCGGTGCCCTGCCCTGGGCGGACGGCCTGGCGAGCGGCGCCATCCACGCCTCCGGGTCCCGGGCCACCCTGATCGGGCATGTGCCGGTGCTGCCCCTTCCCTGAGGGTTGAGTTTCGATGCTGTCGGGCGTTTGCGTTGAGTCACTGGTACCGGCGAGGCACTGGTACCGGCGAGGCACGGGCGGAAGGCGGTGCACAGTCGTCGGGTGCAGGGTCGTCGGGGTGCACAGTCGTCGGGGTGCAGGGTCGTCGGGGTACAGGAAGACCACGAGCCAACTCAGCGCCGATGACCGCCGCGGTCGTTCATCGGCGGCGGAGAATTGGCTGCGTCGGGCCGTGGGGCCGGCGAAATTGTTCGGGGCTTATTTCTGATGAAGAATCGTTTATTTCTTCGATAGGACGCAGACTGCCGCGGCGGTGAATCACGAGGGCGGGCCTCGGTAATACCTTGCAGAATTGACCGCTGTCATCGTGAATTCGCATCGATCGCCCCAATTTGGCACCTGGAATACTTCTGAGGTTCTCTCGCTTTTGTGTTCGATTCGCGGTAGAATGGCGTGAAGGAGGCAATGGCGCCCATGTTCATGGAAAACCCGAGTGAGTTCAGTTCACACCCCGTGATTGTGGCGGTGGAGCAGGCTCGGGAGATTCTATTGGCGGCGTTGCGTGGTGTGTCGTTCGGGCTGCTCGGTGATGAAGAATCGCTGACCGTGCTGCTCGCGCTGGAAAATGTGGGCCGGGTGGTCGACGGAGCCCGGGTGCTTTCCACCACAGATGTGCTGCGCCGGTCCGTGTATTTCGATGCTGCCGCGGCCCAGAGCGCCGCTGCCCAGGCATCTACCGCCCAGGCATCTACCGCCCAGGCTGCTGCTACGAGTGCTGATGCAGCCTCTGCGATAACGGGGAGCGCCGTGCCGGGGAGCGCCGTGCCGGGGAGCGCGGCGGCTGCTAACGCGGCGGGGGCTATGGCTGCGCCGACGCTGGCTGCGCCGACGCTGGCCCGTCGCCTCGGCTGCCGCAGCGGCGTGGACCTGATCTGCACCCTCGCCCGGCTGTCCCGAGCCGAGGTTCGCCAGCGGTCCGCGCTCGGCGAGAAAGCCGGCCAGCGGATGCTCCTCGGCCGCCCTCTCGCCCCCACCTACCCCGTTCTCGGTGAAGCACTGCAGTGTGGGAAACTCGGGCTCGAGCAGGCGCGCGTGATCGTGTCGGTGCTCGACGGCCTGCGCTCCTCCGTCCTGGTGGAGGATCTCGACCGGGTGGAACGTTCCTTGGTCGCCAGCGGCTCCGGCGCAATCACCCCCGAAACCGAGGGGCTTCCCGGTGCCGGTATCGCGTTCGCACCGGAGTTGCTGCGGCAGCAGGGCATCCAGTGGAAGGCCCGCCTCGCCCCCGACGGCACCGCGCCCGGTGAGACCCCGCCCGAACGGCGCAGCTGGCTTACCTTCGGCAACCTCAGCAACGGCGGCTACAGCCTAAACGGCTGGTTCACCACCCTCGATCGAGCCGTTGTCAGCAACGTCTTCGACGCTTTCCTCTCCGCCGCGGCGGCGAACCCGGTCCCAGGAGCCGAAAACACCGCGACCCCAGTTCCCGGAGCCGAAAACACCGCGACCCCGGTTCCCGGCACGACCCGAGTCTTCGACAGCACTCCGCGTGCCCGGGTCGCGTTTCGTGAAACCGAAAGCAACGACAAGCCAGCTTCGGAAACGAGCGTCGAGGTCGTCGTGGCCGGCGAAGCCGCCGAGGACAGCGGAACGCGCAAAGTCCCCGAGGTCGGAGCGACCAGCGAGGCCAGCGACACGCTCGGCAGCGACCCACCCGACCCGCTCAGTTTCAACCCGCTCAGTCCCGATGCGCTCAGTTCAGACTTACACGGTCCGTGCCCGCAGCAACCCGACGACACCCGCTCGCGCAGCGAAAAACAGGCTGGCATTCTCCGCGCAGTGTTCGAAGCCGCCGCACGGCACCCGGGCGCCCCGACCCTGGGCGGCGCGGCCCCCACCGTGCTTGTGCACATCAACATCAACGACCTCCTGGCTGGCCGCGGCGCCGGCTGGATCGACGGCATCGACGGACCACTCACCACTACCCAGGTCGACGAATTGATCTGCGCCGGCGGGTATCAACCGGTGCTGTTCGGCCACAACGGCAAGATCCTGCACCTCGGCACCAGTAACCGATTCTTCACCGCCCAGCAACGCCGAGCGTTGGCTGCTCGGGACGGCGGGTGTGTCATCCCCGGCTGCACCGTGCCACCCCAGCTCACCCAGGTACACCACCTGAAACCGTGGCGTGAGGGTGGCCGCACCGATATCGACAACGCGGTGCTGCTTTGTAACGCCGGCCATGCCAGCATCGAGACCTCCGGCTGGCACATCGACATGCGAGACGGCCGACCCTGGATCCGCGGCCCGCTCGTCTTCGACCCCACCCAAACCTGGCGCCCCGCCGGCCAAAACCGCGCCGCCACTTCCGTCGAAAAACCCACCTGGGACAAGTAACACCCTCGCTTCGCTACTGCAGGCATATGAAGCTCGCGCCGCCGTCACGGGCCACGTTCCGAGGCTCTGACCTTGAGACACGCGTGTCAGGGGTAGAGATCTCGTTTGTTCAGGTGGAAGACACGTTCGGAATGGGTGCTGACCATAGTTTGAGCGGGGCCGCCCCATGAGGGTCTGCCAGAGGGAGGGCAGTCGTTTCTGCGGCTGCTGCACTTCGACAACGCCGCCGAGCAGATCAGCGTGCGCACTTACGCGCCCTATCTCGACGCGTACAACTCCGACGATCCCACCCTCGACCTGGAGCGCCAGGAATTCACGGTGCCCGCGTCGGAGAGCGTGCAAAGAGCCCGGTAGAGCTAGCCAATCGGGTCTTTGTTGTGCGCTCGAGCGCTAGCGGAGGATTGCGTCAACCTCGGCTTGGGCGGGCATCGAGGTGGTGGCCCCGGCGCGGGTCACCGCGATCGAGGACGCGATCGTGGCGTAGCGCACGCCCTCGATCATCTGATCGGGAGTGATGGCGGTGCCGCGCACGTAACCGACCGCCAGGCGCGCTACGAGGGCCCCGACGAAGGTATCGCCCGCCGCAGTCGTATCGACCGCTGTCACCGGGCGAGCCGGAGCGAGCCCGAGCGCCTCACCGTCATAGGCCACGACCGATCCTTCCGAACCCAAAGTCACGATCGCCCAGGTGCCGCCGGCGCTGAGCACCTCCGCAGCACGAACCGGGTCGCTCTCCCCGGTGAGTTCGGCGGCTTCACCCTGGTTGGGTACGACGAGGTCGACCGAGGCGAGAAAGCCAGGCGGCAGCGGCACCACCGGTGCCGGGGTCAGCACCGTGAACAGACCGGCCGCGCGAGCGAGCGCGAGTCCCTCGACCAATACCCGGGTCGGCAGCTCGCACTGCATGACCAGAAACGACGAATCGGCAACGACTGCGCGCTGCTCCACACTCAGGGTGGTGACGGTGGCGTTGGCTCCCGACACCACGACGATGGAATTCTCGCCGCTGTCCACGACGGAGATGTGGGCGGTGCCGGTGGGGGCATCCGCTGTGGCGAGTTCGGTAGAACGGATGCCCTCGCTCACTAGCAGCGCACGCAGCTCGGTCCCGTAGGCATCCGCTCCCACCGCTCCCAGAAAGGTCACGTCCGCGCCGAGTCGAGCGGCGGCAACCGCCTGATTCAGTCCCTTGCCGCCCGGGACCGTGCTGAAACCGGCCCCGAAGATCGTCTCACCGGGCAGGGGGAGGCGCGCCTGGCGTACGACGAGGTCCATATTGGCGCTTCCGAGTACCGCAATCGTGTTCATAGAGTCAGTCTTCCATCTGTCCATGGGACAATAAACGGGTGAGTTCCACCGAGCAGCCCCAGGACCCGTCGAACGATACCGTCGCCGACAGTGCGACCGACAGTGCGACCGACAGTGCGACCGACAGTGCGACCGACAGTGCGACCGACAGTGCGACCGACAGTGCGACCGCGAGTGCGACCGCGAGTGCGACCGCGAGTGAGACCGTACTGGGGGACACGACCGTGACCGTGCATCGGGCGCCGCGGTACCGCAATTTCATGCTGCTCGGCGCCATTGTCGGCGTGCTGCTCGCCCTGATCCTCACGATCTCTTTTCCCGAGAACAACGAGTACGACCGGGTGCAAATTTTCGGTTTCCTGCTGCTCGGCGGTCTCGCCGTCGGCACGACGCTCGGCGCGGTCGTTGCCCTCATCATCGACCGGATCATCGGTCGATCGCGCGTGTCCGTCGTCGCCGATAGACTGGGGGCGAACGAAGCACGTACCAACGAACTGCGTACCGCTGAGCCTGGCTCCGGTACTCCCAACGATGATTTTCAAGCGTTCAACGAGAAGTAAAGAGGCTGCGGCTTGCCTGGTGGCGACGGACTGTTAAATCACGATCTTCTTCCAGGCGAAAAGGGCCCGCAAGACGCTTGCGGCGTCTTCGGTGTCTGGGCTCCCGGTGAAGAGGTAGCCAAACTCAGCTACTTCGGGCTGTATGCGCTGCAACACCGCGGTCAGGAATCGGCCGGAATCGCCACGAGTGACGGCAGCAAGATCCTCATCTACAAAGACATGGGACTCGTCTCGCAGGTCTTCAATGAGGCCTCGCTGAGTACCCTGCTCGGGCACATCGCCGTCGGCCACACCCGGTATTCCACGACGGGTTCATCGAGTTGGCAGAACGCCCAGCCGACCCTCGGCCGTACCTCGAGCGGAACGGTAGCCCTCGGCCACAACGGCAACCTCACCAACACCGCCGAGCTGCTGCAGCTCGTGCGCGAACGATATCCGCAGGTTGATGGCGAACTCGCCCGCGGCAACACCACCGACACCGCAGTGATCACCGCCCTGCTCACCGGCGATCTCGATCACACTCTCGAAGCCACTGCGCTCGAAGTGTTGCCGCGCCTCCGTGGCGCCTACTGCCTCGTTTTCATGGACGAAACGACGCTCTATGCGGCCCGCGACCCGCAGGGCGTGCGGCCATTGGTGCTCGGACGCCTCGAACGCGGCTGGGTCGTCGCCTCTGAGACCGCAGCCCTCGACATCGTCGGTGCCAGCTTCGTGCGCGAGGTCGAGCCGGGTGAGCTCATCACTATCGACGAGAACGGGCTGCGCACACAACGATTCGCGAAGGCCGAGCCCAAGGGCTGCGTCTTCGAATACGTCTACCTCGCCCGCCCCGACACCACCATCGCGGGCCGCGGCGTGCACGAGGCCCGGGTGGAGATGGGGCGCCGGCTCGCCGCCGAGCACCCGGTCGAGGCTGACCTCGTCATTCCCACTCCGGAATCCGGTACTCCGGCGGCCATCGGCTACGCGCAGGCGTCGGGCATTCCGTTCGGCCAGGGCCTGGTCAAGAACTCGTACGTCGGGCGCACGTTCATCGCGCCGTCGCAAACCATCCGGCAGCGCGGTATCCGCTTGAAGTTGAACCCGCTCAAGAACGTCATCAAGGGCAAACGGCTGATCGTGGTCGATGACTCGATCGTGCGCGGCAACACGCAACGCGCCCTCGTGAGCATGCTGCGCGAGGCCGGCGCCGCCGAGGTGCACGTGCGCATCTCGAGCCCGCCGATCACCTGGCCGTGCTTCTACGGAATCGACTTTGCCAGCCGCGCCGAACTCGTCGCGACCGGCCTCGAAATTGACGAAGTGCGCCAGTCGATCGGCGCCGACAGCCTCGGCTACCTCTCCGAAGACGGCATGATCGAAGCCACCGAACAGCCGCGCGAACGCCTCTGCACTGCGTGTTTCACGGGCATCTACCCGATCGCATTGCCAGAAGCGCAGCACCTTGGCAAGAACCTGCTCGAGCGCCCGGCGGCATCAAACGGATGCGACCCCGGCCCGGATTCCGAACTGGAAGCCGTGCTGGCTCCCTTCGTTCGTAAAGAAGAAGCCCTTGCGCGATTGGGCCAAGTACCGTTCGGTGACCCGGGAAGACCAGAATGAGCAACTCCAGCACTTCGACCAACGCGAGCTACGCAGCAGCCGGAGTCGACACCCGGGCCGGTGACCTTGCCGTTGGGCTTATGAAATCGGCCGTCTCCAAGACCCACGGCCCCGAGGTCTGGGGCGGTGTCGGTGGCTTTGCTGGATTGTTCGACGTGTCGTTCCTCACCAAATTTCGGCAGCCCCTGCTGGCCACGTCGACGGATGGTGTCGGCACCAAGGTCGCCATCGCCCAGGCGATCGACAAGCACGACACCATCGGCCAGGACCTGGTCGGCATGGTCGTCGACGACATCATCGTGGTCGGTGCACGCCCGCTGTTCATGACCGACTACATCGCCTGCGGCAAGGTCGTGCCCGAGCGCATCGCTTCGATCGTGGCTGGCATCGCCCGCGCCTGCTCCGAGACCGGAACCGCTCTCGTCGGTGGTGAAACCGCCGAACATCCCGGTCTGCTCGGTCCAGACGACTACGACGTGGCCGGCGCGGCCACCGGCGTGGTCGAGGCCGACCAGGTGCTCGGCGCCGAGAAGGTGCTCTCCGGTGATGTGGTCATCGCGCTGGCCTCCAGTGGCCTGCATTCCAACGGTTACTCGCTCGTGCGCCATATCCTGGCGCAACGCGGCATCGGCTACACCGACATGTCGGCTGAACTGGGCGGCATGGTCGGCGAAGCCCTGCTGGAGCCGACCCGACTGTATACCGGCCCCCTGCTCGACGTGCTCGATGAGCCTGCGCTGGCCGGCGCCATCCACTCGCTCAGCCACGTCACCGGCGGCGGCATTGCCGCAAACCTCGCCCGCGTGTTACCCGTTGGGTCGTGGGTCGAGGTGGACCGGTCCACCTGGTCGCCGGCACCCGTGTTCCGGGTGCTCGGCGACATGGCCGGGTCCACGCTGGAAAGCGCGGAGGGAACCTGGAACCTCGGAGTGGGCATGTTCGCCGTCGTGGATGCGGCCTCTGCCTCATCGGTCATAGCCCGTCTGGCCACGAGCGGAATTCCCGCTTGGGTCACCGGCCGCGTCTCGCGCGCTGCGCACGACCTGACGGGGTTCGAGCAGGGCGCCAAGGGCGTCAACGGCGGCGCAGTGCGCCTCGTCGGGACTTACGCGAAGTAGCGCAGCGTAACCGTCGAGGGCCGGGCGCGACCGCCTTCGGCAGCAGGGGCGACGTCGAATGAGACGCCGCCCCTGATCACGGAGCGCGCCAAGGGCGAGCGGATGTCGCCGCCCGCCGTTGCAGGCTAAGCGCGCTTCTTCTCGTCTTCGGGCGCGTAGTGGTCCACGTAACGGTCATCGTCGTCGGGATCGTCGTCGTCGTCCGCGGAATCCGACGAATCCGTGGCGCCGTCACCGGCCGCGCTCTTCGCCTTGTCCGCTTCATACTCGGGCCACTTGGCGAGGTCTTCGTCGAGGCGAGGATCGGATGGATGCCCGGTCAGCTCGCGTTCGAGCGCGTTGTAGTTGGTATCCGGGCTGAAGTACTTCAGCTCCCGAGCTACCTTGGTGTGCTTTGCTTTTTGACGGCCGCGCCCCATGCGTGACCCCCTTACGATGCCTGGCCGAGCAGGTCGCGAGACCCTCGGGATTTGCCGAACGGAATGTGTAAAAACTAGAGTTTAGTTTAGCATGACGGGCCTTGTGCCCCGCGGACGCCGTTCGCACGGCTAATCCGTAGGAATGGGGTGACATGACGGGCAACGTCAGCGTGCCCATCGTCATCATCGGCGCCGGCCAGGCCGGGCTGTCCGTCGGCTTCTACCTGCGTCGGTTCGAGCTGGTGGCCGGCCGCGACTTCATCATCTTCGACCGGGGCCCGAGCACCGGCGGCGCCTGGCAGCACCGCTGGCAGGCCCTGCAGCTCGGGTCGGCACACCGTGTCAACGACCTTCCCGGCATGAAAGAACTCGGCCTGAGCTTTGACACGGCCGACCACACCGTGCCGGCCCGCGACGTTGTCCGCGACTACTACCGCGACTACGAGCAGCATTTCGAGCTGAACGTGGTGCGGCCGGTGACCGTGACCAGCGTGGTTCCGCTGCAGTCCAACCTGGTCGTGGCCACGAGTTCCCCGGTGTTCGGTGACCAGAAAACCGA
The DNA here is from genome assembly GCF_004403345.1 of Cryobacterium lyxosi. Taxonomy (NCBI): domain Bacteria; kingdom Bacillati; phylum Actinomycetota; class Actinomycetes; order Micrococcales; family Microbacteriaceae; genus Cryobacterium; species Cryobacterium lyxosi. The sequence goes on from NZ_SOGT01000002.1 coordinate 414,947, forward strand.
CGCACGCATGATCGTCAACGCGACCGGCACCTGGGGCGCGCCGTTCGTGCCGCACTACCCCGGAGCGAGCACCTTCGAGGGTACGCAGGTGCACACGGCGACCTACGTCTCGAGCGACGCATTCGAGGCTCAGCGGGTGATCGTCGTTGGCGGCGGCACCTCGGCGATCGGGTTCCTGCTCGAGCTCGAAGGGGTGGCGAGTGAGTTGACCTGGGTAGCACGTCGTCCGATCGATTTCAGTCACACCGACGAGCTGGCGGAGGTGACCGCTGTGGCGGCCGTGATGTCGCAGGATCGCGCGGCCCGGGCTGGCAAAGCCCTCCCGAGTATTGTCAGCGGTACCGGGGTGCCGGTCACGCGCCGCATTGCGGCCGGCATCGACCGGGGACTACTCGTGGCTCGTCCGATGTTTTCGAGCATTGAGCCGACCGGCGTGCGGTGGAGCGATGGAACCTTCACCGAGGCCGACGCGATCGTCTGGGCATCCGGTTTTCGCCCGGAGCTGCGACACCTGGCCCCGCTCAAGCTGCGCGAGAAGGCCGGCGGTGTTTCGGTTACTTCCGGTGCGTCCTGGACCGACCCGCGCATCTTCTTCGCCGGTTACGGCCCGCAGGCGAGCACCGTCGGCGCCAACCGGGCCGGTCGCATCATCGCCCGGCAGATCATGGCCAGGCTGTAGCCCGACGCCCACCGCGCTGCTGAAACGGTGACGCTGCTACTTGCGCTTGCGGCGACGGGATGTCGACGGTCGCGACTGCGACGGAACGGTTCCGACGATCGGGGTCGACTTCGTCGCGGTCTCGGCCGTTCCCGTGGGTGGAGCGAGCGGCCGGCGCGACACCGGCCGGGAGCGCACGGGCTCGCCGCGGCGGTCCTGACCGGGGATCGGGCGGGAGCGGCGGCCGTAGATGAGCTCAGAGGAGTCGAGCAGCCAGGGCACGAGGGCAATGGTGACGCCGTGCACGAGCATGAGTTTTTGGCGCAGCCGGCGCGCCTTGTGGTTGTGCAGCAAGCCTTCCCACCAATGCCCGACGATGTAGATCGGTGTGTACACGGTGATGACCTCGGAACCGTGATCCTGGCGACGCTCCTTGATGTAGTTGATCAGCGGCCAGCTGATGTCGCGGTAGGGCGAGGCGACGATGCGCAATGGCACCTGGATGTTCTGCTTGACCCAGGCACGTTTGAGTTCCTTGGTCTCGACGGTGTCAATGGAGACATGCACCGCTTCCAAGCTGACATGCCGCGCCGCGATGGCGTAGTCGAGGGCTTTCAGAACGGGCTTCTGCATTTTGCCCACGAGCACGATTGCATGGTCGCCCTGCGATCCGAAGGTCGTGATCGGGTCGACTTCGATCTCCTTCGCGACGTCGCGGTAATACCGGTTGACGCCCATCATGAGAAAGAACAGCACCGGCATCATCACGAACACCAGCCACGCGCCGTGGGTGAATTTCGTCACGGTGACGACGATGAGCACGACGCCGGTCAGTGCCGCGCCAAAACCGTTGATCGACAAACTCAGAATGATCGAGCCCCGGTTCGGCGGATTCTTTTTGAGCAGTTTCAGCCAGTGTCGCACCATGCCGGTCTGGCCGAGCGTGAACGACACGAACACGCCGATGATGTAGAGCTGAATCAGCACGGTGAGGTTGGCCCGGTAGACCACCATGATGACGCAGGCGGCGAGGGCGAGCAGCACAACCCCGTTGGAGTAGATGAGACGGTCGCCGCGGGTGCTGAGCGACTTCGGCGCGTAGGAGTCGCGGGCAAGCACCGATCCGAGCAGTGGGAAGCCGTTGAAAGCCGTGTTCGCAGCGAGCAAGAGCACGGCCGCTGTGGCCGCCTGCAGCACGAAGAACATGATGGAGTAGTCGCCGAACGTTGCCGCGGCGACCTGGGCGATCAGGCTGCGCTGTGGAGCTGTAGCGCACTCGGCCCAGCCGATCAGGTCGCAGGCACGTTCTGCGTAGTGCACCTGGGAGATGAGGGCGAGGGTGGTCAGCCCGACGAACAGAACGATGGCGATGCCGCCCATGAGGGTGAGCGTGCGCTGGGCGTTTTTGACCTTGGGGTGTTTGAACGCTGGCACCCCATTGGCGATCGCTTCCACGCCGGTCAAGGCGGAGCATCCGCTCGCGAAGGAGCGCAGCAGCAGCAAGATGAAAGCGGCCTGCGCGAGGTTCTCGCCCTGCACGTCATAGCCAGCCGATTCGGCCACCGGTGCATCGCCGAGGAGTGCCCGAACCAGGCCGACGATGATCATGAGCAGCACGCTGCCGATGAACAGGTAGGTCGGCACGGCGAAGGCCTTGCTCGACTCCCGAACGCCGCGCAGGTTAGCTGCCGCGAGCAGGATGATGAACACGACGGCGAGTTCGACGCGCAGGGGGGCCAGCGCGGGTATCGCCGAGATGATGTTGTCCACGCCGCTCGCGACCGACACGACCACGGTCATGACGTAGTCGACCAGCAGGGCGGATGCGACGACCAGGCCGGCTTTCTCACCCAGGTTCTTGTGGGCGACCTCGTAGTCGCCGCCGCCCGATGGGTACGCCTTGATCAGCTGGCGGTAGGACGCGACCACAACGACGAGCAGCACGACGACGACCGCGGCGACCCACGGCGCGAAGCTCAGGAATGCCAGCCCGCCGAGGGTCAGGATCATGAGGAGTTCTTGCGGCGCGTACGCCACGCTCGACAGCGGGTCGCTCGCAAAGATGGGCAGGGCGAGGTGTTTGGGCAGCAGTTGGCCGTCCAAATGCTCGGTGGGGAGCGGATCGCCGATGATCCACCGTTTCGGTGATCGGTTCTCTGGTACGGGGGCATTCGCCTCGGGTGTCACGAGGGTCGACATTACACCTACCCGGTTCCGTGTCAAATCGATCGGCCGATGTCCAACCGGAAAAATTTCGACACGACGTGCTGAGCGGCCGAAAGAAACGGCGTGTCGCGAAAATTGCCGGCCTTACAACCCAGGCCGTGCAGGGCTACGGATGCAGGATGGCGAGGATGCTTGCGCGCACGTCGACGAGCTTTCGACGGAGTGTCGAAACGGTGTCGGGCGGCAGGGTCGACCGGTAGGCCTGCGTGCGCAGGTCGGCGCGCAGCTGCTGCCGAAACTCATTCAGCACCATGTCGGCCTCGCGCAGGGCGCGCGTGGAGTCGTGGCGCGCAGTCGATGCCGAAGCGGTCGCTGTCTCGGTAGTCGAGGCGTCGGTAGTCGAGGTCTCGGTAGTCGATGCGTCGGTAGTCGAGGTCTCGGGCGGCGGGTCTTCGGCGGCTGTCGGCGTCGGGCGGGGTCGCTCCCCGGTCGACGAGCCCGCTGGATCCCACGAACCGGCTGTGCCGTCGTAGCCGCGCGGGTCGGCCTTGGTGGCATCGCGGGCCTCCCGCGCGGCCGAGGCGAGGTCTGCTCGCAGGGTTTTCATGGCGGAGTTGACGCCGGTGCGTACCTGGTCGGCGAGGCGCCGCACAGAGTCGGTCACCTCGTCTTCGATTGCTCCGAGTTCGCCGTTGCGGGCGAGCAGTTCGGCGCGGCCGGCATCGGTGATCTCGTAGACGGTCTTGCGGCCGTCGGTCTGCTTGGTGACGAGTCCTTCTTCTTCGAACTTGGCCAGCCGCGGGTAGATCGTGCCGGCGCTCGGGCTGTACGTTCCGCCGAACCGGTCGCTCAGTGCCTGGATCAGCTCGTAGCCGTGTCGGGGCCGCTCGGCGAGCAGGCTCAGCAGGTAGAGGCGCAGGCTGCCGTGGGCGAACATGGCGCTCATGCCGGGTCCTGCCGCGTATCGGGGGAGGCTGGCGGTGCGGCATCCGCTGCGCTGGTCGATGCTGCGCTGGTCGATGCTGCGCTGGTCGATGCTGCGCTGGTCGATGTTGCGTTGGTCGATGCCGTACCGGTCGATGCTGTTCCGGTTGGCTCGGCACCGACGGTCTCGCTGCGCACGACCGAGATGTCGCCAGACACGGAGTTGGAGCGCACGTCGAGCCAGCTGCCGTCGAGGGCGCCGGTGGAGCCCTCGTAACCTTTGCCGAAAGCGGTGCGCACGGTGTGCTCGTCGAGCTGGAGTGTGCCGGAGAGAGTGTTGAGGTGGTAGCGCGCGGCGACGCCGGGTTCGAGCCGCACGGTGAGGTTGCCGCTGACCGTGTTCGTCACGATCTGGTCCGGCGAGCCGGCCAGGTCGAGGAACACGTTGCTCGAGACCCCGTCGAGCGTGAATTGACGGATGCTGCCGCTGGCTGTGATATCGCCCGATACGGTGTGCACGGAGAGCGTTCCGACGTGATTGCGCACCGAGATTTCTCCGTTCACCGCGTTGAGCTCGAGGTCGCCCTGCACGTCGTCGATGACAATATCGCCGGAGACGGTGCTCAGCTTGGCGTCGTTGCGCAGTCCCGAGACGAGGGCATCGGCCGTGACGACTCCGAAGCGAAGCGCGACGTCGCGGGGAACGGAGAGGCTCACCTCGGCGCGTGCGGTGCCGCGAAATGACGCGAACACCTCGATGAAGTTATCCCAGCGCAGCTGCGGGTGGTCGATCTCGAGGCGGTCGCCGTCCATCGAGATCTTCAGATCTTTGCCGGTGACGCCGTGCACTTCGATGCGCGCGCCGGGTTCGTCATGGCCGATGATATCGACCGTCCCGCCAATGAGGCCAACCTTGAGCTTACGCACCAGTTCGACGTCGATTATCTTGGTCTGCCCGGGGGCGACCAGCCATTTTTCCAGTGACACTGGGTTGTCCTTTCAAAAATATGAACTCGCGCTATATCGCGTGTTGTGGAAGACACGATATAGCGCGTTCCTGAGAGGTGCACGAGCGTCAATACAGAAAAATAGCCAGCCAGTCGCGATTGTGGGCGTGCACGAGCACGAGGAACACCACCAGGTCGAAGAGCAGGTGCACACAGACAACATAGGTCAGCGATCGGGTGCGGGCGAAGGTGTAACCCTGCAGCAGCGCGAACGGCACGGTCAGCAGCGGACCCCACGACTGGTAGCCGAGCTCCCACAGGAACGACGAGAAGATCACGGCCTGCAGAATATTCGCCTGCCAGTCGGGGAAATGCCGCCGCAGCAGGGTGAACGCGATGCAGATGAAGAACAGTTCATCCCAGATGCCCACAAAACCCACGCCCACGAACAGCCGGGCGATCTCATCGGGCGCGGTCACCGCTGGCCAGTTCTGGTACGCGCCGCTTCCGATGAAATAGCTTGGAAGAATGAGATACCCGAGCAGCACCACGAGCGGCAGGTAGGCCCGTTCGAGCCTGGTCCAGCGCTGCCCGGTGCGAATCGGAAACCGAATCGCGTGTTCCCCAAAGTAATAGCGCGAGAGCAGGTACGGCACGAGCACCGACAGGCTCAGTACCGTGCCCATGAGCGCGATGTTGGGGTAGCTGATGTTCGCCGCGACCGAGATCGAGCTGATGATGCCAAGACCAATGGCAAGCAGCAACAGGTCGCGAAATAAAGCCCGGTCGATCAGAAACGCGAGCACGAGCGCCGCGGCCAGCGTCGCGTAGCCGGGAAGCGGCATCCGCAATGCGAAGAGCAGCACAGCGGATGCGCTCACCAGCGCCGCCGGAACCAGCCCCCACCGCGCCGTTTTGCTCATGCTGCACCCTACCGAGGGCAGCGCTTAATTCCGCGAAAGCGGGCAAACAGTTACGTGGCATCGCGATGCGGGTGACTGGATGCTTCAGCACGCCAGCAGCAACGATTCTGTGGCACTCGCGGGAGGGCCTAGATTTTAGGGATGACCCGTCTACCCCCTGCGAGCGACCCCGTCACGATTTTGCAGCAGCTCGTGCGCATCGATTCGGTCAATCCCGACCTCGTGCCGGGAGCCGCGGGGGAGGCCGAGATCGCGATCTGGTGCAGTGAGTGGCTGCGGCAGCAGGGTTTCGACGTCACGGTGCTGGAGCAGACTCCCGGGCGCCCGTCGGTCGTCGGCGTGAAGCGCGGCACCGGTACCGGCCGCTCACTCATGCTCAACGCCCACCTCGATACGGTCGGCGTCGCTCCCGGCGCGGTCGATCCGTTCAGCGGCGATCTCCGGGACGGCCGGGTGTACGGGCGCGGAGCCGTCGATACCAAGAGTGGGGTCGCGGCCATTCTCGTGGCGGCGGCGCGGGCATCCGCTGGTGAGTTAGCCGGGGATGTGATCGTGACGTTGGTCGCCGACGAAGAATTCGGCAGCATCGGCACCGAGGAGGTGCTGCGCAGCTTTCGGGCCGACGCCGCCCTGGTGGTCGAGCCGAGCAGCCTCGAACTCACCACAGCGCACCGCGGCTTCGCCTGGTTTGAACTCGAGCTGACCGGCCTCGCCGCGCACGGCTCACAGCCCGAGCTCGGCGTCGACGCCATCTGGCATGCCGGCCTCGTGTTACGCGCCCTCGACGGCCTGCAGCAACGGCTCAACGCAGCCCCGGCGCATGCCACGCTCGGCCACGGCGCCGTTCGAGTGTCGCAGATTGCCGGCGGCGACGACGCGGCCACGGTCGCGGCTCGCTGCGTCCTCACCGTCGAACGACGGATGCTGCCCGGTCAGTCACCCGAGAGCGTCGAGACCGAATTGCTCGCACTCTTGACCGCGTTGACCGTGGCAGAACCGCAGTTCCAGTTCGCGCTGACCAGACTGGTGGCCCGCGCTGCCTTTGAGGCCGAGCCGCAGTGGCCTATCGTGCGGGCGCTGACGGCCAATGCGCAGCGGGTACTCGAACACCCAGCGGTCACGCGTGGCGAACCGTTCTGGACCGACGCGGGACTCATTCTTGAAGCAGGCATACCCTGCGTCGTTTTCGGCGCCGACGGCGAGGGTTTGCACGCCGACATCGAGTGGGCTGACGCGCCATCGGTGCGGGCGCTCGCCGATATTCTCGAGGGCACGATCACCGAGTTCTGCGGGCTTACAGCCGGCTGATCCGCTTGACCCGGAGAAGACGGAGTGTGTGCGCGACGTGATGTTGTCCTCCGTCGACCGTTACCTTTCGCGCACAGTCCGGCGACCCCTGTAGCCGCCCCTGTAGCCGCCCCGTTCGGCGCCCCGTTAGGCGGTCCCGGCGCGGGCGGGATCGGCCGCGCGGACCGCACGTTTGATTGCGAAGAGCGGGATCGTGCGTTGGCAGAGGGGACCGATCAGCACGGCGAACAGTGCGGTGCCGATTCCCACGTTGCCCCCGAGCGCCCAGCCGATGCCGAGCACCATCACCTCGATGCCGGTACGCACGATCCAGATCTTCCAGCCGGTGCGCTTGTGCAGGCCGGTCATCAGGCCATCGCGCGGGCCGGGGCCGAAGTGCGCCCCGATGTAGAGGCCGGTGGCGACAGCCACGGTCAGGAGACCGACAGCGAACAACACGATGCGCGCCCAGAGATCGAGGTTGGCGGGAATCAGCCACAGGCCCACATCGGCTGCCGGCCCCACGAGCACGGCGTTCAGCAGCGTTCCAGCGCCGGGCTTTTGCCGAATGGGAATCCACAGCAGGAGCACGACCCCGCTCAGCAGAATCGTGATCAGCCCGAAGCCGAGCTGCGTGTGATTGTCGATCCCCTGGGTGAGCACATCCCAGGGGGCCACGCCAATACCAGCGCGCACAATCAGTGCAATGCCGATTCCGTAGAGAAAAAGGCCAATCAGCAGTTGGATCAGTCGACGAGTCACGAGCATTCAGTCTAAAGGTCGGGCGCACTGTGCGTACTGGCATACTGAGCGGGTGCATTTTCTCGCGGTAGTGAGCATGAAGAACCGGGCGCTGATCGCCCTCATCACCATCGTGGCGGCCGTGTTCGGCAGCCTGGCCCTGACCGGCCTCAAGCAGGAGCTCATTCCATCCCTGCAGCTTCCGCAGCTGCTCGTGTCGACCAGCTACCCGGGGGCGTCGCCGCAGGTCGTCAACGACGACGTTTCAACCCCGATCGAGACCGCCATCCAGGGCCTCGTCGGCCTCGAAACGACGTCGACGACGAGCGACACCAACTCGTCGCTGGTGAGCGCCACCTTCACCTACGGCACCGACCTGGTCAAGGCCGAATCCCGCATCGACCAGGCCATCAACCGCATCAAGAACGTGCTGCCGGCCGACGTCGACCCGCAGGTGATCAGCGGCAGTATCGATGACTTTCCGGTGATCTCGCTCGCGGTCGCCTCGAGTGACACCGTGGCGCTCGCTGACCAGTTGAAGCGCAGCGTGCTCGGTGACATTCGAGACGTGGCCGGCGTGCGCGACGCCACCCTGGTCGGCGATATCGGCCGCCGCGTCACGATCACGCCCAACGTCGATGAGCTTGCCGCGCGCGGATGGAGCACGCAAAACCTCCGGGATGCGCTCCAGCAGAACGGGTCGCTGGTTCCGGCCGACGCCATCACCGAGGGTGACACGACACTGTCGGTGCAGGCCGGCAGCAAACTCAACTCGGTCGAGGACATCATCGCGCTCCCGCTCGTGGCCAGCTCGGCCGGTTTCACCGGTGCTGGCGTCGGTGCCGCAGCGGATGCCGCCCCCACAACCATCGGCGACGTCGCGACGGTCGCCCTGGTGGAAAACCCGATCACCAGCATTTCCCGGGTAAACGGCAAACCGGCCCTCACTATCGCCGTCACCAAGGTGCCCGCCGCGAACACGGTCGACGTGTCCAGGGCGGTACGTGCGATCCTGCCGCAGCTCGAGGCGGCCGTCGCGCTGGCCACGTTCACGGTCGTGTTCGACCAGGCGCCGTTCATCCAGCAGTCGATAGACGCGCTCACCCAGGAAGGTCTGCTCGGTCTCGGCTTCGCGGTAATCGTGATTCTGCTGTTCCTGCTTTCGGTGCGCGCCACCCCGGTCACGGCCATCTCGATTCCGACCTCGGTGCTGATCACCTTCATCGGCTTACAGGGCGTGGGTTATTCGCTCAATATCCTCACCCTCGGGGCACTCACGATCGCCATCGGCCGGGTTGTCGACGATTCGATCGTGGTGATCGAAAACATCAAACGGCACCTTGTTGCCGGCGCCGACCGCGCCGCCACGATCGTCTTCGCGGTGCGCGAAGTCGCGGGGGCCATCACCGCGTCGACGGTCACCACGGTCACGGTGTTCCTGCCGATCTCCTTCATTGGCGGATCGACCGGGGAATTGTTTCGCCCATTCGCGCTCACCGTGACGATCGCCCTGCTCGCCTCGCTGCTCGTGTCACTGACCATCGTGCCCGTGCTCGCGTTCTGGTTTTTGCGAGCGCCGAAAACCCTGGTGGTCGCCGATGACGAGCGCCCCACCGACCTGGCACCGGGAATCGTGCCGCAGGAGGCAGCCCCGGCCGGCCTGGCTCCTGCTGGCCTGGCCACTGACGGCGTGATCGGTGCCGGTCCGGCTGTGGTGGCTCACGCGTCCGCTCCGGCGAACGGCGCTCGCTCGCGGCACGCCGCAGCGGCATCCGCTTCGACGGGGCTGTCGGCGGCGGCCGAGGCCGGTGAGAACCCGGGGCGGCTGCAGCAGGGGTACCTGCCGGTCATTCGATTCACGCTCAAGCATGCCGTCGCGACGCTGCTGCTGGCGGTTCTCGTGCTCGGCGGAACGGCCGCGCTCGTGCCGTTCATGAAGGTGAACTTTCTCGGATCAACCGGGCAGGACACCTTTCGGGTGACGCAAACGCTGCCAGTGGGCAGCAGCCTGGCCGCGCAGGATGCGGCATCCGCGTCGGTCGAGACCGCGCTGCAGGGCCTCGACGGTATCGACATCGTGCAGCTGTCGATCGGCGGCGGAAGTGCAGCGAGCGCGTTTCGCGGCGGTGCGCCCAGCTCGAGCGCCGTGACCTATTCGATCACCACAGCCGACGGTGCCAATGCCGATGCGGTGCAAAACCAGGCGCGCACGGCACTGACGGCACTGGGTGACGTGGGCGAGATCTCGGTGGCTGCGGCAAGCGGATTCGGGGCCTCCTCCGACATTGCCGTCGATATCACGGCCGCAACGGATGCCGACCTTCAGACCGCGACGACGACCATTCTCACTGCAGTGCAAAAACTCGGGGCGATCAGGGAGAGCGCGAACACTCTCGCCTCCTCGCTGCCGTACCTGGCCGTCACGGTCGACCGGAAGGCTGCGGCTGCTGCCGGGTTGAGCGAATTCGCTCTCGGCACGCTCGTGTCGCGGGCCATGCAGCCGAGCTCCATTGGATCGATTGTGATCGACGAGACCAACCTGACCGTGTACCTGTCGGCGCAGTCGTCGCCGACGACAGCCGCTGATCTCGCAGCCGTGCAGATCCCGACCCGCGCCGGATCGGTCGCCCTCGACACCCTCGCCACCGTTGAACAGGTCGAGGGACCGAGCACCCTCACGACGACGAAGGGGCTGCGCACGGCGACCGTCTCGGCGACTCCCGCGAGCGATGATCTAGGCACGGCGAACGCGCAGCTGAGCCAGATGCTCGTTGATACGAAGTTGCCGACCGGCGCGACCGCGACGCTCGGCGGGGTCAGCGCCGATCAGGCCGAGGCATTTCAGCAACTCGGAGTGGCGATGCTGGTTGCCATCCTCATCGTCTACATCGTGATGGTGGCAACGTTCCGGTCGCTGCTACAACCGCTGTTGCTGCTTGTGTCGGTGCCGTTCGCGGCAACCGGGGCGATCGCGCTCCAGGTTGTAACCGGCATTCCGCTGGGCGTGCCATCCCTGATCGGGGTGCTCATGCTGATCGGGATCGTGGTGACCAACGCCATCGTGCTGGTCGACCTGGTCAACCAGTACCGGCGGCGCGGCCTGGCGGTATTCGACGCACTGGTCGCCGGAGCGAGCCGCAGGCTGCGGCCCATTCTGATGACGGCGCTCGCCACCATCTTCGCCCTGGTGCCGATGGCGATCGGCCTCACCGGCCACGGCGGATTCATCTCGCAGCCGCTCGCCCTCGTGGTCATCGGCGGGCTCATCTCCTCGACTGTGCTGACCCTGATCGTACTTCCGGTGCTCTACCTACTGGTCGAGGGCGCACGAGAACGCCGCGCTATGCGTCGGACTGCCTGAAATCATCGGACTGCCTGAATTCATCGGACTGCCTGAATTCAGCTGAATCAAACCCGGTCCGGCTCGTTCCGGCCCCGCACGTTCGGGCGGATGCGCCGGTCCTCAACGGCCGAGAATGACGCCGCGGTTCAGAAAGAATGGTTGCGGGTCGATACGCACGCCGTCGACCCGCACCTCGACGTGGAAGTGGCAGCCGGTAGACAGGCCGGTGTTGCCGACGCTGCCTATCTGCTGGCCGGCGGTGACCGGATCACCGGCAGCGACCAGGGTTTCACCGCTGGCGAGGTGGGCGTAGCCCGTCTGCACACCCTCCCCATGGTCGATCAGAATCCAATTGCCGTAACTTCCCACGGAGCCCGCTGCCCGCACGATTCCCGATGTGGCTGCAAAAACGGGTGCCCGACAGCTCGCCCCGATATCGGTGCCGTAGTGGAACGTGCCAACTCCGGGGAGCGGACGAAGCGGGCGTGGCCCGTAGCCATCCGTTATGGCACCTTGCACGGGGTTGGCCCAACCCTGCTCGCTGAGCTGGCCGAGGTCGGTGCGAATGATCGGGCGCACATTGAGAGCCGCCAGGGTCGCGGCGGCGTTCGACGCCTGCGATGCTGCGGAGGCGAGCGCCAGACCTGCGGCCTCGAAGTCGCTCGAGGCTGCGTCGAATGTCGCCTGGCTCGCGTCGACCGGTACTGAGCTGGCAGCAGCGCGAGTCTCGGCGTCCTGCTGGCTGAGCTTGACGGCTCGCGCCTGGTCAGCTTCGGCATTGGCCTGGATCGTGTCGATGTTGTCGGCCAGGCGGTTCAGCTGGTCGAGCGTGCTGAGCTGGTCGAGCACGTTGCCGAGTGAGTGCCCGCCGAGAAAGACGTCGGCGATTCCGGCACCGTTTCGTTGCTGGGCGAGCCTGCGTGCGACTACGGCGAAGCTTTGGGCAGAGACGCTTGCTTGCTGCGAGGCCTCAACGGCGAGTCGGTGAACGAGAGTTGCGCGGCCCTGCGCGCTCGTCTGACGTGCTTGCGTTGCTGCCAGGTCGCCGCGAGCGGTGTCGAGCGCAGCCTGCGTGGTTTGCGAGTGGGTGAGGGCCGTCGTCAACGCTGCGGCCCGTTCCACGCTGAGTTCCTGGGCGGAAGCGCGCTGGATTTCGACCTGCGCGGCCGCGGCACGCTGTTCGGCGCGCGCTTGTGCAGCAGTCGCCCGGGCGGTGGCTGTTACCTGGGCGGCTGCCGCAGCTTCTGCTTGGGCTGACGCCGCCACGGAATCGGTGGGTGCGACCGGAATCGGATCGACCGTCGATCCGGCCGTCGGTCCGGGGGTTGGTCGCGGGGGTACAGCCACCGGTGGGATGGGACCGTCAGTCGGTTCCGGCACGGGTTCCGCAGTGGGGGGCGGGGTTGCGGTGGGGGTGGGGTCGATGTCCGGTGCCGGTGCCGGTGCCGGTTGCGGGGCAGGGCTGGTGATCGGCTCAGGTACTGGTGTGGGGGTGGGTGTGGGTGTGGGTGTGGTCGACGGTTCAGGCGTAGGCGTAGGCGTTGCGGTGGGGGTCGGCTCTGCCGTCGCGATCGGTGCTGGGCTTGCGGGGGAGCCGGCGGGCACCTCGTCGGCGATCGCTCCGATCGGTGCGCCGAACAGCGCGAGTGCCACGATGACCACTGCCACCAGCCCGCCTTCGGCAGCCCGCACAGCCCGGCTTCGTGGCGCCCGATTGCAAAATTTCGCACGCCCAAGCCGAACGTCATGACGGCGCGTGGCGGGAAGCAGCATATGAGAACCTGATCCATTCGGGTAATGGATTTACGCGGCTCGGGCGGGCCATCGTGGCGCAAGTATGGCACGGTGCCGCAGCGCTTACAACGGGGTGGATGCGTGACGCAAGGTCGCTGTAAGGTTGTCCGAAATTTACGCCAATCCGGGTCCGGCAGCCGAGCGCACCGCGCCGGAGGCCACGAGAGCCACAACGCCTTCGATTTCGGGGGAGAGGAAACGATCGTGCCCGGGGCCACCGGCTACCGTGCGCACGAGATCGCGCACCGCTGTGGTCGCGGCGGCGGGGGTGAGCGGTGCCCGCAGATCAAGCGATCGCGACGCCGTCATGATCTCGATCGCCAGCACGCGGCCGAGCCCGTCGAGCGACCGGCGCAGTTTGCGCGCGGCGTGCCAGCCCATCGAAACGTGGTCCTCCTGCATCGCCGAGGAGGGAATCGAATCAACGGATGCCGGCGCGGCGAGTCGCTTGAGCTCCGACACGATTCCGGCGGCGGTGTATTGAGCAATCATGAGTCCGGAGTCCACCCCCACCTCGTGCGCGAGAAACGGCGGCAGGCCCTTGCTGCGGCTCACATCGAGGTGACGGTCGGTGCGGCGTTCACTCATACTGGCGACATCCGCTGAGGCGATGGCGAGAAAGTCCAGCACATAGCCGAGCGGGGCGCCGTGAAAGTTGCCGTTCGAAGTGACGCGTCCGTCGACGGTGACGACCGGGTTATCGATGGCGCTGGCCAGTTCGCGGCCGGCGACGAGGGCGGCGTGGGCGGCGGTGTCGCGCGCGGCGCCGTGCACTTGCGGGGCACACCGCAGGGAATAGGCATCCTGCACCGACACGTCCTCCGGGCCGGCATGGCTGGCGAGCAGGCCAGAGCCAAGCAGCAGTCGGCGCAGGTTCGCGGCGCTGTCGGCCTGACCGAGCTGGGGCCGCAACTGCTGCAGATCGGCCGCGAAGACGGCATCCGTTCCGAGCAGGGCTTCGACACTCATGGCGGCCGCGATGTCGGCGGTGGTGAGCAAGCGGGCGAAATCGTCGAGGGCGAGCACGAGCATGCCGAGCATGCCGTCGGTGCCGTTAATGAGGGCGAGGCCCTCCTTTTCGGCGAGCACGACCGGTCTGATTCCGGCCGTGGCCAGGGCCTGGCTGCCGGTGACGAGAATGCCGGTCGTGTCACGCGCCTGGCCCTCGCCCATCACAACGAGGGCACAGTGGGCGAGCGGGGCCAGGTCGCCGGAGCAGCCGAGTGATCCGTATTCGTGCACGACCGGGGTGATCTGGGCGTTCAGTACGGCGGCGTAGGTCTCGGCGGTGGCCGGCCGAACCCCGGTGCGACCGGTCATCAGGGTACTCAACCGCAGCAGCATGAGGGCGCGCACGACTTCCCGTTCCACCTCGGGCCCGCTGCCGGCGGCATGGGAGCGCACGAGGCTCGCCTGCAACTGGGCGCGCCGGCCGGGGGTGATGAACGTTGTCGCGAGGGCGCCGAAGCCGGTGGAGATTCCATAGTGCGGTTCGGGATCCGCAGCGAGGGCATCGATGATCCTGCGGGTCACTGCGACCTCGTCGAGGCTCGAAGGGTCAAGCGTCACGCGCGCATTGTGGCGCGCGACGGCGATCACGTCAGCGAACGAGAGGGCGCCGGTTCCGACAGTGACACTCGCCGTGGCGTTTCTGGCTGCGGAAACGGATGCTGTGCTCGCGGTGGGCAGGTCGGTGCTGGGCGTCTGTGCACGAGTCATGATGTCATTGCACACCCGCGCCGGGGTAGGCGATACGCCGATAAGGTGGATGCTGTCCGGTATGCCGGACAGCATCCAGTCTCAACGCACGCGAAAGCGCGTGCAGATGGGCCGCCCAGCGTCGGCGGAGCCGGGGACCCGCCATGAAAACACCGTCCAAAGTTCCGGCCGCCCAAAGCGTCCTCCGCCTGCTGACACACCTCGCCGCGCAGCGTGGGCCGACGCCGGCGGCCCACGTAGCGAGCGCCCTCGACTTGCCACGCTCGACCGTTTACCAGCTGCTCGACGTGCTCGTGGAGCAGGGATTCGTCGTGCACCTGCCCGAGGAACACCGGTACGGGCTGGGCATCGCCGCCTTTGAACTCAGCTCGGGATTCAGCCGCCAGGAACCGCTTTCCCGACTCGGTCGCCCCTTGATCGCGCAGCTCGTCGACCGGTTGGGGGAGAGCGCCCATCTCGTGGTGCTGCACGGTCGGGACGTGATCTACCTCGTCGAGGAGCGTGCTGCGCACCGTCCCTCGCTCGTCTCCGAGGTGGGCGTGCGGCTGCCCGCCCATCTCACGGCGAGCGGGCGCGCCCTGCTCGCGGCGGTCCCTGCCGCCCAAGTGCGCGCGCTCTACCCGAACCAGGCGTCGCTTGAGCTGCGGGACGGGCGGGGTCCGGGAAGCCGCCTGGAGCTACGCGCCGTACTCGATCGAGTGCGAACAGATGGCTACGCCACAGAAGACGGCGAAATCACGCCCGGCATCGCCTCGGTGGCGCTCGCCGTGCGCGATCATGCCGGCTGGCCGGCCGCCGCCATCGCGGTCACCTTCGCACGCGATCGATTTGCCGCGGCCCATTGGCCCCAGATCGCCCAGGCCGTGATGGCGACGGCCGCAGAACTGTCCCGCCGGATCGGCGGACAACCGCGCTGAGCCCCGCGCTGAGCCCCGCGCGAAACCTTGCGGCACGCCTTCCGGCACGCCTCGCGGCACTCCTCGGGAAAGTGGGCACTCGTTCCTATGGGGGCCCGCTTCTCTAACGAGTGCCGCGAGCGGGCAGGTTGCGGATGAACGCGGTGCCACCCGCCGCCTGATTTAAAGGCTCTTAGCGAAGCAGACGCTGAGTTCTTCGCCGATATACGGGCCGAACAGCTCGATCTGTTCGTAGCCGCGGCCGCGGTAGAGCGCCATCGCTGCGTGTTGCAGCGTGCCGGTTTCCAACGCGAGAGAGCGGATGCCGTGGCTAGCGGCATCCGCTTCGATGCGGTCCAGCAGGCGGCCGGCCACACCGCGGCCCCGAGCTTCTGTGTGCACGAACAGTCGCTTCAGTTCAGCTGCGGCGTCGAGATCGAGATCGAGGTCGAGCGGGACGAGGGCGGCCATGCCGCACGCCTTACCGTTTTCATCGCGGGCCACGTACACGTCGACGCCGGGACGCTCGAGCTCGTCGGTGCTGAGCAGAAACGTGTTCTCCACGGGATACAGGGAGTGCGCAAAGACGGTGCCGGCGGCGAGAAGCGCCTCGACGTCGGCCTGCCGGGGCGGCTCAATACCGATCGAAATGGTCATGTCACCAGAATAGAGCGAGGCATTGCATGCCCCGTTACGTGACTTTTCCGGATCCATCGGGTAACGTATATAAGTCGGCTCTTGACACCGCGCTGTGCGCGGATGGGTTTGTAAGTCAAGTTGGGCCGGTTTCCCAGTAATCCGCTGGTGAAAAATCACTGTATGTGAACGGCCCCGACCGCAGATTGCTCGGGTTCTCAGTTACGTCGCATGTGCGATGTTGTTCTGCCATGTACCGAACACAACCCAGAGATATTTTTATGCCTCAAGGCAATTCGCACAATTCCACCGTCGGTCGTGGCGGTAAGAACTTTGATCCCAAGTACGCCTCCAAGGGCGGATCGGGCCACGGCGGTTCCAACAACGCCGGCAGCAAGAGCCCCGGACATCGCGGTTACCGCGCTGATGAGGGCGCGCCCAAGAAGCAGCGCTGGAACGCCGACGAGCGCGCCGCGCGGTCGAACGAGCGTCCCTCGAGCGAGCGCCCAGCCTATGGCTCGCGTTCCGTTCGCCCCGAAAACGGTGGTCGTACCAACAGCGAGCGCAACGAGCGCCCGGCCTACAACAACGACCGTCCCCGCACGGACCGTCCGGCCTACAACAATGACCGTCCGGCTCGTACCGAGCGTCCCTCTTATGGTGACCGCAACAGCGCTCCCCGCGCCGAGCGTCCCTCCTATGGTGACCGCAACAGCGCTCCCCGCGCCGAGCGTCCCTCCTATGGTGACCGCAACAGCGCTCCTCGCGCCGAGCGTCCCTCTTATGGTGACCGCGCCCCGCGCACCGACCGCCCGGCGTACAACAATGACCGTCCGTCCTATGGTGACCGCGCCCCGCGCACCGACCGCCCGGCCTACAACAATGACCGTCCGTCCTATGGTGACCGCAGCAGCGCCCCGCGCACGGAGCGTCCGTCCTATGGAGACCGCGCTCCGCGCACGGATCGTCCGGCGTACAACAACGATCGTCCGGCCCGCACCGAGCGTCCCTCCTACGGAGACCGCGCTCCGCGCACGGATCGTCCGGCCTACAACAACGATCGTCCGGCCCGCACCGAGCGTCCCTCCTACGGAGACCGTGCTCCCCGCAGCTTCGACGACCGGGCTCCGCGTCGCTCGAACGACGATCGCCCGCCCCGTCGCGACTTCGGTAACGACCGTCCGACCCGTTCCGACGATGGCGACAGCAAGTTCTACCCGAAGCGCAGCGAAGACGGTGTCAAGCCCACCTTCGCCGGCGGCGAAGACGTCGTGCTCGAGCGTCTCGAAGCCATCGCGACGACGGCCTCTGATGTCGTCGGTGTAAGCTTCGGCGACCTGGGCCTCGGCGAGAACATCGTGCGCGAGCTCGCCGCCCTCGGCGCTCCGTCGCCCTTCCCGATCCAGGCTGCCACGATCCCCGACGTGCTCGCCGGGCGCGATGTGCTCGGGCGCGGCAAGACCGGATCCGGCAAGACCATCGCCTTCGGTGCCCCCCTGGTGGAAAAGCTCATGGAGAACAACGGCGCCAAGGACCGCAAGATGGCCCGCAAGCCCCGCGCGCTCATCCTGGCCCCGACCCGGGAGCTCGCCCTGCAGATCGACCGCACCGTGCAGCCCATCGCCCGCAGCGTCGGCCTCTTCACCACCCAGATCTACGGCGGCGTTCCGCAGTACCGCCAGGTCAGCGCCCTCCAGCGCGGCGTGGACATCATCATCGGCACCGCCGGCCGTATCGAAGACCTCATTGACCAGGGTCGTCTCGACCTGAGTGAAGTCGTCGTCACCGTGCTCGACGAGGCGGACTACATGTGCGACCTCGGGTTCCTCGAGCCGGTGCAGCGCATCCTGCGCCAGACCAAAGCCGGCGGCCAGAAACTGCTCTTCTCCGCCACCCTCGACAAGGGCGTTGCCTCGCTGGTCAAGGAATTCCTGACCAACCCGGCCGTGCACGAGGTCGCCGGTGAAGACCAGGCCTCCTCCACGATCGACCACCGCGTGCTCGTCATCGAGCACCGCGACAAGGGCCGCATCATCGAAGAGCTCGTCAACCGCGACGGCAAGACGCTCATCTTCAGCCGCACCCGCGCCTACGCTGAGCAGCTCGCCGACCAGCTCGAAGACGCCGGAGTCAAGGCCACCAGCCTGCACGGTGACCTCAACCAGGCTCGCCGTACCCGCAACCTGCAGATGCTCACGAGTGGTCGGGTCAACGTGCTCGTCGCAACGGATGTCGCTGCTCGCGGTATCCACGTCGACGACATCGACCTGGTCATCCAGGCCGACGCGCCCGACGAGTACAAGACGTACCTGCACCGTGCGGGACGTACTGGCCGTGCCGGCAAGACCGGAACAGTCGTGACGCTCATCCCCAAGCAGCGCAAGCGCCGCATGGACGAGCTGCTCGACCGGGCCGAGATCGACGCGAGCTACACCACAGCCACCCCCGGTGACGCGGCTGTGCGTGAACTCGCCAACATCTGATAATCGCTTGATCTAGAAAGAGGCATCCGCTATTCGGCGGGTGCCTCTTTTTGCGTGCCGGGCGGGTTGTGCGAACCCACCCGCATCTGCCAGAATTACCTTCCGAACGGTCGGTAATTTATTCCACGTTCCCGCAGGCACCCGCAGACACCGTCGTCAGGAGAGAAACATGGCCGAGGCCTACCTCGTTGGAGGAGTACGCACCCCGGTAGGTCGCTACGGTGGAGCACTGGCCTCGGTTCGTCCCGATGACCTCGCCGCGCTCGTCGTCGGTGAGGCCGTGCGCCGCGCCGGCATCGACCCGGCACTGATCGAAGAGATCATCTTCGGCGCCGCCACCCAGGCCGGTGAGGACAACCGCAACGTCGCCCGGATGGCCGGATTGCTTGCTGGCCTGCCCGACCACGTGCCGGGCATCACCGTCAACCGGCTCTGCGCTTCCGGAATGTCGGCGATCACCATGGCCGCGCAGGCCATCCGCGCCGGCGACGCCGACCTCATGATCGCCGGCGGCGTCGAGTCGATGACCCGCGCCCCCTGGGTGCAGGCCAAACCCGATCGCCCGTGGGCTAAGCCCGGCGCCCAGTTCGACTCCTCCATTGGCTGGCGGTTCGTGAACCCCACACTTGCCGCCCGCGACAAGGCCACCTTCTCCATGTCGGAGACGGCCGAAGAAGTCGCCCGACTCGACGGCATCACCCGCGCCGAAGCGGATGCCTTCGCTCTCCGCAGCCATCAGCGCGCCGCCGCCGCGATCGACGCCGGTCACTTCGTCGATGAAATCATCGGGGTACCCACCAAAAAGGGCGAGGTGCTCGTTGACGAGGGACTGAGGCGCGACACCACCATCGAAGGCCTCGCCGCCCTGCGCCCGATTGTCTCCGGCGGCTCCGTCGTCACGGCCGGCAACGCCAGTTCGCTCAACGATGGCGCCTCGGCGATTCTCGTGGCGAGCGGTGAGGCCGTGGAAAAGTACGACCTCACGCCGCGCGCCCGCATCGTGGTCGGCGCGAGCGTCGGCCTGGCTCCGGAGATCATGGGCCTCGGCCCGGTCGCGGCCACCCAGCGCGCCCTCGACCGCAGTGGCCTGAGCATCGCCGACCTCGGAGCGATCGAGCTCAACGAAGCATTTGCCACGCAGTCGATTGCGTGCATTCGTCGCCTGGGCCTCGACGATGAAATCGTCAACCGCGACGGTGGCGCTATCGCGCTCGGGCATCCGCTCGGATCGAGCGGTGCACGCCTCGTCGTCACCCTGCTCGCCCGCATGGAACGGGAAAATGCCCGGCACGGCCTCGCGACGATGTGTGTCGGCGTCGGCCAGGGCTCGGCCCTCATTATGGAGCGTGTCTGATGTCGGTGTCTGAACTGGAACTGGGTGATCGCGGCGAATCCGGCGTTCCCGCCCGCGTCGGCGTACTCGGCGGCGGGCGCATGGGCGCCGGCATAGCACACGCCTTTTTGCTCGCCGGAGCCCACGTGGCCCTCATTGAACGGGGTGACACCGAGGCGACGGCCGCCCGCGAACGCGTGTTGCGCGCCGTCGACGCGAGCATCGCCCGCGGCGCTACCGGTGAGACCCGCGCGGAACTTACGTCTCGCCTCGCCGTCGGAGTGGACTTCGGCCTGTTCGCCGACCGGGAACTGGTCGTCGAAGCCGTTCCCGAGGTGCGTGCGCAGAAGGTCGAGGCCCTACAAAAGGTCGAGGCCCAGCTTCCGGCCGAGGCCGCCCTCGCGAGCAATACCTCGTCGATCTCGATCGACGACCTCGCCGACGAACTGCAGCGTCCGGCGCGTTTTCTCGGTCTGCACTTCTTCAACCCGGTGCCCGCTTCGAATCTGGTTGAACTCGTCACCGGCAGCGCCACCTCGCCCGAATTGGTAGCGGATGCCCAGGGCTGGGTTTCTGCCCTCGGCAAAACTCCGATCACCGTCAGTGACGCGCCCGGATTCGCCTCGTCCCGGCTCGGAGTGGCCCTCGGGCTCGAGGCCATCCGCATGCTCGAGGAAGGTGTCGCGAGCGCCTCGGATATTGATGCCGCGATGATGCTCGGCTACAAGCATCCGGTCGGGCCGTTGAAACTGACCGATCTGGTCGGACTCGACGTGCGTCTCGGCATTGCCGAGTACCTGCATAAACAGCTCGGCGCCCGCTTCGAACCGCCCGCGCTGCTGCGCCGGCTCGTGGCAGAGGGCAAGCTTGGCCGCAAGTCCGGCCAGGGCTTCTACCGCTGGAACGAAGCCTTATGAGTGCCCGGGCCTCCACCGCATCCCGCATAGAAGACAAGGAAAAACCCATGACGACCATTCTGCCCAGCTACGTCCAGGGCGCCTGGTGGACCCCCGCCGACGCATCCGCTGCTGTGGACGTCTGTGACGCCTCGACCGGTGAGGTCGTCACGCGCGTCAGCACGCACGGCCTCGACCTCGCGGAAGCGCTCGAGTATGCGCGCACGGTCGGCCAGAAATCGCTCGGCGAGCTCACCTTTCACCAGCGGGCCGTGCTGCTCAAGCAGATGGCGCTGCTGCTGACCGAGCATAAGCAGGAGCTCTACGCCCTCTCCAGCCGCACCGGCGCCACCCGGGTCGACTCCTGGGTGGACATTGACGGCGGCATCGGAGTGCTGTTCAGCTACTCATCCAAGGGTCGCCGAGAACTGCCGAACGCCCGCGTCTACGTCGACGGACCGGTCGAGCCGCTCTCCAAGGACGGCTCCTTCATCGCCCGCCACATCTACTCGCGCCTGCCCGGAGTCGCCGTGCAGATCAACGCGTTCAACTTTCCTGTCTGGGGAGCCCTCGAGAAGTTTGCGCCGGCTTTCCTGGCCGGAGTGCCCACCCTCGTGAAGCCGGCAACCCCCTCCGGCTACCTCGCCGAGGCGTTCGTGCGCATCCTCGCCGACTCCGGTCTGCTGCCGGAAGGTTCGCTGCAGCTGGTCTCGGGCAGCGTGCCGACCCTGTTCGATGACGTGCGCCTCGGTGACCTCGTCGCCTTCACCGGATCGGCCTCGACCGCCGAAAAGCTGCGCGCGAACGACTCCGTGCAGACCGGCGGAGTGCGCTTCACCAACGAGACCGACTCGATCAATGCCTCCGTTCTCGGAACGGATGCCGCCGTCGGCACCCCCGAATTCGACGCCTTCGTCAAGCAGGTCGTCACCGAGATGACGGTCAAGGCGGGCCAGAAGTGCACCGCCATCCGCCGCGTCATCGTGCCGCGCGCGGCCATGGGTGACGTCGTCGCGGCAGTGCAGGCGCGCATCACCGAACGTATCGTGCTCGGCGATCCCCGCGCCGCGGGCGTCACCATGGGCCCGCTCGCCTCTACCGCGCAGCGAAGCGAAGTACTCAAGCAGGTCGCCCGCCTCCAGGCCGCCGGTGGCAAACTGGTCGTCGGCAAAACGGATGCCCCGGCCGTTCTGCACGCCAACGGCACGACCGCGCCCGCTCCCGATGGCGCTTTCGTCGAGCCGCTACTGCTGCGCTTCGACGACGCCTCCGTTGCCGCCGTACACGAGGTCGAGGCCTTCGGCCCGGTCTCGAGCGTGCTCGGCTATGACACCCTCGACGAGGCTGTCGCCCTCGTGCGGCGGGGTGGCGGGTCGCTCGTGACCAGTATCGCCACGCATGACCCGGCCGTGGCCGTCGCCTTGATGACTGGAATCTCTGCCTTCAACGGTCGCGTGCTCGTGCTCGACCGAGACGATGCCCGCACCTCGACCGGGCACGGTTCGCCGGTTCCGCAGCTCGTGCACGGCGGCCCGGGCCGGGCCGGCGGCGGCGAAGAGCTGGGCGGCATCCGCGCGGTGCTGCACCACATGCAGCGCACTGCCATTCAAGGCTCACCCGAAATGCTCACGGCCATCACCGGAATCTGGCACCAAGGCGCCACTGCGCGGGTCGGTGACACGCATCCGTTTAGGAAGAGCCTGGCCGAACTCGTGATCGGTGACCAGATCGTTTCGGACTCCCGCACGGTAACGCTCGAAGATATCGAGACCTTTGCCCAGTTCACCGGGGACACCTTCTACGCCCACATGGACGAAGAGGCCGCCGCCGCCAATCCGTTCTTCCCGGGCCGCGTGGCGCACGGCTACCTGCTGGTCTCGTGGGCCGCCGGACTATTCGTCGACCCGGCGCCCGGGCCGGTCCTCGCCAACTCCGGGCTGGAGAACCTGCGGTTCGTCACACCGGTCTCGCCCGGCGACAGCATTCGCGTTGCGCTCACTGCGAAGCAGATCACCCCGCGCGAGACCGACGAATACGGCGAGGTGCGCTGGGATGCCGTGCTGACCAACCAGAATGACGAACTCGTCGCGTCCTATGACGTGCTCACGCTCGTCGCGAAGCACTAGGTCGCTGCAGATTCGAAAAACGGGCCCGCATTGTTAGCGAGGGCCCGCTTTTCGTCTGCGATCACGAAGATTCTACCGAGTTGCAGCCCCTCGAATTGGGGTATACGAGAAAGGTCGAATTCGACTGTCGTCGGACGTTGCGCCACATAAGCTGAACCTGGGGGGCTTCGCTCCGCGCGTTCGGGCATGCATGTATGCATGCCCGAACGCTGGCATCAGACCAAAGGTCATCATGGGGAACTTCTTCACCCGCATCCGAGAGCGCAGCTTCGCGGTCGCTCTCACAGTAGCGGCCATCTTAACCTTCGGGGCGTTGTCGGCGGCTCCTGTTGTTGCCGTGGAAGAGGCGTCTTTCCCGACGTACACCGCCTCTATCAGCGGAACCGTCGTAGGAGCGGGTGGCGTGTCCGCTCCGCTCGCGGCCGGATCGCGGGTCAAGGCCTATCCCTTGACCGAGGCGGGGAAATACTCCGTCGGCACCGACATAGCAACGCTAGACGCGAGCGGTGCGTTTACTTTGACGGGGCTCCGTGCTGGCACCTACAAATTGGGTGTGCAGAACAACGAAACTGGTTCGCTCTGGGGCTCACTGCCCATGAGTGAATCCGGCTTCGGCAGCGGCGACCCCTACGATGTCGACGTCGACGAGCTTTCCAGTGTCGCCGTAAACGACGCGCAAGCAGTCACGGGACAGGTACTGACCTTGCAGCGGCTCTTGACGATCTCCGGCACAGTCTCTGGTGACCTTAAGACAGATGATTCGGCGGACGACACCCCTCTGGACCGCAGCACGGTCAGCGCCTACTCCGACGACTCCTCGATACCGACTATGCCCGTGGCCACGGTTTCCACGGATACCGACGGAAAATACACGTTGCGGGGGCTCCCGACTGGAAACTATGCGGTGTCATTCCGGAACTACTACACCTCCACCGGCCTTGAGTACGACACAGAATATTGGAACGATAAGCCCACTGTTGAGGCCTCGAACCGAATCAAAGTCGAAGTTGGCTCAAATATCACGGGCATCGACGCGACGCTAGAAGCGCTGGACCAGGTAACGACAAGCGTTCCAACCATTGTGGGAACTGCCTTCGTCGGACAAGTACTGACTGCAGAGCCGGGCGTGTGGGGGCCAGGCGACGTTGCTTTTGATTATGCGTGGCAGCGCGACGGTCAGTATTTTTACTCCAAGTCAAACAGCAAGACCTATACGGTGACCGCAGACGACATTGGGCACGTGTTACGCGTGGGAGTTATCGGAAAAAAGTCCGGGTATCAGTCGATGGAAGCCTTTGCTCCGGGGACAGCTCCTGTGCTGAAAGCGAGTGAGCCTGCCTCGTCGCCCACGCCGTCCCCGACGCCGAGCCCCACGCTAGCTCCGGCCGCTCAACCCGCTCCGGCCGCTCCGCGCGCTGAGACCGGACAAGCCGCACCAGCCTCGGTCGTTGGACCAAAGAGTGATCGCGTGACCATGCCGGCCGAGACTCTCGTCGGGGGAGCCAGCATCCCCATCACCGGCACGGGTTTCAAGCCGTTTGAGGTCGTCGACATCTGGATGCATTCCACCCCGGTCTTGCTCGGTACCCTCACCGCCGACGCACAGGGTCGTATCAGCGGCAGCTTCCCCATGCCCACGTCGATCGCAGCCGGTACCCACCACATCGTGTTGGTTGACGAGGCCGGTGTCTCGTTCACCTCCGCCGCACTGGTCGTCACGACGACAGCGGTCCTGGCCTCGACCGGTGCCGATATCTCCTCGGGCTGGCTCGCACTGGCCCTCATGGTGCTCGGTGGCCTGGCGTTGACCATCAGAGCGCGTCGCCGCACCGCCTCGGCGCTGAAATAGCATCACGCACCTGCACTAGCCAGCGGCCTTCGACGATTTTCGCGTCGAGGGCCGCTTCGTGATGTCCAGAACGGTCCCCGCCAAGCGGATGCCGCAGCGCGGGGCGCCGAGACCCGTCCTGGATCCGCCGGGGCGGCGCCGCGCGGCAACGGTAGCACTGTGCCTGCTCGTTGCCTCCTCGATCTTCTTCCTACCCGACGCCTTCGTGCGCTGGTTTCTACCAAAAGACGCACTCGCGGCCATCGCCGTCGTACTCGCCTCAGTCGGGGTCGCCCGCGGACGGCTGCCGCGCTGGTTTGTGGCTGCGGCATCCGCTGCCCTCGCCGTTGCACTGCTGAGCGTGCTGATCTCGGCGGCTCCCGGTGTGCAGCTCTGGGGTCGCTGGCCGCGGTATGAGGGTCTCGTCACGCTGCCGGTCTACTTCGGTGCGGTATGGACCGGCGCACGATTGCTCGGCCCGACCGCTCCAACGAACACTCTACGCACGCTAATTCGTGCCATTGCGACGGCGGCCATCGCCCTCGGCCTGGTCTCGCTGCTCGAAGCAGCCGGAGCCCGACCCATCGCAACGGACCTGGCTCGACCCGGGTCCCTCACCGGAAATGCCACCGACCAGGGCGTGCTCGGAGCCATTTTCTGCGCGATGCTCATACTCCCCGTGCTGCGGGCATGGACCGAGCCGAGAAAAGCGCTCGCAGAGCGAGCCTGGCTGAGCACGGCATTGCTGCTCGCGGCGGCGACCGTCATCGTGAGCGCATCTCGAGCGGGATTGCTCGCTGCCGTAACGGTGCTCGGCATCCTGATGGTTCTCGAAATCGTGCGGTCACCGGGCCGGCGGCGACTGCGCCCCATCGGGCTCACCGCCCTCGCTGGGGTGGTCCTTATCGGCGGTGCGCTGGCCGTGCCCTTCACCCGCAGCCGCCTGCTCGGTGTGAGCCCCCTCTCGACCCAATCCCTCGAGGGCCGATTCACTTTCTGGAGCGACGCCGCCGATGTGCTCGCTGAACGTCCGCTCGGGGTGGGCGTGAATGGGTTCCTCAACGCTAATTCCCGCAACTCCACGAGTGATTCAGTGCTGGACTCCCCGCACAACTGGGTCATCCAGGTACTTCTGGCAGGGGGAATACCGCTCCTCGCCGTGGTCGTCGGCCTCCTCGTCACTGCCGCAGTGGTTGGCCTGCGCTCGTGGCGACGATTGTGCGTCCCCGAACCGGTATCGGCCACTGCCCGACGCTCGACCAGCGGCCTGGTCTCAGCGGATGCCGCCCGCAGCGACGTTCTCGCCGGTGCGCTCGCAGCGCTCGGCGGATTTGGCGTCGCTCTGCTAACGCACTTCACGGCGCCGTCAACCACCATCGTGGCCGCTCTCCTGCTGGGAGTGCTCGCAACCCGGGCGCCGGATGGTGGGCTCCGGGGTCAAATACGGCCCGGTTCGACACGGTTAGCCGCCACGGCTGTACGAACGGCAATTCTTGGCGTCTGGTCAATCTGGTTGGTCATTCTGGTGAGCGCGGAGATTCCACTGGCCTCGGGCGTCTCGAATGCGGCCCGCGATGACATCCAGGCCGCCGAGAGTGCTTTTAAAGCGGCATATGCCATCCGCCCGTGGGACGCCGATCTCGCGGGCATCGCCGCCCAGTCGTTCGCCGCTGCGGCAGATGCTCGTGTCCCTGGAGCCGCGGCCTTATCCGTCCACTGGGCTGAGCTTTCTCGAGCAGCACTTCCCAACACCGCGACCACCGAACGAGCGCTAGCGGTCGGACAGTTTGCCGACGGCAATGCGCCCGGCGCCGTGAAAACCCTCGATGCGCTCGTAGAACTCGCCCCGATGGACCCCACTATCGCCGTTCAAAACGCGATCGCGCTCTACACGAATGGCAACACAGACGATGCACGCCGCGAGGTCAAGCGCGCCCTCGCCCTCGACCCGACGAACGACGTCGCACTGCAGCTCGAGGAGATTCTGCGGCACGAGTGAGCGCTCCGATCCGCATTTTGACACCGTTGGACTATGCCAGGACCGTGTCGGTGCGAGCGGTCGTTCGCGCGTTGATTGTCGTTTTCGAGCGCGCGGCGAGAGTGGTGACCGGCGACGAACCGGCCTCGCTGACGATCATGAGACCCTGGGTGCTGTTGGCCGAGCGGCTGAGGTCTTCGATCCACTCTCGGTTGAGCGTGGCTGCGTGTCCGCCGGCGTATTTGAAATACAACGGGATGGCCTGGTTCAGCCAGACAGAACTGCGCCCAGACCCCACCGATGGGCAATCCTGCCAGGACAGGAGAAAACTCTCGCCCCGGCGCAGCTTCTGCACGATCACGAGTTGCAGGTGCGCGAGGGTGCGATCATCGATCTCCACGATGACGCGGTCATACGTGAGAGAACCCATGATTGCCTTCCAATCTGTTTCAGCGATCTCGCTTACCTCAGTATCGCGGTTGCTCAGGCGCAACAGTACAGTCCAACGTCCCCACTCGTCCCTCGCCCACTTTGTTCGGGGTCCGGGCCAGCGTTCTTCGGGCAGGCTAGGCATCCGCTTAGGTCAGGCCGCCAAAAATGCCAGCCTCCCGGTCTCGGTTCAGCCCGCGTCGTCGTCGGTTGTACCGGTGTGGACTCGCACGATCGTCTCCCACGCCGCAACGGTGACCAGCACCACGGAGGTCACCGCCCCCAGCCCGAGTGGAGTCAGGACCGTTGCCGCCACGCCAGCCAGGGCGAGCAGTCCGAGCCCCACCAGGTGGGATACGAGCAGCGTGCGCGTGACGATCCAGCGAAAGAGCAGCAGCCCGACCAGATAACACGACGGCCCGCCGATAATAATCACGGCCACCGGGAGCGTCATGGCACCTTCCGGATGCTCTAACAACGACTTGTCCGCGACCGAGGTCAGCACGATTGCCGCAATGATGACCGCGTGCACGTAGGTGTAGGCCAGCCGAGCGATGCGTCCCGGCTCGCTCGATGCCGCGATTGCTTTGCTCCCAGCTTGCTCTCCATGATCGAAGTAGAGCCACCACATGGCCACCCCGTTCACAAAGGCGAGAAAGAGCCCGAATATCCCGAGAACGGATGCCTTCTGATCGACAAACGCAAAGCCGGTGACCAGGAAGGACTCACCCACTGCGATGATGACGAACAAGGCACTGCGCTCGGCGATGTGCGGTCCAGACACATCCCAGTCATCCACGCCCGGCGCCTTCAAGCCAGGAATGCGAAATCCCAGGCTGGCTGAACCGTACTCGATCACCAAGGCGATCAACCAGGCCGGCAGCCGCACGGACAGGGGCATGAGGCCCCCGACGATCCAAAAGATACTCGCTACCGACAGCCAGAGCAGAATGCGAAGAAAGGTCGAGTGCAGGGCCGGATCGTGCCGGGCAAGGGCGAGCACCATGAAGACCGTGCGGCCCAGTTGCAGGGCAACATAGGCGACGGCGAAGACGAGACCCTGATTGCCAAACGAATCGTAAATCGACGTGCTGATCACGAGTCCCACGAGGGATAGCCCGATCACGACGCCGCGCACGGGAAGCTTGGCCGGGTCGAGCCAGTTGGTCACCCAGGTGGTGTAGACCCAGAGCCACCAGAGCGCGAGCACCAGAATGATCGACTCGAGCGCTCCAACCCAGGACTGGTTGGCGTAGAGGTAGCGCGACAGCTGGGTGAGCGCGAAGACAAAAATCAGATCGAAGAACAATTCAATGTGGGTCACCCGGTCGCTGCGGTCCGAGTCTGCTGGCCTCAGCAGGTTTCGCCGAAACCCGAGGCGCAGAACCCATGCGCGATGTTCGAGCGGATGCTGCTGTGTCGTCTTCATTGATCGGCTCACCTCTTCAGTCTCCCCCTACCCGGTCGCGACACGCCCGGGTGGGGGGCGTTTTGACGGGTGGGTGTGGTGGCCGTAATGTATCTATACGTACCCCAAAGGTGCGGAAAGCCGCAGTGCTTTTCGGCCTCACGTGG